>JAIYAJ010000086.1 GCA_027489105.1 Zymomonas sp. | reverse complement strand
GGCGGTTTCGCCGAGGCGTCCGAGCGGTGTCTGCTCGACACGGAGCGCCAAATTGTCTTCCGACAATATGGCGAGCACGCCTTCGGTGGCGACGGTCGAGGGCGCGATGGCGTTGACGCGAATGCCCTTGGGTCCCAGTTCCACCGAGGCGGCGCGTGTCAGGCCGTCAACTCCGGCTTTGACCGCCGAATAGAGGATGCTGCCGCGGCTGCCGAGGCGCCCGGCCATCGAGCCGATGTTGATGATCGAGGAACCCGAAGCCATGTGCGGCGCGGCGGCCTGCATACCCCAGACGATGCCCGCGAGACCGACGCCGGTCATTCGCGCGAAGGTCTCGGGCGTGATGTCCTCCAGCGGATCGTAGCGGTTCCACATCGCGTTGTTGACGAGGATGTCGACGCGGCCGTGGCGGGCCACGCAGTCCGCCATCGCCGCAGCGACGGCGTCGCGATCAGACACGTCGGCCGCCAGCCCGACGGCGTCGCCGCCGCGCGCGACGATCTCGTCGGCAGCGGCCTGTGCCCAATGTTGCTTGAGGTCGAGCAGCACGACTTTGGCGCCCTCGTCCGCGAATAGCTCGGCCATGGCCTTGCCCAGTCCGCGCGATGCGCCGGTTATGACCGCAACCTTGTTCTCGAGTTCCCGTGCCATGTTCGCTCCTCTCGGACTCGTCCCCTAGGACCGGTCGGTGCAGCGACGGGTGCATTTCCACAGCCTGCGGGGAACTATCGCCAGCTTGATAGTTGAAAATGGGCGGAGTGCCGGTTTGACAAGCGGCGGGCGCGAGACTGCTCTCCCGGAGAAATTCGCAGCTGGAGAGTGGAACATGAGCGACGACATGGAAAGCCGGGAAGGCGCCGTCGTGCTGGTGACCGGAGCCGTTCGCGGTATCGGGCTGGCCTGCGCCCGGCGCTTTGCTGCCGCCGGGGACAGGGTCGTCATCGCCGACCGCGATCCGGCCTGTCATGCGATGGCGGCCAGCCTCGGCGCCGCGCACATGGGCGTGGAAATGGACGTTTCCGATCCTGTATCGGTGTCGCACGCACTTTCCATGATCGAGGCGCGATACGGTTCCGTCGATATCCTGATCAACAATGCCGGCATCGTCGATGCCCAGGCGCGTCCCTTTCTGGACGTTCCCGCCGATGTCATCGACAGGCTGATGGCGGTCAATCTCGACGGCCCCTTTCTGCTGGCGCGCGCCGTCGTGCCCGGCATGACGCAGCGCGGCGGCGGGGCGATCGTCAATATCGGGTCGGGCGCGGGGGTGCGGGCGCTGCCCGGCCGTGCCGCTTATGGGGCGACCAAGGGGGCGCTGCTCGGCCTGACGCGGGCGCTCGCGGTCGAACTCGCGCCGGCCGGCGTCCGCGTCAACGCCGTGTTGCCGGGCTATACCGACACCGACATCATCAGTGCGCTCGAGGCCGAGGGTCGCTTTCAGCGCGAGCATATCGCCGGGGCGATTCCGCTTGGCCGGCTCGGACGCCCCGAGGAAGTGGCCGAAGCCGTGTTCCGCGTCGCGCGGCTGGGTTTCTGCACCGGCGCCTCGCTGCCGGTCGACGGCGGCGTGGATGCCTTCGGTGCCGCGTCGAAGGCGTCCAGCAGCGTCGCACCGCAAGGACCGCAGGATGGTGCAGTCGTCATCACCGGGGGCGCCAAGGGGATCGGCGCGGCGACGGCGGCCCTGTTTCTGGCGCGCGGGCATCGGGTGGCGGTCATCGACAAGGACGAGCATGCCCTGGCAATCGTACCGACGGGCATTCTGCCGCTCCGGGCCGACGTGACCGATGGCGGAGCGATGTCCGCCGCCTTCGCGGAGGCTGTCCGGCAATTGGGCCCGGTCTCCACTTTTGTCGCCAATGCCGGCGCTGTGGATGCCCTGATCCCGACCGCCGAGCAGGACATCGCCGAGTTCCGGCGGATCGTGGCGATCAATCTGGGCGCCGCGATGCATGGCGCGCGGGCGGCCGCCGCCCATATGAAGGGGCAAGGCGGTGGCGCGATCGTCAACATCGCGTCGATTGCGTCGGTCCTCGGACTTCCGGCGCGCAATGCCTATTGTGCGGCCAAGGCGGGCGTTGTGATGCTGACCCGCAGCCTCGCCTGCGAACTGGCGACTTTCGGCATAAGGGTAAACGCGGTCGCGCCCGGCTATATCGAGACGCCCGGCGTCGCGCGGCTGCTGGAAAAGGGCGAGCGCAATGCCGATGGCATGATTGCCCGGACCCCGCTCGGCCGGCTGGGGCGGCCGGAAGAGATCGCCGAGGCTGTCGCTTTCCTCGCATCCGAGGCTGCGTCCTACGTAACCGGTGCGACGTTGGCGGTGGACGGAGGCTATGCCGCCGACGGGCGGGCTGCACTCTGATCCTCGTGGGGGCGCGGCCTGGATCGATCGCATATGAGATACTGCCGCGACCCTCTCCGCTTCGATGTGTCTCGCAACCGTCAGGGCATATGTCGCCCTGCAAAGGAGATGGAGCTATGAGTCAGGTCAGGCTGGACGTGTCGGATTATGTGGCGCTGGTCACGATGGATAATCCGCCGGTCAATTCCCAGAACATGGACTTCGTCGAGGAAATGACGGCGGTCTTCGACAGCTTCAACGATCGCGACGACGTGCGCGTCGTCGTGCTTACCGGCGCTGGCAAATGCTTTTCGGCCGGCGCGGACCTGAAGAACCGTCCTGATCTTTCGCAGCCCGGCGCGCGCTGGGCGCGCAATCGCAAAGTCCGCGAGATCAGCTATGCGATCGCAGACAACGCCAAGCCGACCATCGCTGCCGTCAATGGTCCTGCGCTGGGGGCAGGCCTCGGCCTCGTCGCCAGCTGCGACATCATCGTCGCGTCGGAGGCGGCGGTCTTCGGCCTGCCCGAAGTCGACGTCGGGCTGATGGGCGGGGGAAAGCATGCCGCGCGCATCCTGCCGCATTCGCTGGTCCGCCGCATGATGCTGACGGGCTACCGCGCTCCGGCCGCCGAACTCTATCGCCGGGGGATCATCGAAGCCTGCCTGCCGCACAAAGAACTGCTGCCTTTCGCGATGGACATGGCGCGCACCATCGCGAGCAAGAGCCCGCTGGCGACGAAGCTGGCCAAGGACTCGATGCGCACGATCGAGAATATGACGCTGCGCGACGGCTATATCTACGAGCAGGGGAATACCGCGCTCCTGTCCAAGTCGCACGACGCCGCCGAAGCTGTGGCCGCCTTCGTCGAGAAGCGCGCGCCGAACTTCACAGGCCGCTGAGGGGCGCGGGACATGGGCTGGGCGAGCGACTGGAACTTCGGTGATCTGCTGGACGCAACCGCATCGGTCGTACCGGCCGATCGGCCGGCGATCATCCATGGCGACCGCGTCATCACCTGGGGCGAGTTCGATGCTCGCACCAACCGGCTGGCCCGTGCGATGCTGTCGGGCGGATTGCAGACGGGTGACCGCGTTGCCATCATGGCGCGGAATATTCCCGAGTTCATCGAGATTTCCTGCGCTGCGTTCAAGGCGCGGCTGACGCACGTCAACATCAACTATCGCTACACCACGTCAGAGATCGAGTATGTCCTGGCCGACTGCACGGCGGCGGCGCTGTTCTACCAGGCGGAATTCGCGCCGGTCGTCGCGCCGATCGATGGACGCCTCGATCATCTGTTGCTGTCGGTCCAGATCGACGGCAGCGGCGACTATGGCGCAATGGTCGAGGAAGGTGACGGCTCGCCACTGGACGTCGCGCGATCACCCGATGACGGCTATCTGCTCTACACGGGCGGCACGACGGGCAAGCCCAAGGGTGTGATGTGGCGCGCCGCCGATGCACGCCGCGTTCAGCTCGAATCGCCCGTGGTAAAGACGGCGATCCTGTCGATGGACGACCATATCAGCCAGGTCGCGAACAATGTGGCACCGGGGCGGGTGTTGCCGGCTTGCCCGCTGATGCACGGCGCTGGCCTCAACAGCTGCATGGCGGAACTGATCATGGGCGGCACGGCGCTGCTCCTGGCAAAGGATCGCTTCGACGCCGAGGAACTGTGGGACGTCGTCGACCGCTGGCAGGTCACTCGCGTCCTGATCGTCGGCGATGTTTTCGCCCGTCCTATGGCGCAGGCGCTCGCTGCCCATCCCGGCCGATGGTCGCTCGCTTCTATGCGGGTGATCTCATCGGCGGGGCTGATGTGGAGCCGCGAGGTCAAGCAGGAGCTGGTCCGCCTCATCCCGCAGATTGTGCTGGTCGACATTCTCGGTGCCTCCGAAGCCTCGGGCCTCGGCTATGCGGTGACCACCGCGACCCAGGAAACCCCGACCGGCTTCTTCGAGCCGGGCCGCCAGACCGTGATCATCGATGTCGAGAGCGGCAAACCGCTGCCCGATGGCGTGCCGGGCGAGGGCTGGCTCGCGCGCCGGGCCCCGTTCGCCAAGGGCTATTATGGCGATCCGGACAAGACCGCCGCGACCTATCCGCTGATCGACGGAGAGCGCTATGCCGTGCCGGGCGACATCGCCGAGCGGATGCCCGACGGGCTGATCCGGCTGGTTGGGCGGGGCAATCTCTGCATCAATAGCGGCGGCGAGAAGATCTTCGTCGAAGAGGTCGAGGAGGCGCTCAAGCGGGCACCGGGGATCGAGGATGCGATGGTGGTCGGGGTTCCCGACGAGCGCTGGGGCAAGGCGGTCGTGGCACTCGTCCGGACCAGCAGCGGCTTCGATCGCGATACCGTCCGCGCGGCGCTCGAAACCGACCTGGCGCGCTACAAACTGCCGCGTCGCCTGATCGAGGTGGCCGAGATGCCGCGCCACGCAAGCGGCAAGGCCGATTATCGGCGCGCGCTCGACCAGCTCGGCCCGATCCTCGCCGCCGACCCGCTGAACTGACCGATGGCACGGCCTCAGGCAATCGTGACCGGCGGCGCGCGCGGGATCGGCAATGCCATCGCGCGGATGCTCGCAGGGCAGGGCTGGTCGGTCACCATGTTCGATCGCGATGCGGCGGAGGTAGACGCAGCTGCGGCCGAAGCGGTGAGAGAGGGCTTCGACATCGCCGGCCGCGCTGTCGACATAACCGATCGCGCGGCGGTCGCGGACGCGATTGCGGCCTTCGACAGGCTAGACCTGATCGTCAACAATGCCGGCATCGCCGCCGAACTGCTGCCCTTCGCACAACTCCGCCGCGTGGATTTCGACCGCATGCTGCGGGTGAATGTCCATGGCAGCTTCGTGGTGGCGCAAGAGGCGGCCAGGCGGATGGCGGGCGGGGCGATCGTCAACATCGCGTCGCGCGGCTATCTCGGCGGGGCAGGCGCGGCCCATTATGTCGCATCGAAGACTGCGGTGGTCGCAATGACCCGGGCGATGGCTGTCGAGCTGCGCTGGCGGAAGATCGCGGTCAACGCGGTGGCCCCCGGCATGGTCGAAACGCGCATGATCGCCGACTTCACCGACGCGATGCGGGCTCAGCTGACCGCACTCGAGCCGAGCGGCTCCCCGCTCGCACCGCGCTCGATCGCATCGGCGGTCGCCTATCTGGCGTCCGAGGACGGGCGAAAGCTGAGCGGGCAAGTGATTCTCGTCGATGGCGGCAAATCGCTCGGCGTCGAGCCACTCTGACGGGACCGATCATGACACACAGCCTGCTGGCGCTCGGCGCGACCAGTTTTCTTGCGGACATGCACCAGGCCATGGCCGCACTGCTGTCGCCCGAGGTCGCGGAGCGCAGCGTGCTGGTGGATGCCACTTCACCCCGTAGCGGGACGCCCTTCCTCGACCTTTCCGATGCCGATTTCGAGCAGGGTTTTCTGACGCCCGCGCTCGATTTGACGGATCATCTGCATTCGCTTCCGCCAGAGCGGACCAGCGTCCTGTTGCTGGGTTCGGTGGATCATCTGGGAGAGTGGCACGCGGTGCCCGCTGCAGCGCTGGCGGGTTTCGCGATCGGGCTTATGCGCTCGCTCGTGCTGGAGCGAATGCAGGCAGGCCTGGTCGTCAACATAATCGCCTTTCCGAGAGACAGGACGCGCCTGCCGGACGGCTGGATCGGGCAGGCCGCGCAACTGGGCGCCGCGCTGCTGTCTGCGGGCGGCATCAACGGCCATGTCCTGCCCTTCGACGGCGGCGCCAATTTGAGGATGACCAAGGCCCGGCGGCGGTAGTAGGACGGTCCCAACGATGCGCACCGCTTCGGCACGGTGACGCGCGCAGGGATAGGCTATGCTGGCTGGCGTCAAGTCCGCGCTGCGGACGTTCGAGATCATGGAGCTCTTCGCGGAGCGCCGCACGCCGCTGCCGTTGCACGAGATACACACCACGCTCGGCTATCCCCAGTCGAGCACCACCCAATTGCTCAAGAGCATGGTGGGCGCCGGCTATCTTAATTATAATCGCGAGACGCGCACCTACCTGCCGACCACCCGCTTCTCGCATCTCGGCAGCTGGCTGCCCGGTTATATCCAGGCGTCCGGCGGCTATCGCGAGATGATCAGCGAGTTGCAGCGCCGGACCGACGAGACCGTCGCGCTGGTGACCCAGAACGACCTTTTCATCCAGTACGTCATCCTGCTCACGCCCTCGCACGAGTATAAGATGGCGCCACGCGTGGGGGCGATGCGCAAGCTGGTCGATTCCTCCTCGGGGATCGCGATGATGTCGCGGATGGACGACGCAAAGATCGACAAGCTGCGCCGCTATTCCAACGCTTATGCGACCGACGACAGCGAACGGGTGTCGCTGACCGAGTTGATGCAGCAGATCGGCCGGGTTCGGGTGCTCGGCTACTCGCATGTGCCCCACCGGCCTACAATGGAAGTCTCGTCGATCGCGATGCCGCTCGACGCGGATCTCTACGGTATCCCGCTGGCGATCGGGGTGGGGGGATTTGCCGAACGGATCGACGACAATCGCGATCGCATCGTTTCGATCATGCGCGACATCATCGCCGAGTTCGAACAGGGCGCCTTCGCACCGTCGCCCATGCCCGAGGGCGACGACGACTGATCGCCGGGCCGACCGCCATCGCAGACGTGATAGTGCGCGCGCCGGAGCGATCCGCGAACGGAGCGCGCCAGGCTCTGCCTAGAATATCCGTTCGATAGGAGAGGACAGGGCATCATGGCCGACATCGCATTTCTGGGCGAGCACCGCTGCAAGCTGGGCGAGAGCCCCTTGTGGGATGCACGCAACCAGTGCCTCTGGTGGGTCGACGCGCGCGCCATGGCGATCTTCGCCGCCAAGCCCGACGGCACGCTGCTCTCGCGCCGGGACTATGCCGAACTTCCCGGCAGCATCGCGCTGGCCGAAGATGGCCTGCTCGTCGCCTTCGCCGATCGCTTCTGCCTGGTGGACGCGGCGGACGGCTCTGTCCGCGAACTCGCTGCCCTTGCGCGTCCGTCGGGGTCTACCCGCTTGAACGACGGCAAGCTCGATCGCCAGGGCCGCTTCTTCTTCTGCGGAGAGACGCAGCTCGACGACGTCTCTACCGGACGGTTCTGGCGGCTGGGATGCGACGCCTTGCCGGTCGCACTGGCCGATGGAATACGGATCGGCAACGCGATCTGCTTCTCGCCCGACGGCAGAGAGATATTCTTCGCCGACAGCCTCGACGGTTTCATCCGCCGGCATCGGTACGACGCCGCAACCGGCGTGGTCGGCGAGACCGTCGGGCGCATCATGCTGGACGGCATCGGCAAGGCGCCCGATGGCGCCACGATCGACGCCGACGGCAATCTGTGGATCGCGCTGGTCCTCGACCAGGCAATCGCCTGCGTGTCGCCGAACGGCGCGCTGCTGCGCCGGATCGAGGTGCCTATGCCTTTCCCCTCCTGCCCGGCCTTCGGCGGGCCCGACCTCGACATTCTCTTCGTCACCAGCATCGGCGATTCGGGCCGGCATCTCGTCACCGACCATGCCGACGGCGGCCGCATCCTGGCGATCCGTGATTGCGGTGCGCGCGGTATCGCTGAAGCGCGCTTCGCGACGCCCGATCACATCCGGGATTAATCACCGCCGGACGCACTTCCCCTGCCGATCGGGGCGGCCGACGCATTAGCGTCTGCCGTTCAATACAGGGCAGATGGAATGAAGCTGGAACTCGATGCATCCGACCGCGCCTTTCAGGAAGAGGTGCGGGCCTTTTTTGCCGACAGCATCCCCGAGGAATGGCGCACCCGTGTCAGGGCGGGTCTGCGACTGAGCCCCGAGGAACTGACCGCCTATCAGAAACGCCTCGCCGCGCGGGGCTGGGGCGCGC
>JAIYAJ010000374.1 GCA_027489105.1 Zymomonas sp. | reverse complement strand
CCAGGACAAGGCCATGCTGCTTCACGCGCTCAGCGCCGCGACCAACGCAGTCCAGTTCGTGCTGTGCGCGACGATCATCCGCGGCCGGGTGGGACGCTATTTCGACCTGACCGATATTCGCCACCTGCTCTGGCTGGCGGGGATGGGAGCGGCGACCACCGCGATCAAGGTCGGGATAGCGATGGCCCTCAATGTCGGGCTCGGCATCGCCGACGTCTACAACCGCTTCATGCTCGACTGGTCGCTGATCGTCTTCCTCGGCTTGTTCGTTCTCGCCCTCCCTTTGCTCGCCCTCTCGGCGCCGCGCGACCGCCTGTCGAAACCGATGGACCTGATCGGAGTCACACTGGTCCTGCTTCAGTTCCTGATCCTCTTCCTCACCTTCGGGCCACCGGGCTATCCGGGAGTCTATCTGGCGGTGCCGATCCTGATGCTGCTGGCATGGCGGCATGGGCTGTTCGGCGCCGGACTGGGTTCTCTGGTGACCATTATCGCGGCCTGCATGCTGCTGCGCTTCACCACCGGTCTCGAAGGAAAACTGTCGATCGCGGGCTATAGCCCGACCGAGCGGGGCACCTATCTGGAGCTGTTCTTCAGCGTCGCGATACTGATGTGCCTGCCGCTTGCCATCGGGCGCACGCGGCAGCTGCGGATGGAGAAGGCGCTGGCCGATGCCCTCCATGCCGCCAATCGGCGCAGCGCGATGCTGTCCAAGAGCGAGGCCGCCGCCCGCCGGTCCGAATCCGCCCTGGTCGAAAATGAACTGCGCTGGCGCTCGGCGATCGAAGGATCTGGGCTGGGCGTGTGGGACTGGAATCTGTCGCGGCGGGAAATCTATCTGTCGCAGCGGCTGAACGCGATGTTCGGCTATCCGGACGAGGAACGCCAGAGCAGCCTGCGCAGCATCCGCGCGCGCATTCACCCCGAGGACCGCCAGCGCAACCGCATCGCCCTCCAGCGCTATCTGCGCGGCGAGACGGACTCGTACGAATGCCAGATGCGCTGCCGGTGCGCCGACGGCAGCTATCGCTGGTTTCATGATCGCGGCATGATCTTCGAGCGCGATGCCGGCGGTCTGCCAGTGCGGATGATCGGCACTTACACCGACATCCACAACCAGAAGGTCTATGAGTTCCGGTCGCGCCGCCACGCCCGGCTGTACGCCACGCTGGCGGCCTGCAACGCGGCGATAGCGCGCCGCGCGCCGATCGATGATCTGTGCGCAACCATCTGCGACATCCTGGTCGGCAGCAGCGACATCAAGCTCGCCTGGATCGGCTTCGCCGACGAGGAAACCGGCATCTTCGGGCCGCTGACGATCCGGGGCGAGGCGCTCGATCATGTGTCCCATGTCCGGCTGTCTGCGCGTGCCGATGACCCACGCGGGCTAGGGCCGACCGGCACCGCCTTCCGCCGTGGCGAACCCGTCTGGGTCGACGATTATGCGCGGGATCCGCTGACGGCCTCGTGGCGCGAAGCCGGGGCCCGTTTCGGCTGGAAAGGCATGGCGTCGATTCCCCTGCGCCGCAAGAAGGAGCCCGTGGCCATCATGGGGATCCATGTGGGCGACGTCGATTTTTTCGACGAGGAGGCCCGCGCGCTGCTGATGGATATCGCCGCGCAGTTCGGCCTGGCATTGGAAATCGACGAGGTCGAGGATGCGGCTGCACGCTATCAGGCCAATCTGACCGAGTCCGAACGGCGGTTCCGCGCCGTGTTCGAGGCTTCGCCGATCGGAATTGCGGTCATGGATACCGCCAAGGGTGATTTCCATACCGTCAACCCGCGCTTCGAAGCTATTGTCGGCCGGACTCTCGACGAACTTCGCACGCTGACCTGGCAGGCAATCACCCACCCCGAAGACCTCGCCCAGGACGTTGCGCTGTGGGACCGCTTCGCGCGGGGAGCGATCGACGGTTATCAGCTCGAGAAGCGCTATCTCCGCAAGACGGGCGAGACCGTTTGGGTGCACATGACGATCGCTCGCTTCGCCCTGCCCGGTGAACCGGTGGCGCAACATCTGTGCATGATCGAGGACATCACCGAGGAGAAATCGCTGCGCAGCCAGATGGAGTTTGCGCAGCGCATGGAATCTATCGGCCAGCTGACGGGTGGCGTGGCGCACGATTTCAACAATCTGCTGACGATCATGATCGGTAGCAGCGAATCCCTTCTGGAAACGCTCCGGGACGAGGAACAGCGCAAGCTGGCGGCTCTGGTGCTGCGCGCCGCAGAACAGGGCGGCGAACTGACCCGGCGCCTGCTCGCCTTTTCGCGCCGGCAGCCACTCGAGCCGCAAAGCTTCGACCTCAACACGCTGCTCGATCGCAATATTCCGCTGCTGCGCCGCTCGCTCGGCGGCGGGCTGCGCTTCGTCGTCGATGCCTCGGCAGAGCTTCGCCGGGTGTTCGCCGATCCGGGCCAGACCGAGGCGGCCATCCTGAACCTGTGCATCAATGCCCGCGACGCTATGCCGGAGGGCGGCGTGCTCACCCTGGCCACGCGCAACGCCAGCATCGACGAGGACAGCTATCGGCATCATCCCGAAGCGAGCCGCGGCGACTATGTCGTGATCGAAGTGAGCGATACGGGCACCGGCATCGCCCCCGAACTGATGAGCCGCATCTTCGAACCCTTCTTCACGACCAAGGAGGCCGGGCAGGGATCGGGCCTCGGCTTGAGCATGGTCTATGGCTTCGTCAAGCAGTCGGGCGGTTTCGTCGAGGTCCGGAGCGATCTCGGCCGGGGCACCTGCTTTGCGCTGCACCTGCCGACCGCACCAGAGGGCGATGCGAACGATGACGACGCCAGCGAGGGGACGGACGAGGCGCCGCCCGTTGGCGATGAACGCATCCTGCTGGTGGAGGACAATGAGGTGCTGCGCGCCCATGCGGTCGCCCAGCTCCAGGGCCTGGGCTATCAGGTGATCGAGGCGGAGGATGGCCAAGCAGCACTCGCCATCCTCGGCGCACGACAGGACATCGATCTGCTGTTTACCGACATCGTGATGCCGGGCGGGCTCAACGGCCGGGAACTGGCGGAGACGGCGGCTGCGGACCAGCCCTGGCTGCGCGTCCTCTATACATCGGGCTATTCGCGCGACGCGCTGATGAAGGACGGGCGCCTCGTGGCGGGTGTGACATTGCTGCAGAAACCCTATTCCAAGCTGGAGCTGGCCCGAAAAATCCGCAAGGTGCTGGACGAGATTCCGCCCCTCTGACCACCGTCCCCTTTCGTGACAAAAACCTGCCCGGGCAAAATAGAGCTTGCGGCCGCGCGTCCCCCCTCTACTTTCCATATAGCGGGCCGAAACGGACCGTTCCTGCGGGAACGTCCGAACGGACCGCCGTCATCGCGCTGTCGGCGAAGCCTTCGCCGGCGGGGGGCCGCGAAGGGGGTAAAGT
>JAIYAJ010000041.1 GCA_027489105.1 Zymomonas sp. | reverse complement strand
GTTGCCCGCCAGCGAGGCGATCAGCGCAAGGATGAGCCAGATCGAGGTCATGGCGTGTTCGCCCATGCCATGATGCGCAGGAAGGCCAGCGCCAGAAGCACAAGCCCTCCGATGATCCCAGGGACGGCATACCAGCCCCATGCGCGGACGGCCCAGAAGCCGCCCACGGCAGCAAGCGCGAGGACGATGACGCAGAGCGCCCAGAACAGCGAGGTCACTTGATCTCGACCTTGCGGTTCCAGATCGCCCACCAGGCGATGCCGCCAAGCGACAGGATCGCGCCGATGCCGGACGCCGCCATGTCGGCGTTGATGATGCCGCGCGACACAAGCAGGCCCGCGCCGAATTGCAGCAGGATGCGGATGAATTGCTGAATGATGTTCCAGTCCATGGGAGTATCCTTTTGAGGTTGAGGAAGGTTGCCCGGCAGAACCGGCCGGGCGCGGGTCTTGATCAAGCGACCTTGGCGGCCTTCTCGATAGACAACTCATAGACCTCGCCAATCTCGAACTGATCGATGGCGGTTGGATTGGTGATGGTCATCGCGAGTTCGCCGCTGGGCGTGAACTTCGACCAATCCTTGTTGCCCTCGGCGAGGCCCTTCAGGTAGCTGCCGAACGCCGCCGACAGCTTGACTTCGGCATGCACCGCGCCCGGATCAGACACGGCGTGATGCTTGATTTCCTTGACGTAGAACATGGCTCGGACCTTCATGGTCTTCTCCTTTGATTTGCCGGGAAGCCGCCCGGCGCGGAACTCAGAACCCGCGCATCGGCGGGTAGACGCACAGCAGGTTGCCCGCCGGGCCGATGCAGACATGCCAGTGGCCATCAAGCGGCTTGCGCAGGTCACCGCGGGCGATCTCGGCCACGAAGTCGCCGGACTTGTCCTTGCCCCACATGAGGTGCTGGCCAGGCATCAGCCGGACGATGACGCCGCCGCCCGCCTCGTGCACGGCGCTGTCGGGCACCGGCTGGCAGTCATTGTCGGCGCAGCATGCCGCGTCATAGCGCCAGTGGGCCCGGACGGGGCTGGCGAGCATCAGCAACGCTGCGATGATCGTTCGGCGGCGCATGTCAGACTGCCATCGCCTTGGCAGTCCAGTGCCGGAACCGGTCCCCGACCTCGCGCGCCGTATTCAGGTCCGTCGCGAACGGCAGAATGGCGATGTCCCATTTCTGGCGCTGCTTGATCCCAAGGTTAGCCTGCACTTCGGCATGGCTCAGGATCGTCTGGTCGGAGACCGGGATGCGGTATCGCGCGCAAAGCTGAGCCAGAACATGCGGGAGAGCGGCCCATTGCTCCTTGGTGATCGGCGCAGGCCCGGGCTGGAAGGGCCGCTCAACGGCCTTGGCCATGCCGCACAGCGACACGCCGATGGACCCTTCGTTGCAGTTCAGCGTGTGGCTGGCGCGCGGCCTCATCGTCGAGCCGACCGCATTGGCCGCAATCGAGACATTGCCCAGCACAAGCCCGCCGTCGCCCCTGATCAGGATGTGGTAATGGCTGAGGTCCAACCCGTTCGGCAGGTGCATGCCGCCGGTCCAGTGAACGATGATGCGCCTCAGATCGGCGCGCGGAGTCCACTCCGCTGGAACGACAATAGCCATGTGTCATCGCGCCAGATCTCGCCAGCGTGCTCCTGTTGGCTCGGGGAAGTCAGATCGACGGACGCCGGCTTACCTGGCCTTCTGGCCTGCCTTGGCGAGCTAGGGCTTCGATGCGGGTTTGGGCTTTTCCCTGACCTCAACCGCCGTTGGCTCCTCTGGCTTTGGTTCCGGCGGCTTCGGCGCGGTCAGTAACAATTCGCCGGATGCCAGCTTGACAAGTGCGTGCGCCGTTGGGTGATCGGCGAGCGCATCGAATTGCATCGGCGGTACGAACGGTCGGATGGCGTTCAGCCTGTTGAAGAAGTCGGTGATAACCTGGGAGTTCATGGTGCTTCCTTTCAGGGTGAAGGTCAGACGGTGTATGTACCGCCAACGCGGATCGTGCGACCGGATGCGATGATGGTGGCACCGCCGGTTGTGTTCCACACCTCAGCGACATTGTTGATCACGCGGACAGCCAGCGCGTTCAACGACGAGGAGGGATCAATCCCGTAGCCCGATGTTGGCCGCGCCGCCGAAAATGGCAGGGGGATATTGATCGGGCCAGCCGCCGTGCCCGCCGTGGTGATGAGGACTTCGCAATCCCACACAACAACACGCCCAACCTTGGTGAAATCGAGTGTGGCCGTGACGGTCGTAAACGACCCGCTTCCTGGCGTGACCGTGACAGACAGCGTGCCGGTCTTCTCCCGGTAATCATCCAGCGTGTTGGCGTTCGCGGACGGAACCTGCGTTGCCGGGAACTGAATCTGCCCGCCTATGATGTTGAGGCGTCCAGTCGCGGATCGAAGTAGGTATTCAGTGACATCGACGTTGCCGAAGACCATCTGGTTTGAAGCATCGGTATAAGAACCATTTCCGATTGCGGTCGAATTGCTTGCGGTTACAAGCTGAGCACCATCAAAGCCGCTGTCATCACCGATAAAGGTGTTGTTGTCCCCTGTCGTGATCCGCCAGCCGCTCCGATACCCAAACGCGGCATTTTCTTTGCCAGACGTAAGATTTCGCAGCGTTTCCCAGCCGAACCCGGCATTGTTGGCTGATGTCAGGATGTGCCCGGCACGAAAGCCAAACAGCGAATTGTTTTCGCCCGTCAGGTTGAACTGCATCACCTCTGCGCCGAAAGCGCAGCTTCGCGAATAGGTCGATCTCTGGACCACATTTGCAACCCCGGCAGAAAAAATGCCGTAGGCGCAATTGAAACTTCCGGTCGAGTTTCGAATCGCCGCACTGTAGCCGGTTGCGGTGTTGCCGATCGCTTGCGTGATTCCGTCGCCGACGGTGAACTCGAGCGCCGTGTCACCGTAAGCGGTGTTGTTACCGCCCACAGTCACGTTGGCCAAGGCCAGCCGCCCGAACGCGCTGGCCCCCACGCCCGTTATCATGTTTTGCAGTGTGCCGGCACCGAAGGCGGAATTGTCACTGCCATTGACGCACTTTTCAAGCGCGCGATCCCCCATGGCAGTGTTCTGCACGCCACCAACGACGTTGCCCAACAAGCTCGAAAGAGCGTTTCGGCCCACACCGACGTTGCCAATGGTGAAGGTTGGTGTGGGCTCCGACGAGGGGCCTGCCGCGAGGGCAAAATAGTTTTGGCCGGTCAGCCAGTGCTGAAGCGCTCTCTGGCTGTTGAGCATGATCCTGCCACGAAGGATCGTTTCCGAGATGCCTTCCTGCCCAAGAACGACTTGCAGATTCTCGGTCGTATAGGCCCCGTAGCCAATGGCAATTGACTGGTCAGCATTGACTTTCTGCAGCGCGTTGTTGCCAGCTTCGAAGCCAATGAAGATATTTCCTGAACCTGTGGTGATTGACCGTCCGGCACTCCGACCGAAAGCGGCATTGGCGACGGCGGTTGTGGAAATTCCCAATGCGCCAGCCCCAAAGGCGGCATTGTCGAACCCACCTCCAGCCCCGGCCGGAACGCCGACATAGGCATTGTTCCGGCTGTCGATCAGAGAACCCGGAAGATCGGCGATCCTGGTCCATGATCCTGTACCGGATGCTCCGATTTTCTTGTAGACACCGTTGTTTGATAGGACGGGGTCAGCAACAACCTCCGCACCACGGTTGGCGTCATACGCCAAACTGGCATCGATCTCGGCTTTGGTCTGGAACAGCAGATCCGTGACTGGCACGCCGTTGGTTTCGAGCGATGCGATGCGGGAGAGATATTCATCCAGGAGCGCGACAACTTCGAGCTTGTCTGGCTCCTGCCCGAAGGCGAAGATCTGTGAGGGGGTCTGCGGCATGGCAACGTGTCGCCCGCATTGCTGCGGGCGCTCCTGATATAGGTTCTTGCGAAGAGAACGGCTGGGTGCCGTCAGGTGACGGTGGCGGACTGGCTCGCGGCGGCTCCGGAAAGGTCCGAACCGTTGAAGGTCTGCACCAGGACCCAGCCGGTGCCGGCCGTGTAGCCGGTGACGGCGCGGGTGAAGGCCTGACCAGCGCCGCCATAGACCGTGGCGGACAGTGTCGCCCCGGTGAGGCTGTTGCTGGTGTTGCGCCACAGGCGCGCACCGGCCACGTTGGCACTGTTGGGCAGCGTGTAGCCGACCGTGATCTGTCCGGCCCCGCCCGTCGCCGAGGTGATCGTGGCGGCAGCGGGGGCAGCATCGTCCGAATTGGCCACGATGGTCTGTGGGGGGGAAATCTCTCCCTCGTTCAGGCCGCGCCGGAAGCTCACCGTCACCTCGTAGGTATCGCCGAAACCTGCCACCGGGCCGGTCAGACCGCTGCCGTCATCGGCATTGGTGACGGCCTGCTCCAGCGGATCAAAGCTGCCGCCCCCCAACGAACGGCGGTAGCGGATCACCGCCTCAAGCCCCGGCTCGACCGGCGCGGTCCAGCTGGCGCGGATGCGGGCGGTGCGCGTCGAAAGATCGATGGCGACAGACGAGATGGCCAGCGTCACCGCGACCGGCACCTCGATCACCACCACAGCCTGTGCGACCGAAGGCGGCGGTTCGATCGGCGTTTCGTGCAGGTCCGGATCGAACGCATAGAATGGCGGGCCGGTCTGGCGCAGGGCGATGTCGAGGCCGCGCGCTCCGCCGAGCTGCGCCGTGCAGGATGTGACCCGCATCTCGACATCATAGCCAGCCTCTTCATCGACGATGCGCAGCGTCTCCTCCCCGAACGCATCCATGCCCGTGGCGGTTGTCGTCAGGCGGCAGGTCAGCGGCGTCTGGCTGTCAAGCCCCGCGATGCGCGCCAGCCGCTGGGCCTGGCGAGGGTGGCGGCAGAAGCGCAGCAGCATCTGATCCGACTGGCGGCCGTCGCGGGCGATGGCGGCCTCGTCGCGCCAGACACCGGCGTCGACCGTGTTCCAGTTGTGCTCTTTCGAGACGCTCCTGATCCTGATCTCATTCTTGGTTTCGGTCAGATCGGAGCCACGGCTCCACTCGATCTCCTCAATGTCCTCAAGTGTAAGCGTGACCCGTGGCGCGCGGTATTGCCCGCCGGAGATGCAGACCTTGCCGGCCTCCTCGCCCGAGACGCCGATGTAAACACGGGCATCGCAGGCCGCGCTAAGCCCTGCCAGCACATCGCGGCACTGTTCGTCAAGACTCGCCGTGCCGTCGATGCGCCAGGCTTTTTCGCTGCCGCCGCCCCGCCGCGCGCGCGCCTCATCCGACATGCTGGCGAAGGCGGTAAAGCTCGGCTCGTACACCCGGCCCGGCCTGATCCGGAAGCCGTCAGGGCTCATCAGGTAATCGCGGATCACCATGCCGGCATTGTCGGATGCAGTGCGGGTGCCGGTTCGGGTGTCGAGCGGCACGAAGTCCGGATGCCGCCGGATGACATGGCGCGGGCTGGGCTTGCCCTGAGGAAAATCCTTCTGGAATGTCTTGGACGAGCGGAAGACATACATGTAGTGACAGGCCGTGATGCCGAGCAGCTTGTGATCGGCATCCCACTCGGGGAAGTCCGCCGTCAGCGCCGGGAAGGCGGCAGGCGAAGCGCCATCGGAGAAGGCGCGCCTGACCACACCGATGGCCGCACTGCCCCAGGGCGGCGTGGTGATCTGGCCGGCACCGTTGAAGGTGACCGGTGTTTCGCCGAACAGCGTGCTGTCCAGGACATACCGGCCCTGTCCGAGCGCCAGAACCATATGGTAACGCGCGCCCTTGGCCTGCTCGAACAGCATGGCCCCGCCAACGGGCACCTCGCCATAATGGATCAGGCGCACCGGCACGGTCTGGCGGGTGATGTTCTGGACCGCGTCCTGCCTGAGCTTGGGCCGCTGCGACTGGGCCAGCAGGCCGAGACCGACCGTGAGAGCTGCCGTGACCAGGAACGACGCCACCTGGAGCGCCGTGACGGCGACACCGGCAAGGGTGAAGGCCGTGGCCGTGGCCGAGATGCCGAGGGCCGTGAGCAGCAGCGGCGCAAGCACGAACGCCATCAGAGCGCCCTCTCGGGCACCGACCATGCCTGCACGATGGCAGCCCGCAGGCGGCGCGCCGTGCGCCGTGTCTTGATCAGGACGCGGCCATCGCCGCAGATCACGGCGCAGGTGTCCTGACCGGCAACGCGCACCACGGCGATGTCGCCGGGCATCGGGTCATCGGTCGGCATGAGGCCGACCGTCTCGCAATGGTAGGCGATGAGATTGACCAGATCACCGCCGGTGATGCGCTCCGCGTCGGCTTCGTCCGTGGCGGTGATGCCGAGTGACAGGTCGAGACCTGAAACAAGGTGCACCCACAGGCATATCGCCTGGGCGCAATAGGTGCGCTCCCACGCGGATGGACGATCCGACATCTCGCGGATGAAGTCGCCGAGCAATCCCTGCATTGTCAGCCCGCCGGTGGCCAGGTCACGGTGTTGAATTCGAGCGTGCCGACGAAGCGGCAGCCCCGGTCACCGGGCTGGCGTTCATTCTGCTCGAAATCGGAATAGGTGCTGTTCGGCGCGCCGAAACGGGCCGAGAGGAAGCTTTCGCAATGCAGCATCAGGCGGCGCTCGACACCGTCATCACCGGCCTTGTGCGTCCCCGTCAACCGGTGCATCCAGCCCGAGAACACCGTGGCAAGCGGGTCGAGCTGGCGGCCATCCTGCGAGAACGAGACGCAATACACATCGATGTCCCGCCCCTTGAACAGGGTGCTGTCCTGATGGGCACGCCGGTTCCATTCACGATCGACACCGTTGACCGTCATCACCATCGTGCCGGCCACCGCGTTGCCGAAGGTCTGGCCGACCCCCTGGAAGTCGATGACGCCGCCGCCCGGCCCCCAGACCTCGCTCCCGATGGTGACCGGAATGTCGGTGTTGGCAATCCGGACCTCGCCATCGGCAAAATCGAAGCGCACCAGCACGAGGTCGATCGGCACCAGACCAGCGCGCAGATGGGCGACATAGCCGGCAAAACCCGCCATCAAAAGGCCTCCGGTTCGGGTCTTTCGACAAGGACAAGCTGGATATCGGCCTTGCGCGACAGGGCTTCGGGGATGCGCCCGCTGTCGGCGGACTCAAGCACCATGGCGGACCATGCGCTGGTCGAGACTGGCAGGCCGGAGGGCGCAGCCCTGAGCAGGAACGGGCTGAATTCGAGGTCGACCACGCCGGGCGAGGCCGGGACGACATGATCGACCTGGCGCAGGCGTCCGGCGAAGCGGATGTAGTCGCCCGGCCGGAACGCGGTGCTGGCCACCCTGACCACGTTGCCGAAGGCGGGCACGGCGGCGAGCGCGGCGAAGACAGGGCGCTCGGCATAGCCGGCGCCATCCGAAAACAGGGTTGTGTCGCCGTGCGGGATGCCGCCCCTGAGCCCGAGGCGCTGGCCGTAGCCATAGCGGCACTGGCCCCACTGCGGCGACACAAGAATCGCACGTGCGCCGCCCCGCATCCGGGCGCGCAGGGCGCGGTAACGCTCGAGATCGTCGCCGACATGGAAGCGCTGCGACAAGGCCGCGCGCCAGAGCGGAAAGCCCTGGGTGACGCGCGGCGCGAAGCCGGACAAGGGCCGTCCGCCATTGATCACCATGTAGCCGGGGTCCCAGTCCTGCGCCAGACGCCGACGGTTGAACCAGTCGGCGACGTTGATCGCCTCTCCGGAGGCCATGCTCTTTTGCATCACAAGGCCCGTTTGTCCGAGCGCGTCAGGCGCTGGTACTCCTCGGCGGTGGAGCGGCGCAGCGTCTCGGCCATGGCAGCGTTGTTGCGTGCCATCTCTGCCCGCATCCGCCCGATGGTGGCCTCGTCCGGGCTGCCCTGCACTGTGAGATAGGTGTTGCCCATGCGGATGTCGGGCGGGCGACGGGCGGCAAAGGCCCCGCTGCGCAGGAGATCGGCGTCGTAGCGCGGCACGATGATCTCGCCCTTGTGGATCTGGGCCAGCATGTCCTGCGGCACATTGGAGGTGCCAACGGCGAAGCCCGGCAGGAACGGGCCGAACTTTTCGCCTGTGGCCGAGAACCCGATCGGTCCCGCACCCGCCGCACCGGGACTGACGAAACTCGACAACAGGCCGAAGATGCCGCCGACGCCGCCATCCTTACCCTTGAGGCCGAGAATGCCGGCGAGCGGCCCATCACCGAGCAAAAGGGCCTGGATGCCGATATCGACCAGCTTCTTGCGAATGTTCTCCAGCGCGCGCGCGCCGGTCTCACCGCCCGCAGCAAAATCCGAGATCAGGCCCGAGAACGTCGTGCCGACAAAGCGCGTGGCCTCGTTCACCGCGTCCTGCGATGACTTGAGCTGGTCCTTCTGATCCTTCAGGCGGCCCGTGGCGGCGGCTTCCTCGTTGATCCTGTCGATCTGCGCCTGGGTAAGCGTGGTGCCCTCGGCATCGGCGATGGCCTTGGCCTTGGCCAGCGCCAGGGCCTGTTCCTTGACGATGTTGGACTTGCCGTAGGTCTCGATCTCAACTTGCAGCAGGGCGTTGGCCTTCTGCTGGCTGGTGATGAAGGCCTCGATCTTGTCGAGGTCTTCGGCGGC
>JAIYAJ010000021.1 GCA_027489105.1 Zymomonas sp. | reverse complement strand
TGATTCAGCACTTTGCCGAGGATCCCGATGCGCGCGCCAAAGTGCCCGCGATGATCGGAGCGCCGGGACTGGCGATGGCGATCCTTGCCCCCTTTGCGGGCCTGCTGGTCGACCGTTTTGGCCGCCGCAAATTGCTGCTGGTGTGCACCGCGCTTTACGGCGCGTTCGGGTCTGCCCCGCTGCTGCTGAACGATCTCGACCACATCTATTATTCGCGCCTGTTGCTCGGCGTATCGGAGGCCGGGATCCTGACCGTCGTCAACACCCTGATCGGCGATTACTGGGACGAGAAGGGACGCAAGAACTGGCTGTTCCTCCAAGGCCTGCTCGGCCCCTTTCTTGCCGGGTTCGTGGCGCTGATCGTCGGCTTTGCAACCACGGTGCAATGGAACGGGGTGTTCTTCGTCTACCTCGTCGCCTTGCCGATCTGGGCGATGATGTTCGTCTGGCTGTTCGAGCCACGCAAGGCCGCCGAAAAGGGCGTGACCATCGCCGCAGAGACCGAGACCCCCAAGAGCCCCTTTCCGGCGCTGAATCTGATCCTGATAGCATTGGTGACGTTGTTCAGTTCGATGCTCTACTATGTTTTCATCATCAACGGCGCGCTGGTTTTCCGCGAAGTGGGGGTAGAGGGCCCGCAGGCCTATGCAGCGATCATTTTCATCCCGCAGTTCTTCATCCTCGCAGGCGCGGCGATCTTCAAGCTGCTGTCCAATCAGCGCCACAGCGTTCAGATTGCTTCCTTCCTGAGCCTGATGGGCCTCGGCCTTGTCGGCATCGGGATGGCGACCAGCCCTGCGATGATGGCTGCCGCGCTGATCGTGCAGCAGACGGCAGCGGGAATGGCCGTACCGACACTGATCAACTGGACGCAGAGCAAGTTCGATTATCACCACCGGGGCACCGGCATGGGAATGTGGACGGCGGCGTTCTTTCTCGGCCAGTCGCAATCGCCGCGACTGATACATTTGGTCGATGCCAGTGTCGGGTCTATGCAGGGAGCATTTCTGGTAACGGGCTGTGTCGGCCTCGGCGGTGCGGTCCTGGCTGGGGCCATCAGCATGGCGGGTCACCGGCGGCACATGGTACAGGCATAGTCGCAAGCGGCCCGCGCGCCGACAAACAGGCAGCGATGGCCGGGGGTGGGCATCGGCCAGCACCCGGCCGATGTCAACCGCATGCCAAGCTAGCCTCCTTGACAGGCGTTCGCGGTTGCACACATAGCTTCGACGCGGTGCTGCATGGACCGCTTGCTGACAGGATAACGGATAGCCTGATGTCGACGCCTCTCTCTTGCGCCTGGAACGCCGGGACGGTCTGCCTGTCATGCCTGGAAGTGTGAAAAAGAAGAACGAGGGCAAGGCCTTCGCGGTCGAGGATGTCAGCCGCAAACCACAGCAGGGACGCTCGCTGGCATCGCTGCGCCGGATGCTCGAAGCCGCCCGCGATCTGATGCTGGAACGCGGTAACGAGGAATTCACGCTTCAGGAAGTTTCCGAGCGCGGTCAGGTATCGATCGGGTCGATCTATCTGCGCTTTGAGAGCAAGGACAATCTGGTGCGCGGCGTGATCGCCGAAGCGCTCGAGGCTCTGGCCGCCGAGGAAACCGGGCTGGTGCAGCGATTGCAGGCCGAATGCCCGGACCTCGCGTCATTCATCTATGCCTATGTCGGAGGCTATGCGGAAGTGCTTCGCAAGCATGCGCCGCTGTTGCGCCTGACGATGAATCGCGCCGAGTTCGATGCACAGGTCGCCATACCGGGCAAGGAGCACGCCATGCGCGCCGAGCGTGACGCGGCACAGGCCATGCTGGCCTATGCGGAAGAGTTTGGCGGGAACGGTAATGATGACCATGTGGTCAAGGCCCAGACCGGCTATCACGTGATCTTCGCGACCCTTGCCCGCCAGCTCAGCCTCGGATCGAGCGGGGAGGCGGCGCACGCCTATGATTGGCAAGCCATGAAGCGCGAACTTGCCCGCATGTGCCTCGCCTATCTCCGCGCGGATTGACAAGCCGCCACCCTCAATTAGAGTACTCCTTCTAATAATGGCGCGCCCGAAGAGGCGCGTCAGGGAGAGGGAGACGAGGCTATGGCGTCAACGCCGCAGGTTTCGCAGCGCCTGAGCTGGCAGCAGCGAATCGCCTGGCTGATCTGCGCCATGCCCGAACTGGTAAAATCCTTCGCCTGGGACGCCTTCGTTCTGTTCTTCTATGCGCAGGTTGTAGGCCTTTCGGGATGGCTGATCGGCATCGCGATTGCCGTCATCATCGTCTTCGATACGCTGGTCGATCCATGGATCGGGGCAGTGTCAGACCAGATGCGCGGCAGCAGGCTGGGGCGGCGGCACACGCTGATGTTTGCCGCGATTGCGCCCTTTTGCCTCGGTATCGCGATGGTCTTTGCGCCGCCCGCCGGGATGGCGCAGTTCGGAATCCTCGCCTGGCTGCTCGGCTGGGGCCTGCTGGCGCGGTGCGGCATCTCCTTGTGGACGGTCCCTGCCTATGCGCTGGGAGGAGAGCTGACGACCGACACCGCCGAGCGGCGGCTCGTGGCGGTGCTGCGCAACGTCGGCAACCAGCTGGTGATCCTGACCGTTCCGGCGGTCGCCTTCGGGGTGTTCTTCGTAAGCTCGCCGGGCTTTCCCAAGCCGCAGCTCAACCCGGCGCCCTACCCCGGTTTCGGCCTGTTCGTTGCGGGGCTGGGAGGTGTGCTGATGCTGGCAGGCGCGATCGGCACATATCGCCGAGCCCGCGCTATCGAGGCCGGCGAGATGATAGCGACGCCGACCGCCGACAGCGGCTCGGGCCCGCTTGCAGTGCTCGCCAGTCTCATCCGCGCGGTGCGGATCACGCCCAATATCGGCAAGCTTCTGCTGGTCGCCTTTCTGGTGCTGTTCGTGAATTCGGTCATCAACCAGTTGACCTTGCATCTCGCGACCTATTTCTGGCAGCTCGACGCGAGCTGGACGCCCCGGCTGCTGATGGCGGCGACGGTGGGCTCGCTGATCGCGATGGGGCTGGCGCCGCTGTTCCTAAAGATCTTCTCGACCCGGCAGGCGATGGTGATCGGGCTGGTCTCCTTCTTCGCTGTGCAAGCGCTGGCTGTGCTGCTGCCGCTGGGCGGGCTGGCCCCGGCCGCCGGTTCAGCCGCCATGGGTGCGCTTATCGCGGGGCTGCGTTTCGTGGGCGGGGTGGCCTATGGGCTGTACGTCGTGCCCTTCAATGTCGTGACCTACGAGATCGGCGACGAACACAGCTATGACACCGGTCGCCCGGCGCAGGGCATGGTGGCGAGCTTCATGTTCATCGGCCTGCAACTGGGCAGCGGCGCTGTGGCGTTGCTGGCCGGGTCGTTCCTCGGCGTGATCGACTTTCCCGTAGGCATGCCGGTCGATCAGATGCCGCAGGGCAAGATCGATGCGCTAGCGTGGTTCGTGCTGGCGCTGATCGTGCTTGCAGGCGGCGCCATGGCCTGGCTGGTGAGCACCCTGCGGATCGACCGCACCAAGGTCGATGCCCTGCGCGATAGCCAAGCCGTCCCCGCCTGACCGCAAAAGGGGCAGGCGCCTCGTCGGCCCTGCCCCATCCCCACCCATTACACAGCTATCGCCCCTCAGGCAGCTTCGGCGAAGATCCGGCGGCACATCGCCTGATGCTTTTCGACCTGATCGAAGCCGTCATCCGGCAGATAGGCGTGGCCTTCCCACTCGCTCACCAGCGTGCCGGTGAAGCCGCCGTCGCGGAACAGCGGAAGGATCGTCTCGTAATCGATCGCTTCTTCATGGCCCTCGTCGGTCATGCCGTAAAACTTGCCGTGAATGTGGATGGTGCGATCGACCAGCGCGGCCCAGCTCTTCGGATCGTTGTTGGAGAGGATGAAGAAAGCGAGACTCGCCGCCTGGATATGTTCAGGCGCGTGGCCCTCGCCCAGTGCCCATGCGCGCAGGCGTCCGGCCTTCTCGTGGCTCATTCCAGGCTCGACCCAGACCTCCTTGAGCTTGTCGATCAAGCTCTCCTTAGCCCCGGCCGCACGCGCAGCGTTGAGCATCGATTCCGGGATACGGCTGGCCGTGCCGCCGAAATCGGGGATCCAGCCTAGATAGGGCGTATCGAGCTTGTCATACATCTCGCCATAAGCTTGCACCGCCGGGTGGCCGGCCCACATCGGCGCGTGGACCTCCACTCCCATGCGGATGTCGAGTTCCTCGGCATAGGGAGCGATTGCGGGCAGCAGTTCTACAGGGAGCGCGAACTGGTAGCGCACCAGGCTGAAGCCCATCTTCTTGGCAGAACGCAACTGGCGCTTGTGATATTCGACCAGCGTCGCATCGTCGATCGGCTGCTGGCCGGGCTTCAGGAAGCGGTCGGAATTGATCGCGCAGGACACAGGGTTCAACCCGGCTTCGGCCACCATCTGCTTGAACGTCTCGGCAAATTCATCGGAGACATCGGGAAATTCGCGGAAATTCTGGAAGCCGATGATCTCGATGTTCGGCCCCATCCCGCGCCGCGCGACTTCATGCAGCAGCCCGTCCAGCTCGAACTTGCGGTTGAGCCAGGCGTTGGTGAAGGAATAGAGCGTGACGCCCGTCTGCGGGCCGGTGGCAGTGGTGCTGATCATGTCAGGGGCTCCTTCAGGCGACACGCAGGCGCTGGGTTTGCACATTGGTCCGGCGCATGCCCGGAATGTAGGGCGGGCTGATGAACAGGCTGAGCGCGACATCATGCTCGCTGCCCGTCGCTGCATCGATGCCGGGCATGTGCAAAAAGGCGCTGTCTCGCACGAACCAGAAGGCGTTGGTCTTCTCGCCGTTCTCCGCCAGTGGCCAGACCACTCCGCCGAACTCGATATGAGCCTCGGCCAGATCGACTGGCGCGCCGTCGATCGTCACCCCGCCCACCTCGACCACCGAAAACGGCAGCGAGCGATACCAGGGCAGGCGCATCGCTAGCCGAAGACCCTGATCAGTGGCGGACAGCCCTTCTTCTCCGATGATCCGTTCAACCGGCAACATCGCTCTCTCCTGCTATAATTAGAACGGCGTTTCTAATTGTTGCTTGACAGACGGTCAAGCGTGGTGTTGGAAAAATAGAAATCAAGGTTCCAGTTTGCGTCGGAGGGAGAGGGGCTTGGCCCGGTTCGACTATATCATCGTCGGCGCAGGATCTTCGGGCTGCGTACTTGCCAACAGGCTGAGCGCCGATCCGCGCCGTCAGGTGCTGCTGATCGAGGATGGCGGACGCAACAATCACCCGTTTATCCTGATGGCCGGCGGCTTCGTGAAGATCATGGGCAATCCGGCCTATTTCCGGGCTTTTCCGGTCGCGCAGCAGCCCGGCAGGCGCAAGGAAATGCACGCCTATGGCCGCGGGCTGGGCGGGTCTTCGGCCATCAACGGCACGTGGTATCTCCCCGGCATGCCGCGCGACTACGATGGCTGGAAGGCAATGGGCCTGGCCGGCTGGGGCTGGGACGAGATCTCGCGCTGCATCGCTCGCTTCGAAAGCTACCGCGCTCCCGGAGCCCATTCCGGCCGCGGGGCCGATGGGGAACAGCAGATCACGCCATCAGACTATAAGGGACCGGTGTTCGATGCGCTCGCCGGGGCCTTCGCCGAGGGCGGGATGCCGTGGGTCGACGACATCACCACCCCCGGCATTACCGGCGCGGGCCGGTCGCAATATACGGTCGACCGCAAGGGCAAGCGGCAATCGACCTATGAGGCCTTCGTCGCGCCGGTGCGCTCGCGCAGCAATCTCACCGTTCTTCACCCCGCCGCAGTCACCCGCCTGACTATAGCCGAGGGCCGCGTGAGGGGCGTGGTATGCGAGCGTGGCGGCGTCGAGGAAGCGATCGAGGCGGGCGAGGTGATCGTCAGTGCCGGGGTCTATGGCTCACCGCAATTGCTCCAGCTGTCGGGCATCGGGCCGGGCGCGGAATTGCAACGGCTCGGCATTGCGATCGCGCATGAAGCCCCGGCCGTCGGCCAGAACTTCGCCGATCACCAGAAGATGGGCGTATCGTTCGACTTGCGGAATGACCCTGGCAACAATCGAGAGTTTCTAGGCTGGCGGCTGTATCGCAATGCCTTGCGCTATTTAATTACCCGCACTGGCCCGCTCGCGCGGGTGGGTATGCCGATCACCGGCCTGATCTCGACCGAGGGGCTGGACGACTGGCCCGAATATCAAGTCGCCGCAGCGCCCTTCGCGATGCGCACCATCAATGAAATGGCTGAACGCCCTGGCAGCCCGCTGACCGACCGGCCGGGCCTGACGTTCTCGGGCTACCATCTGCGCCCGAAGAGCCGGGGCACCGTCACTCTCACCTCGCCCAACCACCGCGATGCACCGGTGATCGATCCCAGAATGTGGAGCGATCCCTATGACCAGAGCAAGGCGATGGGTCTGTTCCGGCTGTTCCGCAAACTCGCCGCCATGCCCGCGCTCGCGCCCTATATCGGGGCGGAGCGGATGCCCGGCGCGGACGTGACGGACGAGGACGCGCTTGTCGCCGAGGTCCGCAAGATGACCGAATGCGGCCTGCACGGCACTGGGACCTGCTCGATGGGCACCGACCCGGCGAACTCGGTGGTCGATCCGCGTTGCAGGGTTCACGGACTGGCGGGCTTGCGGGTCGTCGATTGCTCGATCATGCCGACGCCGGTCTCTGGCAACACCAACGGCCCCGCCATAGCGGTGGCCCAGCGCGCCGCCGAACTGATCATTGAGGACGCCCGCAGCTAAACCGGCAGGCCGACGTAATTCTCGGCAATGGCGGTCTGCATTGCGGTCGAGCGTGCGAGATAATCGAGTTCGGCCAACTGCATCCGCCGTTCAAAGGCGCTCTGATCGGGGAAGGAGTGCATAAGCCGCGTCAGCGACCAGCTGAACCGCTCCGCTTTCCATATCCGCGCAAGCGCCTTGTCGCGGTAGCCGGTGAGCCCCGTTTCCTGCCCCTGCCGGTAATGAGCAATGATCGCTTGCGAGAGGTAATGCACATCCGATGCAGCAAGGTTAAGGCCCTTCGCTCCAGTCGGCGGGACAATATGCGCAGCATCCCCTGCCAGGAACAGCCGCCCATGACGCATCGTCTCGAACACATAGGAGCGCAGCGGCGCGATCGACATTTCGAGCGCCGGGCCGCGGGTCACGCCATGCTGCGAGATCGGGTTGAAGCGCGTTTCCAGCTCATCCCACAACCTGTCTTCGGGCCAGTCCTCCAGCCGCTCGGTGAGAGGCACCTGGATATAATAGCGGCTGCGCGTCGGCGAGCGCATCGAGGCCAGCGCGAAGCCATCCGGCCCGTTGGCATAGATCAGCTCGTCATGGCAGGGCGGCACGTCGGCGAGGATGCCGAGCCAGCCAAAGGGATATTCGTGGATATATTCGCGCGCCAGATGCGCCGGGATGGCGCGGCGCGAGGGCCCGTGGAAGCCGTCGCACCCGGCGATGATGTCACAGTCCAGCCTTTGCGCGACCCCGTCCTTCACAAAGGTGATACTCGGATGATCGCTCTCGACATCGTGGAGCGCCAGATCCCCGGCCTCGAACACGATCTGAAGATCGCGTTCCGGCGCGGCAGCGATGAGGTCGCGGGTCAGCTCGGTCTGGCCATAGACGACCACGGTCTTGCCAGTGAGCGCCTTGATGTCGATCCGCACCATCATGTCGCCATCGGCCAGGTTGAACCCGTCCTCGATCAGCGCCTCGCGGTTCATCCGCTCATCAAGACCGAGACGGCGCATCAGATCGGTCGTGACCGTTTCCAGCACCCCCGCCCGGATGCGGCTTTCGACACGCGCGCGCGCCTGCCGTTCGAGGATCACGCAGTCGATCCCCTCGGCCTTGAGCAAATGACCGAGCAGCAGCCCCGCCGGGCCGGAGCCGATGATCGCGACCTGGGTTTTCATGCGGCGAATTCCTCTGTGTCGATGGTCGCCTGCATGGCGAGGCCATAGCGCGGCCCGGCGACAGAGTGGCGGTTGATGAGGGTATCGAGCTCCTCGACAAGCGCTGGCGGCATGGTCCAGTCGGCGCGGGCGATGTTCTCGGCGAGATGATCGGGGTTGGTGGTGCCGGGGATCGCGACGATATGCTCGCCCTGCGCCAGCAGCCAGCCGAGGCTGAGCTGCGCGGACGTCACACCTTCGCGCGCGGCGATGGCGTTGAAGGCATCGACCAGCGCGAGATTGCGCGGCCAGTTCTCGGCAGAAAAGCGCGGCATGGCGCGGCGCAGATCGTGTTCGACGAGAGCCTCCGGATCGCGCAGGCCGTTGGCCAGAACCCCGCGCGCCACCGGCGAGAAGGCGACGAAGGTAATCCCGAGCGCGCGACAGCTGTCGAGCACCGCGATTTCGGGATTGCGACTCCATAGCGAATATTCGGTCTGCACCGCCGCCATCGGGGCGACGGCATGCGCCTCGCGGATATGCGCGGCGGACCATTCGGACACGCCATAGGACCCGATCTTGCCCTCGGCGATCAGCTCGCCCATCGCGCCTGCCATGTCGGCGACGGGCACCTTGGGATCGAAACGGTGCATGTAATACAGGTCGATGTGGTCGGTCTGCAGCCGCGCCAGCGAGGCTTCGACATTGCGCCGGATCGCTTGCGGAGAACAATCGATCCCGCGGTTCTGCCCCTCGATCACGATTCCCATCTTGGTCGCCAGCAGAAACTCATCCCGCCGCCCCTTCAGAGCGCGCCCGATCACGTCCTCATTCTGGCCAAGGCCATAAATATTGGCGGTATCGAGATGGTCGTACCCCAGATCGAGCGCCCGGTTGAGCAGCGCGGCGGCGTGCTCCTCGGGCGGCGGAGCGCCATAGCCCCACGACAACGACATGCAGCCCAGCCCCACCGGCCGGACATCGCGCGCGCCGATCCGGCGCTGCGTCATGCCTGAAGCTGCCCTTCGAGCTCGTGCAGCACCCGGTAGCAATCGAGCACCTGTGCGACCGAGGAATTCGGTTCGCGCCCTTCGCGGATCGCGGCGATGAACTCGCGGTCCTGAAGTTCGATCCCGTTCATGCTGACATCGACCGCGCTGACGTCGATCGGCTCCTCGCGCCCGTTCACCAGATCATCGTAGCGCGCGATATAGGTGCCGCTGTCGCCGATATAGCGGAAGAAGGTGCCTAGCGGGCCGTCATTGTTAAAGCTCAAGGAGAGGGTGCAGATCGCCCCGCTCTCGCTCTTCAACTGGATCGACATATCCATCGCGATGCCCAGTTCCGGGTGGTGCGGGCCTTCGATCGCGTTGGCCTTGACGATCCGCCCCGCCTGATAGGCGAACAGATCGACCGTGTGCGCCGCGTGGTGCCACAAAAGGTGGTCAGTCCAGCTGCGCTTCTCCCCTTTCGCGTTCATGTTCTGGCGGCGGAAGAAATAGGTTTGCACATCCATCTGCTGGACATTGAACTCGCCCGCCTTGATCCGGTTGTGCACATATTGGTGCGAGGGATTAAAGCGCCGCGTGTGGCCGACCATGCAGACGAGGCCTGTCTCCCGCTGCTTATTGAGCACCGCCTCGGCATCGGCCCAGCTGTCGGCGAGCGGGATTTCGACCTGCACATGCTTGCCCGCCTCCAGGCAGGCGATGGCCTGCGCGGCGTGCATCTGCGTGGGGGTGCACAGGATCACCGCATCGACATCATCGCGGGCCAGCGCGTCGTCCAATTCCGTGGAGGCATGGCGCGCGCCATATTTGGCGGCAACCGCTTCGGCCTGTTCCAGCCGCCGAGAGATGATCGAGACAATCTCCACCCCGTCGATCAGCTTGAGACCATCAAGGTGCTTTTCACCAAAGGCGCCGGCGCCGGCGAGGGCAATTCTCATGGGGTGGGCTCCAGAACGATGTGGCCGATGGCCGTGTTGCTGCAAGGGACGTGGTAATGGCGGTGGAGGCGGCGGACGCGCGGGCCGAGGGCGCCGCGCATGATCAGCCACATCACCATCTCGATGCCTTCGCTGCCCGTCTCGCGCAGATATTCGATATGCGGGATGTGGCGCACCGCGTCGTCATCGGCTTCGAGCAGATCGAGAAAGCGGTTGTCCCAATCGGGATTGATCAGCCCGGCGCGCGCGCCCTGAAGCTGGTGGCTCATCCCGCCCGTGCCCCATATCTGCACCGTGAGGTTCTCGGGGAAACTGGCGACCGCCCGCGCAATCGCCTCACCCAGCGCCCAGCATCGGTTGCCCGACGGTGGGGGATAGGTGACGACGTTGACCGCGAGCGGGATCACCTTGACCGGCCAGGCCGCGCACTTCCCGAACATCATCGAAAGCGGAACGGTAAGGCCGTGGTCGACGTCCATCTCGTTGATGATGGTCATGTCGAATTCGTCGAGGATCAGGCTCTGGGCAATGTGCCAGGCGAGATCGGGGTGGCCTTGCACGTCCGGCACCGGGCGCGGCCCCCAGCCTTCGTCGGCTGGCCGGAAAACCTCGCCGCAACCCAGCGCGAAGGTCGGGATGAAGCGCATGTCGAAGGCCGAGGCATGATCATTATAGACAAGGATCACGACATCGGGCTGTTCCACAGCCTCCCAGTCGCGCGTCCAGTCATAGCCGGCAAAGATCGGGCCGAAATAGTCGTCACGCTCCTTGCCCTGATCATGGGCAACGCCCAGCAAGGGCACGTGGCTGCTGCCCACGCCTGCGGTAATCCGGGCCATCAGCGCCCCTCCCTGATCGAGCGCACGCCTTCGGGCGAACGACCGCCGTCCAGCATCATCTGGCGATATTCGGGCCAGCTCATGTCGGTCATGGTGCTGACCGCCTCGGCAAAGGCGATCCCGTCGGTCGAGAAGATCTTGGAGAGGAAATAGATATTCCCCCCCAGATCGAGCAGCGCATTGTAATCACGCGCGCGCACGGCAGCCTTGACCTCTTCGGATATGGCCCACTGATCGAGATAGCCGCACTCGTCCGCCTTGAAGGCGGCGCGGTTTTCGGGCTTCATCAGGCTCATCGCGAACTGGTTGAGGTGATAGCCCTTGCGCGCCCGCGCGGCCGTAAAGACGCGCGTGCCGGGGATATCGTCGAACTCGGCGAGATAGGCATGGATGTCCTGCGTCATCCTGCCCCCCGCTCCGACTGCTGCGCTCGGATAGCGCGGGCAATGATCTGGCGCGCGCGTACGCCGCCCTGATCGATGTTGTAGCCGGCCAGCTTCAGGCCGGGATTGGCGGCAATCGAACGCTGCTGCGCTTCGAGGATCACCTTGTCCTGAGCGAACACAGCGCCTTGCGCGGCCTTGAAGCGGGCGGTGAAGCCCGGATCGTCAATGTCGAAATTGCGCGCCATGCCCCAGAAATAATGGTGCGTGGTCTCGGTCTCGGGCGTCATGAAATCGATCACCATGCCACGCACGCCCTGATCGTGGCTCTCCAGCGTGGCCCCCGCCCCGACCGGCGCGACACCGACGTCGATCATCACCGAGGACGGCAGCGCAAATCGGCAGATCTGCCAGCGATCGACCGGCCCCGGCTGCTTCAACGCCCCGTGCCAGAACGGCGGGGCATCGATGCCTGGCATCCAGCGTTCGACCACGACCTCGTCGCCCTCAACTCGCGTGGCGATCCCCGCCTCCATAATCTCCGGCTGGCCGATCGAGCCCGAATGGACGTGAGTTTCGTGTGTAAGGTCCATGAGATTGTCGATCATCAGACGGTAATCGCATGCGACATGATAATAGCCGCCGTCGAATACCCACCCCTTCTTGGCGCACGGCCACAGGTCGGGGATCAGCGCCGGATCGGCCTTGGCCCTTTCGCCGATCCACACCCACACGAAGCGATAGCGTTCATGCGTGACATAGGTCTCGGTGCAGATCGCGCGGTTCACCGAGTCGCCGGAAAGCGGCATTTCCTCGGCCACGCCGTCCGGGCCTAGCTTGAGTCCGTGATATTTGCAGCGCAGCGAGTCCCCCTCGCGAATACCCATCGACAGTGGCAGCAGCCGGTGCGGGCAGGCATCGCGCATCGCTACCACGGTGCGATCAAGCTTGCGGTAGAACACCATCGGCACCTCGCAGATCGTGCGGGCGAACGGCGCGCTGTCGATCTCGGCATCCCAGCCTGCGACATACCATGCGTTGGTGGGCCAGGTCGTCATAGTCCCCTCCCCTTCAGCAACGCATCAAGCCGGGGGAACACCCGCCGGGCATTGCCCTCGAAGATTGCGGCACGTTCTTCCTCGGAGATATCGAGCGCGTCGACATAGCGTTTGGTGTCGTCGAAATAGTGCCCGGTGGTCGGGTCGATCCCGCGCACCGCGCCCACCATCTCGCTGCCGAACAGGATGTTCTTGTTGTCGATCACATCGGCCAGCAGATCGATTCCCGGCTGATGATAGACGCAGGTATCGAAGAAGATGTTATTCATCAGATGCGTCGCGAGATCAGGCTTCTTCAGCATGTCCGCGAGGCCCCGATACCGTCCCCAGTGATAGGGCACGGCCCCGCCGCCGTGCGGAATGATGAAGCGCAGGGTAGGGAAATCCGCGAAAAGATCGCCTTCCAGCAATTGCATGAAGGCGATGGTATCAGCAGCGATATAGTAACCGCCTGTCGCGTGCATCGCCGGATTGCAGCTGCCCGAGACATGGATCATCGCCGGAACGTCAAGCTCCACCATCTTCTCGTAGAAAGGATACCAGAAGCGGTCGGTCAGCGGCGGATGCTGGAAGTGCCCGCCGCCCGGATCGGGGTTGAGGTTGCAGCCGATGAAGCCGAGCTCGGTGACGCAGCGCTCCAGTTCTTCGATGCTGGCGCTCATGTCCGCCTTGGGGCTTTGCGGGAGCATGCACACGCCCACGAAAGTCTCGGGGAACAGGCCGACGACCCGCGCGATCAGGTCGTTGCAGCGCCGCGCCCATTCGCGGGCCACGCTCTCGTCGCCCACATGCGGAGCCATCGCCGAGGCGCGCGGGGAGAAGATGGTGAGGTCCGCGCCGCGCTCACGGACCAGCCGCAATTGGTTCGCCTCGATGGTTTCGCGGATCTCGTCATCCGAGATGTCGGGATAAGGGGGACAGGCGGTGCCTGCCTTGAAAGCCGCCTTCTGTTCCTCGCGCCATGCATCATGGGCCTTGGGCAGGACGGTATAGTGGCCGTGGCAATCGATGATCAGGCTCATGCAGCCCTCGCTGTGTTGGGGGTATCGAGCGCGGCAAGCTTGGCCGCAAGGCCCTCGGGCGGGGTCAGGCCCCGCGCGCCTAGCGCCCTGTGCAGTGTCGCGGCGGCACTGATCATCGCCGGGTCGAGGCCGAGATCGCCCAGCGTCACCGCCACCTCCTCCAGCTCGGCCGCACGGCGCTCTCCATGCTGCATCATCCGTTCGAGATTATAGTCGAACCGCTCGGCCCAGCCCTGTTCGGTCCAGCTGGCATCGAGCGAGGCGATCACCTGATCGCGCACCCCGGCGCGCTCCGCCGCCAGCGCACATTCCGCGCTCAGCGCCTCCAGCCCCTTGACCATCACCGAACGGATCATCTTGATCGCCGAGGCCTGCCCGATGCGCTCTCCCGCGACGGTGACAGTGTCGAAGCCCAGCGCGGCCAGCGCCGCAGCAGCCTGTTCGGCATCGGGGCCGCTCACCAGCAACGGCACAGCGCGACGCCGCGGAAGCACCGGGGCCATTACCGCCACATCGACATAGCGCCCGCCCGACGCGGCGATCAACCCGGCGGCGCGCTGCTTGGAGGCAGGCGCGATGGAGTTCATGTCGAGCCACAGCGCGCCCGGCGCCAGCAACGGGGCATAGTCACGCGCGGCGGGCACAGCCTGATCGGCGGTCACGAGGCTTAGGATCACCTGCGCGCCGTCGAGCGCCTTGCTCGTCGTGTCGCAGGCGGTCACTCCGGCCTCGTCGCAGGCCACCAGCATCGCCTCGCGCGCATCGGCCACCATCAGCTTGCGGTCGAAGGCGCGCGCGCCGGGAACCGCGAAAGCCCGCCCGGCCTCACCAAAGCCGATGAACGTCATCTCTATGCTCATTCCCCAGCCCTAGGAGATGAGGCTGGACAAGACCCAATCCAATTGCACCTCTGGTTATTGATTTTAGTGAATTCTTGTTTCCATGGAGGCCTGACGGATGAGATCGATCAACCGCTGCTGCGCCTGTGTCGGCCGCCAGTTGCGGCGTGTGGTAAGGCCGATGGTGCGGACCGAATCCGGCACTTCGGCATCGATCCGCACCAGCATCTGCGTCTCAAGCTCGACCGCGATCTGATCGGGGGAGAGCAGGGTCAGGAGGTCGCTCTGCATCACCAGCCCGCGGATCACCATCACCGAACCGCATTCGACCGGCACGGGCGGGGTATCGCCCGGAAACAGCGATTGCCAATGCGCGCGCAGCGGCGTGCCTTGCGGACCCACGACCCATGATTGCCTCTGCAATTCGGCGCGGGTGACGCTGCGTCCGGCGAGGGGATGGTCCTTGCGCGCGAACACCGCCAGCCGGTCGGCGAACAACGGCACCTGGATGACATCGGCGGGCGGATCGTCACGCAGCGCGCCGACCATCATGTCGATAGCCCCGTCGATCAGCGGGTCGATCAACTCGCGCCACGACCCCTCGATCACTTCGATCACCGTGCCAGGCACATCGCGCAGGAAATGGGCAAGCGCGTGAGGCAGAACCAGCGCGCGGCTGAGCGGCATCGCACCGACGGCGATGCGACCGCCCGGATCGTCGTCGCCCCGGGCTTCGGCGATCCCGGCGGCGATCTCGCCCGCTGCGAGCCGCGCGCCGCGGGCCAGCGCCCGGCCCATGCCGGTCAGCACCATCCCCCGCCCGCGCCGCTCTGCCAGCGCTTGCCCAGTGATCTGTTCCAGCTCGCGCACCGCCCGGTGAATACCTGGCTGCGACATGCCGCTCGCCGCCGCCGCTCCTGCAAAGCCCTGCGCATGGGCGAAGTGGAGGAATGCCTGCAATTGCGTCGCGGTCATCAGCTGTTCGGGTCGCGAGAAGCCCCGCCCGCCCGCCCGCCCGGGACGGCGCATGGCGGCGGCAAGGTGGGCAGCGGCACGCTCCACCCGTCCGGCCAGCGCCATCCCGGCAGGCGTCGGCAAGACCCCGCCCGGATGCCGCTCGCACAGGGTCACAGCCAGTTGCCGCTCCAGCTTGGCCAGCCCCTGCGTCAGCGCCGGTTGCGAGAGGCCCGCCACCTCCGCCGCGCGGTTGAGACTGCGCAGTTCCACCACGCTGACCAGCGCGCGCAGGTGCCTCAGGTTCAGGTCGAAGGGCTGGATCACGGGAGCATCTATAGCAAAAACCTATTACGCATCGTCAACTTCGATTGGCGAGTCTTGCTCGCGCGCAGGCACGGTAACGCGACAAGGAGTGTGATCATGGGAATTGTCGTCCAGAATATCGCGCGCACCGATCTGGCAGTGGTCGATGGCCTCGCGGCGGCCGGGGTCGCGACGGTTCACGAGGCGCAGGGGCGGATCGGCCTGCTCGCCCACCACATGCGCCCGATCTATTCGGGAGCGCGGATCGCAGGCAACGCGGTCACGATCTCGGCCCCGCCCGGCGACAACTGGATGATCCACGTCGCCATCGAACAGCTTCAGCCCGGCGATATCCTCGTGCTGGCTCCCACCAGCCCTTGCGTCGACGGCTATTTCGGCGATCTGCTGGCAACCAGCGCGATGGCGCGCGGGTGCCGGGGGCTGGTCATCGATGCCGGCGTGCGCGATGTGCGCGATCTCACCCAGATGGGCTTTCCGGTGTGGTCCAAGGCGGTGTTTGCGCAGGGAACGGTCAAGAACACGCTCGGCAGCGTCAACGTGCCGATCGTCTGCGCGGGCGCGGCGATCCAGCCGGGCGATGTGATCGTCGCCGATGATGACGGCGTGTGCGTCGTCCGGCGCGAGAACGCAGCCGATGTGCTCGCTCAGGCTCGGGCACGCGAGGCCGCCGAGGAGGCCAAGCGCCAGCGGCTGGCGGCTGGCGAACTTGGGCTCGACATCTACAACATGCGCCCTCGCCTTGCCGAGATGGGTCTGAAATATGTCTGAGCCTGCCCGCTCGGCTAAAGTGGGTGCCGGCTCTGTGCCCGGAACGGGCCGTCAGCAAACGAGCATCCGCTGCATGTGGATGCGCGGAGGGACGTCGAAGGGCGGCTTTTTCCTGAACGACGATCTGCCCGCCGATCCTGCTGCCCGCGATGCGGCATTGCTGCGGGTCATGGGGTCGCCCGATCCGCGCCAGATCGACGGGATGGGCGGCGGCGATCCATTGACCAGCAAGGTGGCGGTCGTCAGCAAGTCATCGCGGCCCGGCGTCGACGTCGATTACCTGTTCCTGCAGGTCTTCGTCGATCAGGCGATCGTCACCGACGCGCAGAATTGCGGCAATATGCTCGCCGCCGTCGCCCCCTTTGCCATCGAGCGCGGATTGGTGACGCCGCAAGGCGATGTCACGCAGGTGGCGGTCTACATGGAGAACACCGGACAGGTAGCGACAGCCAGGGTGCCGACGCCCGGCGGCCGGGTGGACTACAGCGGCGATGCAGCGATCAGCGGAGTGCCCGGCACGGCGGCGGCGATCCCGCTGGTGTTCCGCGATACCGCCGGATCGTCCTGCGACGCGCTGCTGCCCACAGGGCGCGGGGTGGATGTGGTCGACGGCGTCAAGGTGACCCTCATCGACAACGGCATGCCTTGCGTCGTGATGGCCGCTGCTGATGTGGGGATCACCGGCTATGAAGACCGCGACACGCTCGATGCGGACATCGCGATGAAGGCGCGCGTGGAGGCCATCCGGGTCGCCGCAGGGCCGCTGATGAACCTCGGCGATGTGCGCGAGAAATCCGTGCCCAAGATGATGCTCGTCGCGCTCCCGCGCGAGGGCGGTGCGATTGCGGTGCGCTCACTTATCCCGCACCGCGTCCATGCCTCGATCGGGGTGCTTGGCGCGGTGAGTGTCGCCACCGCCTGCCTGATCGAAGGCTCGCCCGCCGCCGCGCTCGCCCGCCTGCCGGAAGGGCGCACCCGGATCATCGGGGTCGAGCACCCCACCGGCGTCACCGAATGCGTCGTCACCACCGACACCGAAGGCCAGCCGGTCGAGGCCGGGATGCTGCGCACCGCGCGCAAGCTGATGGATGGAGAGGTTTTCCTATGAGCACCACCGACGCCGAGGGGCGCATCCGCAGTTGGGCGCTGGACCCGGCCAAGCCGCGTTTCACTCCGCCGCCGGGCGCGGTCGATGCCCATTGCCACGTGTTCGGTCCTCAGGCGCAGTTTCCGTTCAGCCCAAAAGCCAAGTATCTGCCGCAAGACGCCGGGGCCGAGGCGCTGTTCGCCCTGCGCGATCACCTCGGCTTCACCCGCAACGTGATCGTCCAGGCGAGCTGCCACGGCACCGATAACCGTGCGACGCTTCATGCCATTGCACAGTCGAAAGGGATGGCGCGCGGGGTGGCGGTGGTCGATCCCGCAATCAGCGATGCAGAACTCGACGACCTGCACGAGGGTGGCATTCGCGGCATAAGGTTCAACTTCCTCAAGCGGCTCGTCGATGATGCGCCCAAGGACCGTTTCCTGGATCTGGCAGGCCGGATCACCCGGCTTGGCTGGCATGTGGTGGTCTATTTCGAGGCCGACATTCTGGAGGAGTTGCGCCCCTTCCTCGCCGCGATTCCGGTGCCGATCGTCATCGACCACATGGGCCGCCCCGATGTGACGCAAGGCCCGGATGGCCCCGACATGGCCGCCTTCCGCCGCCTGCTCGATAGCCGCGAGGACATCTGGTTCAAGGCCACCTGCCCGGACCGGCTCGACCCTGCAGGCCCGCCCTATGCCGATTTCGTGCGCGCGGTGCGCCCGCTGGTCGAGGACTATCCCGACCGGGTGCTGTGGGGCACCGACTGGCCACACCCCAATATGCAGGACATGCTGCCCGACGATGGCGCGCTGGTGGATGTCATCCCGCTGATCGCTCCGACGGAGGCGCTGCAGCACAAGCTGCTCCGTGCCAATCCGATGCGGCTCTATTGGTCTTAGCACAGGGATCTTTCCTACGAGCTTGCCTCCGGGCTGACCGTATCGGCCGGAGCGCGCTATTCGGAAGAAAAAAAGAACGTCAACAACACGCAGACGGTGCAGGTGCTCAGCACCTCCGATCCGCCCGGGCCGGCGGTTTTCCCGGCAGGAACCGCGCTGGCATCGCCGCCTGCTCTGGCGCTGAGCCGCAAGGACACCGACTTCGCGCCGCGCATCGTGATAGATTACAAGGCGACTAAGAATATCCTGCTCTGTGCGAGCTACTCGCAAGGCTTCAAATCGGGCGGCTTCAATGCCTTCCGCGGCAGCAATCCGGTCTTCTCGCCCGCAATGCATTTGGCGAGGCAAATGGCCTGCTCTATGGCCTGTTCCTCCTCGGAGGAGCGATAGGCCCCGCCTTGTCGGGGTTCCTGATGGACGCGAGCGGCAATTAGGCCGTGTCGCTGATCACGGCCGCCGTCTTGCTGGTGCCTGCGCCATGAACGCCTCAGCCCTGACGCCCGCCTGGTCCGCTTAGCGTATCGGCGATCGGTCGGGGATATATGAGCCTCGGCCTGCCTTTGGTGAAAAGCCCGAAGTGGCGGTGCTGGAAAGCGGTGGCGAACTCGGCATAGGGTTCGTCAGCGATGACTAGGGCGAGGATGACCTGCGCACGGCCGACGCAGATCGATACCGAACTGCTCCCCGACGCTGAATTGGCAATCAGCCGGCGGGGGCGGCCTGCCGCCGCGCCAGGACCAGCAACGCGGCGGCCGCGACCAGGGAGCCCATCGCCATCGTCACCGCCACCGCCTGCAGGCCATAGCCTGCCGAGAACAATATTCCCGCCACCGCAGGAGCCATGGCCGACCCGCCGCGACCGATGCCGATGATGAACCCGGTCGCCGTGCCGCGCAGGTCGGTGCGGAAGCTCTGCGCGATCAGGCCATAAAGCCCGACAACCCCGGCGTTGGTTGCAAATCCAGCCAGCGCTGCCACCAGCGACAGCGAGGCGAGGTCGGACTGGCCGCTGCCGAACAGGATCACCAGCCCGGTCGACAGCACCATCGCGGAAATGGTCAGCACGAACAGGCGCACCCGCGCGGTAAGCAGGCCGAGCAGCAGCGATCCCGTCGCCCCGCCAATGCTGGCCCATACGAGCACGCCGGCAGCCTCGGGCGCGGGATAATTCATGTCGACTACGATCTTGGGTATCCACTTGAGGATAAAGTAGAATGTCATGATGTGCGCAAGATAGGCGATGGTCAGCGCCACAGTGGTTGCGACCAGCGCAGGCTGAAACAGCTGGGACAGCGGAAGCCGTCCGCGCGCGGCCGGCCTGTCGGGCAAGGCCTCGATCCCTCCATGGCCCATTCGTGCAAGGGTCGCATTGATCCGCTCCAGCGCCTTCGCCCCGCGCTGCCAGGCCAGAAAGGAGACCGATTCCGGCACCCGCCAGAGCGTCAGCGGGATCATTGCTGCGGACCACGCAGCACCGAACAGGAAGACGGCGCGCCAATCGAAATGGGCCAGCAGCGACGATGCAATCAGGCCGCCGATGATCGTACCGAAAGGATAGCCTGCTGCCATCAGCACCACAGCCAGCGCGCGATGGCGGGCGTTGGCCGCTTCGGCCACGGCGGCGTTGATCGCAGCCAGCATTCCCCCGATGCCGAGCCCCGTCAGCATACGCCAACCCGACAACGCCAGAACCTCATGCGCAGCGGCCGCCCCCAGCATCCCCGTTGTCATCAGCAAGAGGCACCCGATGATCGTAGGCCGCCGCCCCGCGCGATCGGCCACCTGCCCGAGCATGAGGGAGCCTACCGCCATCCCCACCAGTTCCATCGACAGCACCAGCCCCAGCGCCGCGCGGTCAACCCCCCACTCGGCGGCAATCCCCGGCGCGGCGAAGCTGATCGACATGACGTCGAACCCGTCGAGCGCGTTGAGAGCGATCATCGCCGCGACGATGCCCCACTGAAACCGTGACATCGGGCCGCTGTCGATCACTGCTGCGGGATCATTGCGCATTGTCTTTTCCTCCCTGTCAGAGCGTCGGTCTCAGCCGCCTGCCCTGTCGCCGTCCCGGCTTAATCGGTTCCTGCCACCAGCATCAGCGCATCGAGCGCAACTACGCCCTCGCCCGCCGGATGGATGATGACCGGGTTGAGATCGACCTCGCGGATTACCGGCGTGCCGATCAGCACGTCCATCAAAACGGTTACGGCGCGGGCCACGGCGGCAACGTCGAGCGCGGGCGACCCGCGATAGCCGTGCAGCAGCGCGGCGCTCTGCAACCGGCCGAGTTCGGCGATGATCGCTGCCTCGGTCATGTCGGGGGTGATGAGGCGCACATCCTGCAATATTTCTGCGGTGATGCCCCCGAAACCGACGAGCACCACCGGCCCCCAGTCGGGATCGCGCTTGGCCCCGATGATCAATTCCACTCCGCGCTTCCCCATCGCCTCGACCAGCGCGCCGTCCAAGGTGATGGCGGCATCATAGGCGGCGACATTTTCGTGGAGCCGCAGCCAGGCCGCCCGCACCGCATCAGCATCGGCTAGACCAAGGAGCACGCCGCCCGCATCGCTCTTGTGGCTGAGTGCAGCCGCCTGTGCCTTGATCGCCACGGGATAGCCGACCCGCTCGGCAACAGCGACCGCCTCGTCGACCGAGCGGGCGAGCCCGCCTGCGGGAAAGGCGAGCCCCATCGGAGCAAGCATCGCCTTGGCGCGATATTCGGGGATCACACCCTGCATGCCGCCGAGGTCGAGCGCGACTGGCTCGGCAACGCGCGCATCCAGAACGCGGTCATCCAGCGCGCCGAGACGGGCGATGGCGCGCAGGACCCGCTCGGTGCTCGGAAACACCGGCACCCCTGCCGCGCGCAGGGCATCGCGGTCGGCCGTGCTGATCGCCGCGCCTTCATCGAGCCCGGCATAGATCAGCGGTTTGACCAGCTGCATATCCTGCACGGCGCGCAGGATCGCGGGAAGCTTGATCGCGGTGGTTTTGTCGTCGGTCTGGATGATCCCGACGACGATGCAACCGAAGCGTGGATCATCGTGCAGCGCCTTGATGAGGCGGTAGTAGATGTCGGGCTCTACCAATCCCTGGGCGGTGATATCGAGCGGATTGCTGACCGCGACGAAGTCCGGCATCGCTGCGCGCACGGCGGGGGCGTTGGCGTCGTCAAGCGCCGGAAGCGCGACGCCCAACCCTTCGCACAGATCCAGCGTCAGCGCCTTGAAAGCTCCGGATTCGCCCAGCACCGCCGTGCCGCCGACGGGCAGCGCCGGACAACGCGCGGCAATCTCCGTGATGTCGCCCAGCTCTTCGAGCGTTTCGGCAAAGAGAACGCCGGTGCGTTCGACCAACGCGCGCATCAACGCATAATCGCCCGCCAGCGCGCCGGTATGGGTCGCGGCACTCTCTCGCGCGGCGGCCGATTTGCCGGGGTGCAGCAGCACGATCAGCTTGCCCGCCGCGCGTGCGGCGCGGGCGGCGGCCAGGAAGCGCTGCGGCTGGCGGAATTGTTCGACGATCATCGCGATCACGCGCGTTGCCGGATCCGCGACGAGATACTCGACATAGTCCTCAACGCCGCTCGCTGCCTCGTTTCCGGTCGAGACGGACAGGGTGAGGTTCATCGCGCGGCCCATCAGCATGGTACCCAGCACCGCTGCCATAGCACCCGACTGCGAGACGATCCCCACGCCAACGCCCGGCCCCGGCGGCGGCACCAGCGTTTCAACGAAGGTCAGCGGGATGCGTGCAGCGAAATTGACGAGGCCCAGGCAGTTCGGCCCTTCGATCACCATGCCGCTTTCGGCGGCGATCCGGGCGATTTCGCGCTGATCGGCAAGGCCCTGTCGCCCGCCTTCCGCAAAGCCGGCCGAAAACACGATTGCCGCCCCGCAACCGCGCGCGGCAAGCGCCCGAAGCGCATCGAGCACGCCCGCGCGCGGGATCGCGAGCACGGCCGCATCCACCCCATGCGGCAGCGCCTCGATCGAAGCGAGGCATGGCCGCCCGCCGATTTCGTCGCGCTTGGGATTGATGAGGTGGATGTCCCCGGCAAACCCATTGCGTTCGAGATTGGCGAGCACCGACGCCCCCAGCGCGCCGGGCTTCTCCGATGCCCCCACGACCACCACCGAGCGCGGCAAGAGCAGGCGTTCAAGGCCCGGGCGCACCACGGGGTCCGGCGGCGAACCGAGGGTATCGATCGTCATGACATGCTCCCCCGCGCCGCTCAGACGGTCTGCTTCGACTTGTCGTAAGCGCCCAGACCCGGCTTGTAGGTCTTGTCGTCGATGAACTGGCGGATGCCTTCCTTGCGCCCGTCATTGTCGAAGGAATTGGCGGCTTCCTGCGCGCGGATCAGATAGTCTTCGGCATTGTCGTAGGTCATCTCGCGCACCCGGCGGATCGCGTCCTTGGTGGCTTTCAAGGCGACCGGGTTCTTGGCCAACAGCACCTTGGCGACCTCTTCAACCCGGGCCCGCAGCGCGTCGGCCGGCAGGGCTTCATTGACGAGGCCCCATTCGGCGGCGGTCTTGCCGCTGATATTCTCGCCCATCATCGCGTGATACATGGCTTTGCGGAAGCCGGTCAGTTCGACGATGACCTTGGATGCGCCGCCACCCGGCAGAATGCCCCAGTTGATCTCGGACAAGCCGAAGGTCGCATCCTCGGCCGCGAAAGCGAGATCGCAGCCGAACAGCGGGCCATAGCCCCCGCCAAAGCACCAGCCGTTGACCATCGCAATGGTCGGCTTTTGATACCACCGCAGCCGCCGCCACCAGCCATAGGCCTCGCTCTGCGCGGTGCGGGTCCCGGCGAGGCCGAGGGCTTCGGTCTCACGGAAATACTCCTTGAGATCCATTCCTGCCGACCACGCCGTGCCCTCGCCCGAGAGCACCAGCACACCGACATCCTCGCGATATTCGAGCGAGTCGAGCACCCGCATCATCTGGCGGTTGAGCTTGGGGCTCATGCAGTTGCGCTTCTCAGGGCGGTTGAAGCGGACCCAGGCGACGCCATCGATGACATCAAAAGCAACGGTCTCGGACTCGGGACGATCGGTCATGGTAGTCTCCATCGGTAGAACAGGGGTCAGTCGATGCTGAAGATGTCGATCTGGACGAGATCGGGGCGGCGGATGCCGCTGGCGACAAAGGCGGTGCGCGACAGCCAGCCGTGCGCGCCGGGGGCGACATCGAAACGCGGGGTGGTGCGGAAGTAATAAGCTCGAGGATCGACCGCCCCCCCGCGCGCGAGATCGGCCGTCACCGCCTCGCTGGCGATGCGCAGGCCAGCATTCTCGACCCCAATGACGGTTCCGTCTTCCGCCTTGAGGAAGTAACGCGCGGTGACCTCTGTAACGCCGCCTGGCCGGATATCCTGCCAGTCCCCGCCCCATGGCAGGACTTCACCGGTGAGGCGCGGGCCTTCGACCGTCCCGCCGACAATCGGGATGAAGCGCCGCTGCGCGCCCGCAATCGTGCCGAGCTCGACCGGTGTGGCGACCTTGACCAGGACGGTAAACGCATGGGCCAGGCCGGGAGCGGGCGCTGCCGGGCCTGCCAGCGCCCGCACCCCCGGCATGGCGACCAATCCGGCAATCCCTCCGAGAAACAGGCGGCGACTGGTGGGCATGGCGCGCACTCCTTCAGATCGGATAGTGGCCGGGCTCGGTCTCGAGCGTGATCCAGCGCAGTTCGGTGAAGGCGTCGATCCCGGCCTTGCCGCCGAACCGGCCATAGCCCGAGGCCTTGGTGCCGCCGAAAGGCATCTGCGCCTCATCATGCACGGTCGGACCGTTGATGTGGCAGATGCCCGAGCTGATCTGGCGCGCAACCCTGAGGCCGCGTGCTGTGTCGCGGGTGAAGACGGCGGCGGACAGGCCATATTCGGTGTCGTTGGCAAGCGCGATCGCTGCAGCCTCGTCGCGCGCGCGTATGATCCCGACCACGGGGCCGAAGCTCTCGTCACGGAACAGCTTCATCGTCGGGGTAACGCCGTCGATGACATGGGCGGGCATCAGCACGCCATCGGCCGCGCCACCGACAAGCTGGCGGGCGCCTGCAGCCAGCGCGTCCTCGACCAGTGCGGCGACATGGGCGACCGTCTTCAGATCGACCACCGCGCCAAGCGGGGTCTTGCCTTCACGCGGATCGCCCACCGCCATGGTGCGGACTTTGGCGGCAAATTTTTCGGCAAAGGCATCGGCGATCGCCTCGACCACGATGATACGTTCGGTCGACATGCAGATCTGGCCCTGATTCATGAAGGCCCCGAATGCTGCCGCTTTGACCGCTTCGTCGAGATCGGCGTCTTCCAGCACGATCAGCGGTGCCTTGCCCCCCAGTTCGAGCAGCGCAGGCTTGAGATTGTCGGCACAGCGCCGCGCGATGATCCGGCCGACCGCAGTCGATCCGGTGAAGTTGACCCGCCGCACTGCCGGGTGATCGATCATTGCGCCAACAACCTCGCCCGCATCCTCAGGCGCGTTGGTGACGAGGTTGACCACGCCCGCGCCAAGGCCTGCATCGGCAAAAGCCTCGATGATCAGCGCATGCGTGCGCGGGCATTGCTCGGAGGCCTTGAGCACCACCGTGTTGCCGCAGGCGAGCGGTACCGCGATGGCGCGCGTGCCAAGGATGATCGGCGCATTCCATGGCGCCATGCCGAGCACGACTCCCGCAGGCTCACGCAGCGCCATGGCGATGCAGCCGGCCTTGTCCGAGGGGATCACCTCACCGCCGATCTGGGTGGTCAATGCCGCCGCCTCACGGACCATACCGGCTGCGAGCATCAGGTTGAAGCGCGCCCAGCCTTCGGTCGCACCGATCTCGCCCATCATCGCATCGACGAACTGATCGGCGCGCGCCTCCATGGCCGCGGCGGCGGCCATCAGCTTGGCGCGCCGGGCATTGGGGCCAAGCGCGGACCATGCAGGAAATGCAGCACCAGCTGCATCGCATGCCGCAGCGGCCTGCGCAGGCGTTGCAGCCGCAGCACGCGTGACAACGGCGCCGGTAACCGGATCGCGCCGCTCAAAGCAGGCATCGCCCGGCAGTGCTTCGCCACCGATGAACAGAGCAACACTCGATTCAGACATTTCCGACTCCGGGAGAGAATGGCTTATTGTTATGTAACATAACATAACACACCCACCTTGTGATGCAAGTGAATCCGGTGGCAGTTGCAACGGCCTTGGGGCATGGGCCGGACAGAAAGGGCAGGATCATGACCAGCTTGGAAAATCCCGTCGCGCAGCATCTCGGTTACCGCATGCGCCGGGCCTCCATCATATTGATGGGTCGAGCCGCGCAAGCAGCGGAACGATTCGGTCTCAGCATCACACAGGGCACCGTGCTGACCCTCATCAGCGCTAATCCCGGCTGCCGCCAACGCGATCTGTGTGAGGAACTGGGGATCAAGCGGGCGAACATGACGCCGATCATCGCAGCGCTCGAAGCGCAGGGCCTGCTGGACAGGGCTGCCATCGACGGCCGGTCTCAAGCGATGCGCCTGACGACGAAGGGCAGGCAACTCACCAATGCCCTCCTAGCGGATCTTGAAGCGACGGATGCCCGTATCAGTGAGGTTCTGGCGGCCGAAGAGCTGAGTGAGCTGAAGCATATTCTGGCACGGCTCGAGCGCGGGCTTGCGCCATGAACAAGGCCGGGGCGGTTCAGTCGCCGCCTGAAGCTCCAGCTCTTTCGGCCGCCCGGCGCGTTCACAAATGTCAGGCCGACGACGGCGGGGTCCGGCCGACGACGGCGGGGTCCGGCCGACGACCAAACGCCATCGAGTCAAGCATTGCGGGGGTGAAGTCCTGTCTTCTCATGCGAATCTCGGCAGTGAGAGACGACGAAACCAGTTCACAAACCCGTTCACTAGGGGGTCTGAATGAGCCTAAATGTAACCAACCGGTACAGTTTGGGGGCAAGAAAAATCGTCACCTCGAAGGCCGAAAAAACGGCGGAAATGCCAGGTTTTTCCAAGATTTCCGGTGGTAGCGGAGGAGGGACTTGAACCCCCGACACGCGGATTATGATTCCGCTGCTCTAACCAACTGAGCTACTCCGCCCCAAAGGCGTCCGCGACTGCGGTGGAGCGGGCCTATAAGCAGGGTGCGAGGGCCGGTCAACTGGACTTTGCCGTTCCACCCACTACAGACCGCCCCAGCTTGAAAACATGGCGGGGAGATTCGCAATTGGCCCAGTATGACGTGCTGATCGTAGGCGCCGGTCATGGCGGCGCGCAGGCGGCCGTGGCGCTGCGGCAGAACAAGTTCGAGGGCAGCATCGCGATCGTCGGGGAC
>JAIYAJ010000410.1 GCA_027489105.1 Zymomonas sp. | reverse complement strand
GCGCCCAGCTTGCGCTTGGCCTCGATCACCGCCTGACGGATCTCCGAGGTGCGGCCTTTATAGTCGGCCGGATCGATACCCCAGGCCTGCGCCACCGCGTCGAGCGGCGTCGGCACCTCACCCGAGGCATAATCCTTGCGCGTCGTCGCCTGATGCCCCTTCATCCACATCGAATTGTGACCCGAGGGATACATCTCGAACAGCGTGTCGGGCAGGCCGTCGTTGATGAAGGTCGCCAGTTCCGGGTGGATGGTCGGGAGGTGATAGCTCTCGTTGAAATTGTCGCGGACGATTTTCCAGTTGAACTCGCACTCGGCCGAGACATTCAGGACACGAATCCAATTTTCCAGGCCATAGCCGGCGAGCCGCTCCGGAAAGGGCGCAAGCCATTCGTGCAGGGGGGCGACATCGTCGTCCATGCACCAGAAGACGAACGGGCCCCAGGTGTCGCAACGCAGTTCGGTCAGCTTGGTCTTGCCGCAGGGATTGCCCTGCGGGAAATCGTCGGGATCCTGCACGCTGACGAGCGTGCCGTCGGGATCGAACTGCCAGCCATGATAGCCGCAGGTGATGCGCGGCGCACTGGCGACATCGCCGAGGATGAGGCGGTTACCCCGGTGCGGACAGCTATTGTAGAACGCCTTGATCGACCCGTCTTCCTGACGGATCATGATCACCGATTCCTTGGCGAAATTGTGCCGGATGACATCGCCCGGCTCTTCCAGATCGGCCAGGACCCCGCCCAGATGCCAGACCTTGGGCCAGAGATTCTTCATCTCCCGGTCCATCCAGTCCTTGGAGATATAGCGGTCGGCGGTGATCGTGTCGCCACGCACCGGGGGATCGAACTCCTTCGAGTAGCGCGACATCATCTGTTCGGCGGTCATTCCAGCATCCTTCAAATCATGGAGCGAGAGCCGGTCGCCCGGTCTGCGCGTGATTCTCCTCCACGACCGGACCTGCATGGCGATGCGGTACGGCCTCTATCCACAGAGCAAGCTAGGGATGCCCCTCCGTCCCTGCCACTCGCCATTTGCACAGGCCCGCTTCACCATTCGAGGACGACACGGTTGATCTGGCCGACGATGCCAGCCGAACAGCGCGGATCGGCGTCCTCGGCCAGCCGGAAATCAGGAATGCGCCGCAGCCATTCGGCGATGGTGATCGCGACTTCGGCGCGGGCGAGTTCCTGCCCCGGACACATATGCGGCCCACTGCCGAACGCGGAATGGCGGCAACCCTTGCGGGCCACGTCGACCTTGAGCGAGTCGGCGTTGACCGTCTCGTCGAGCCCATGGACCTGGGTCGGGATGCAGATCAGGTCGCCCGCTCTCAGCGAAGCGCCGTGAAATTCCATGTCGTGGCGCACGGTGCGGGCGATGGTGACCAGGCCGAATCGACGGAACAGCTCGTTGGTGGCGGCGAGTACCTGCGGGAAATCGAGCCCCGCCAGTTCCTTGCGCAATTCGGGATTGCGGGCGAGGTGCAGCATGGTGAAGCCGAGGAAGTTCACCACCGTGTCGACGCCTGCGATCAAAACCTGCGTCGCCAGCGCCAGCGATTCGTCGACGCTCAGCTGGCGACCGTCGATGTCGGCAGTCACGATATGGCTGAGCAGATCCTCGCCCGGATTGGCGCGGCGTGCGTCGAGGATCGGGCCGAGATAATCGAAGAAGCCCTGTTTCGCCTCCTCGAACGGGATCGGCGGATTGGGCCGGGTCATGCATTCGGCGAGGTAGCGGATGCGGCCCGACTCGGCCATCGGCACACCGACCAGCGCCATGAAGATGCTGATCGGAAAGACCTGCGCATAGCAGGTGGTGAAGTCGCAGCGCCCCTGCTCGATGAACGGCTCGATCAGTTCGACCGCCGTCGCGCGGATAGCCTCGTGCAGCCCGCGCACCTTGGCCAGCGACATGCCCGAGTTGAGCAGCTTGCGATAAGGCCGATGCTCGGGCGGATCGATCGTCGTCGGGATCAACTGGTGGAGTTTACCGACCGATTTCGGGATCACGATGATCTGGTTGGAAAAGCGCTCATGGTCCGACTGAACCTCGGCCAGCACCGGCCCCGACAGGGCGATCCAGTGCCCCTCATTCTGAGGCGTCCAGACAACCGGCGGCGACGCCTGCTGCAGCGTCTTCCAGGCCTGGTGGAAATCATCGACCTGGCCAGGGACATGATAGATGTCGACATCGACCACCAGGCTGGGATCGATATGGTCGGGAATGTCGAGTGCGAGCGTCGCCATGATCAGTTCCTCTCTCTGACGCCTCCGCCGATCCTGTGCCGGCGCTGACGCGGATGCCGGTTCGGCACCGAAAAAAAGGGCGCCCGGACCATCGGCCCGGACGCCACAGGATTACATCGTCGGTTCGGGACGGGTGGGATCGTCCTCAAGATACCAGTTCAGCCATTCGTGGAAATATTGGTTGCCGCGCTCGTTGCGGCCGAAGACGAGATCGTCATGCGCCCCGGCTTCGAGCCCGCGCTGGATTTCCAGGCCGATCAGATAATCTTCCTTGTAGGTCACGTCGCGGAAGAAATCGATCATGGTCTCGACCTGTGCCCGGTCCTCTTCGTCGCGGATCGGCTCGCGGCGCAGATAGTTGAGCACGGTCCGGTTCTGCTCCGGCGTCGGCCCGGGGAAGAGCTGGGCGACCTGCGTGATCTCAGGCGCGATGAAGGTCGACACGTTGGGGAACATGATCCGGACGAAGTCGAAGCCGTTATTCTCCTGCGTTCCCCACTGATCGCGCGGCACGTCGCGCAGCGCTTCGGCGATCCGCTTCTGCGGAAAGCCGATGCGGATATTGGGGCCGAAGCCCTCATAATGGGTGCAGTTCGACGGGGTGCGCGGGAAGATCGTCTCCGGGTGGAGCGACGCGAAATGATAGCCTTCCAGATAGCCGTCGAAGGCGATCTTCCAGTTGGCGCCCTCGATCACACGCGATCCGAGATAGGTCCATTTGCCGAAATCGAGCGCTTCATAATCGTCGAGGAAGCCACGGAAATAGCGGTCCAGGTCCATCGGTGCGTTCGGCGTCAGGCAGACGAAGATCATCCCCGCCTTTTCCTCACACGGCAGACGACGCAGCCCGAGGCCGGCCTTGTCGACGTCGCCGAAGGTGCGCGACTCCGCCACGCCGATCAGGCGGCCGTCCTGTCCGAAGGTCCAGCCATGATATTTGCACACGAAGCGCGGGCAGTTGCCATGCCCTTCCGACGCAACCGGCGCCGAGCGATGCGAGCAGACGTTGAGGAAGGCACGGACCTTGCCCTCCTTGTCGCGGCTGATCAGGATCGGCAGGCCGACCGCCTCCATCGCCTTGTAATCTCCGGGGTTCGGCATCTCGGCGGTGAACGCCAGCATCAGCGGCACGCGCTTGAAGATCAGTTCCATCTCGGCGCGCCACTGATCATGATCGGTGTAGCTGCGGGTCGGTACCCGCATCGTGTGATCCGCCTGATAGGTCTTCTTGTTCTCGACATAGTCGAGCATGATCTCGGCGACGTCGCCTATGCGCTGGATACGGTCCACTGTCAGGCTCCTGATTTATGGCTTTTGCCCGCTGTCTCGCGCAGCGCGCCCCGCCCGACAAGCTGGGACAGGTAACAGGTTCCTGATATTTTGAACAATTGGACGGCCATGCGGGGACGTGGCAGAGCCGGACCATGGAAGAGAGGATGGATCCGCCGTGGCGCTGGCTGCAAACGCCTGCCCCGCATCAGGCAATATGGGCAGAGGGGGATGTCTGGGATCGGCGCACGCTGTTCGACCTGGCCGTCGAGCGCGCTGAAGCGGCACCCGATTTCCCGGCTGTCGTTGAAGGCGAGCGACAGTTCACCCGCGCCGGCCTGATCGAGGATGCGACTTCGTTGTCGGCGGCTCTCCACGCCCGTGGGCTCCGGCCCGGCGATGTCGTGGCTTTCCAGATACCCAACTGGCACGAGGCCGTGATCATCAATCTGGCTGCTGCCCAGTCGGGCCTCGTGGTCAACCCGATCGTGCCCATTTACCGCGACCATGAAGTGTCGCTGATGCTGGGCGACTGCAACGCGGCTGCCTTCTTCGTCGCCAGCAGCTTTCGGAAATATGACTTCGCCGCGATGGCGGAGCGCATCCGGCCGTCGCTTCCCGCGCTGCGGCATGTCTTTACTGTTCGGGGCGAGGGATCGGACGACTTCGCGGCGCTCGTGGAAGAAGGACGTGGGCTGGCATTCGAGCGTCCCGCCGTCGATCCGCTGGGCGTCAAGATGGTGCTCTACACCTCGGGCACGACGGGGCGCCCCAAGGGCGTGCTCCACAGCCATGTGACCCTCCAGCATATCGTCCGCGAGAGCGGAGCCTTTTGGGGGCTCAAGGATGGTGAGGCGACTCTGATGCCGTCGCCGGTCACCCATGTCTCGGGCTATGCCAACGGGCTCGAAGCTCCGTTCATCTGCGGGATCAGCACGATCCTGATGGAGAGCTGGAACGCGGGCGAGGCGCTGGCGCTCATCGACCGTCACCAGGTCGTCGGCACGGTCGCGGCGACGCCCTTCCTCGTCGAACTGGCGGCCGCCGCGCGCGCCGCCGGCAATCGACTGGAGAGCTTCCGCTTCTTCGCCTGTGGGGGCGCTGCGGTCCCGCCCGAGGTCATTCCCGCCGCCAACGCCGCCTTTGCCAACTGCCATGCCTTCCGCGTGTTCGGGGCATCCGAGGTGCCGCTCGTCAGCTTCGGCTGGCCCGATGACGAGCATCTCGCGGCGACCACCGACGGCTGCATCGTCGACTATCAGGTCCGGATCGTCGACGGCGACGACAATGATCTGCCCGATGGGCAGGAGGGGGAGATTCTCGCACGCGGGCCCGCCATGCTGCTGGCCTATGCCGACGAAAAGCAGACCGCCGAAGCGATCACCACCGACGGTTTTTTCCGCACCGGAGACCTCGGCGTTCGCTCCGCCGAAGGCGCGATCACGATCACGGGCCGCAAGAAGGATCTGATTATCCGCGGCGGAGAGAATATCTCCGCCAAGGAGATAGAGGATATTCTTCACACGCATCCTGCGGTTCGCGAAGCGAGCGTCGTCGCGATGCCGCACGATCGGCTCGGCGAAGGTGTCTGCGCCTATGTGATCGCGCGGGACGCGGCGCCCAGCGCCGAGGAGCTGGGCCGCCATGTCGCCGATAGCGGCCTGGCCAAGCAGAAGATCCCCGAGCGTTTCGTGTTCGTAGAGGATTTCCCGCGCACCGCGTCGGGCAAGATCCGCAAGGACCAGCTACGCGCGGATATCAAGGAGCGACTGAAGGCGGCCTGAGCTTCAGGCCGCCGCACAGTCCGGTTCAGGCCGCGCCGGTCGCCTTCGCGATGCTGGCGGCGATATCGTCGTTGGTCGGGTTCCGACGCAGCGTCAGCCCGCCGTTCACCTGCAGATTTTCGCCGCTCATGAAGCACTCGTCGCTGGCGAGCCACACGGCGGCTGCGGCGATATCGTCCGAGGTTCCGATCCGGCCGAGCGGATAGCCCGCGACGAACGCCTCGTGCAGGCCGGGCACCGACATCGCCTGCTCGGTCATCGGGCTTTCGGTGAGGCCCGGCGAGATGGAATTGGCGCGGATGCCCTCCTTGCCGAACTCGTGCGCGACGCAGCGGACGACATGGTCGGTCCCCGCCTTGGTGCCCATATAAGCAGCATGATCGTTGAGCATGATCGTGGCGGTTGCCGAGCTGATCTGGATGATCGAACCGCCCTGCCCGCCGCGGCTCCGCGCCATCTTGCGGATCATCGCCTGGAAGAAATGATAGGGACCGACGAACTGCAGCGCCGTCATGTCCATCAATTCCTCATGCGTCGTCTCGAGGAAGGGCTTGAGCAGCCCCCACCCGGTCGAGTTGATCGCGATGTCGATACCACCCATTGCGGCCGTCGCCTGCTCAGCCAGTACGTCGACGCTCTCCGGATCGGTCAGATCGCATGCGGCGCAACCGCAGCCTGTCTCGGCGGCGAACGCCTCCAGCACCTCGGCCTTGCGACCGGCGACGAAAACGGTAGCGCCCTCGGCGATGAAGCGGCGGGCCATATGCTGGCCCATATTGTCGGGGCTGCTCGCCCCCAGGATCAGGGCGCGTTTACCCGCAAGACGTCCCATGGCATCTCTCCTATGCACGGTTTGACGCGGGCGTATCATGGCGCTGCGGCGGTCCGGCCTGTTCAAAAAGGGAGTGGCCGCGCGCGCCGTCGCCCTCGCATGGAAGATCGAACACAGCCATAACGAAGGAGATTAGAGCCATGGATCTTGGGCTGAAGGGCAAGAAAGTCATTCTCACCGGCGGCAGCCGCGGCATCGGACGCGCCACCGTGGAGCTGTTTGCAGCCGAAGGCGCCGACGTCGCCTTCTGTTCGCGCAACGCAGAACAGGTCGCCGAGACGATCGAGTCGCTGTCGAAGCATGGCGGCAAGATCGTTGGCGAGGCGTTCGACATGGAGTCGGGCCACGACGCCTATCGCGCCTGGCTGTCGTCTGCGGCTGAGAAGCTCGGTGGCTGCGACATCTTCGTGCCGATGATCTCGACCTCGGGCGCGGGCGCCACGGGCGATTGGGAGAAGTCGCTCAACTACGACATCATGGGTTCGGTGATCGGCGCGGAAGTGCTCGAAGCGCATCTCGCCAAGTCGGGCGAAGGCTCGATCGTGATCCTGGCGTCGACCGCCGGTCTGGAGACCTTCATCGTTCCGCAGGGCTATAACGCCATCAAGGGCGCGCTGATCGTCTATGCCGGCCAGCTGAGCCAGGCGCTGGGCCCCAAGGGTATCCGGGTGAACACCGTTTCGCCCGGCCCGATCAAGTTCAAGGGCGGCAATTGGGAGTTCCTGCAGGGCGCCGCTCCCGAACTGCACGACGCGACCGAGAAGCAGTTCGCACTCGGCCGCTGGGGCGGTCCGGAGGAAGTCGCCAAGACGGTCGTCTTCCTCGCGAGCCCGGCCTCGTCCTACACGACCGGCACCAATGTGGTCGTCGACGGCGGCTTCACCAAGCGCGTCCAGTTCTGATCGCGCGATACTGATCCGGATGGCGGCGCCGACGCGTCACATGCGCGTCATGGCGCCGCCATCCACCAATATCCCCTGCCCCGTCACAAAGCGCGCATCCTCGCTGCAGAGGAAGGCGATGACATCGGCAATGTCCTCCGGCTGACCGAGCCGACCGAGGGCAGCCTTTGCCTCCCAGTGCGTCCGATATTCGGGCATGTCGGTGAAGGCCGGCGCGGTCATCGGCGTCTCGATCGCACCGGGCATCACGCAATTGACCGTGACCCCCGCTCCGCCGAGCTCGCCCGACATCGCGCGCGCCATGCCCAGCACCGCGTGCTTCGAGGCGGCATAGGCCACCAGCCCCGCATCGCCGAACGCCGACGCGACCGACCCGATCATCACGATCCGCCCGCGCCCGCTCGCCTTCAGATGCGGCAGCGCGTCGCGCACGAGGCGGAACACGGCAGTGACGTTCACCGCCATCGTCCGGTCGAAGGCGGCATCCTCATGCCCCTCCAGCGGCAGGAAGGCCGACACGCCCGCGCAAGGGACAATCGCATCGATACCGCCCAGTGCATCGGTGGCGGCTGCGACGATCGCCGCGCTAGCGCCATCGGCGGTCACGTCGACAGCCATGTCGACGTCACCGGCAAGATCGACCGTGAACAGTTGCGCCCCATCGGCGGCAAGGCGGCGGGCGGTGGCCGCCCCGATCCCCGATCCCGCGCCGGTGACGAGCGCGCGCAGTCCAGCCAGCCGGCCCGCGGTCATGCGATCTTCAACACGAGCTTGCCAGTGTTGGCGCCGGTGAACAGCCGCATGAACGCCGGATAAGCATTCTCCAGCCCGTCCTGGACATCCTCGTCGATTCGCAGGCGCCCTTCGGCCATCCAGGTCGCCATCTGCGCACCGCCCTCGCCGAAGCGCGGCACATAATCGGCGATCAGGAAGCCCTTGATGACGGCGCGCTGGACCAGCACCTGCCAGAGATTGCGAATGCCGATCTTCTGTTCGGCATTATACTCGCTGATGAGCCCGCACAGCACGATGCGCGCACCCATCGCCAGATTCATCAGTTCGGCATCCATCACATCGCCGCCGACATTTTCGAAGATGATATCCGCCCCGTTCGGCGCGTGGCTGCGGATTTCCGCCGCGAGGGTCGCTACATCCTTGCCGCGATAGTCGATCGCGACGTCGAAGCCATAATCATCGAGCAGGCGTCGGCACTTGTCCGGACCGCCGGCGATACCGATCACCCGGCAACCGAGTATCTTGCCGATCTGCCCGACCGCCGATCCTACCGCACCCGCAGCACCGGACACGAGCAGCGTCTCGCCAGCCTTGGGCTGCCCCGCCTCGATCAGGCCGAAATAAGCGGTCAGGCCGACCGCGCCCATGGCGGACAGATATTTGGACGGGCTGTCGACGATCGATACGTCGATCTTGCTGGTGAAGCCACCGGGCTGGACAACGCTGTAATCCTCAAGCGCGTTGAGGCCCAGCACCCAGTCACCCGGCTGGAAATCGGGGTTGGCCGATGCATGGACGACACCGACCGTCGAAGCGCGAACCGGCGCGCCGAGCGGGATCGGCGGCATGTAGCTGGGGGCATCGTCCATCCATCCACGTTGCGCCGGATCGAGCGATGCGAAGTGGTTGCGAACGATCAGACCGCCCTGCTCCGGCTCCGGAATCGTCTCCTCGACCAGCGAGAAGTCCTCGGGAACGGGGGTGCCCTGCGGCCGACGAACCAAGAGAAAACGGCGGTTTCCTGTCATTTTGACCTCTCCAATGTTGCGCTCTTCGTCCCCCGCACTGCGGATTGACGCACCTGTGACATTTGGCAGTTAAGTGGCTCATGCCGTTCGGTGCATAGACGCCTCAAGAACAAGATCAGTCAAACGGGCTGTTTTTTTACCGGGAGGAGATGCACCGTGGGTGTTCCCATGAATCGTTATTTTACCATTGCGCTGCTGGCGACGACTGCCGCTGCCGGCTTCAGCACGCCTGCCTTTGCCGGACAGGCCGCGCCCGCCGCCGAGAATGAGGTGGTCGGGGTCGAAGAGATCATCGTCGAGGCCCGCCGCCGCAACGAGTCTCTTCAGGAAACCCCGGTCGCGATCACTGCGGTCAACGCCGCCATGCTCGAGAGCAAGGCGTCGATGAACATCGGCGACCTTCAGGGCGCCGCGCCGAACCTGCTGATCACCCAGCAGAACTCGGGCGCGCAGGCGGCCAACCTCTCGATCCGCGGCCTGACCTATGCCGACATCGAAAAGTCGCAGGAGCCGACCGTCGGCGTCGTCATCGACGGCGTGTTCGTCGGTACCAACACCGGCCAGCTGCTCGACACGTTCGACATCGGCCAGATCGAGGTGCTGCGCGGTCCGCAGGGCACGCTGTTCGGCCGGAACACGATCGGCGGCGTGATCAACATCCGTCGCACCCGGCCCACGATGGAGTTTGGCGGCAAGGCCGAAATCTCCTACTCCAAGTGGAATACCTGGCAGGCGCGCGGTGTCCTCAACGTCGGCAACGGCGAGAGCATCGGCCTGAAGACCTGGTATTTCCACAATGAAAGCGACGGCTATTATCGTAACGCGACCACCGGCAAGCGCGCCGGCGGATCGAACAACGACAATTTCGGCGCCGCCCTTTTGCTGAAGCCGGTCGACAGCAACTTCGAGGCGCTGCTCACGGTCGAGAAGCTCGATCAGCAGTTCCAGCCGGTCAACAGCAGCATCTCGAACAGCACCGACCTGATCTGCGCCTTCGCGCCGGCCAGCCAGTGCAACCGCAACACGACGAGCGACCTCTACACCGTCTTCGTCAGCCCGGCGACCAGCACCTACAAGGCGCCGGCCGCGACGCTCGAGATGAACTATGACGCGGGTGCGGTGAAGATCACCTCGATCACCGGCTGGCGTAAGGGCAAGGAATTCCAGACCCAGGACTTCGACGCCGTCTCTGCCGACTTCTATTATGTTCTCCGCCGCCAGAACTACCGCCAGTGGAGCCAGGAACTCCGCTTCGCGGGTGATCTGGGCGAGAATTTCGACTATGTCGTCGGCGGTTTCTACTTCAACTCGCGCTACAACCTGACGCAGTTCTCGCGCGTGGGCGCGTTCAATCCGAGCATCAGCCCGGATGTGTTCGATACCAACCCGCAGAACGTCATCGGCAAGACCGAATCCTATGCAGCCTTCGGCGACTTCAACTGGGCCTTCGCGGATCGCTGGCGCCTGTCCTTCGGCGGTCGCTGGACGCGTGACCAGAAGGAGCTGACCAACAGCTTCCGTCAGGCGGGCGTGATCGGTACCGGCGACGGCACCTTCAAGAAGTTCACCCCGAAGGTCGGTGTCGACTTCCGTCCCAACCGCGACACCATGCTCTACGCCAGCTGGTCGCGCGGCTATCGCTCGGGCGGCTTCAGCCCGCGCGCGGCAACCGCTGCAACGGCCGGCACCCCCTATCAGCCGGAGACGGTCGACAGCTACGAAATCGGCGGCAAGTTCGACCTGTTCGATCGCAAGCTGACGTTCAACGCGGCAGGCTTCGTGTCGAAGTACAAGGATCTGCAGCAGAACACGACGATCCCGGGTGGTCCGACCGGCAACCAGACGATCACCTCGAACGTGGGCTCCGCGACGATCAAGGGTATCGAGGCGGACCTGACCGCGCGTCCGACTGACGGCCTGCGCCTGACGGCCACCGTCGGCATCCTGGACTCGAAGTTCAAGAACTTCGTCGTCGGCAACGTCTCGCCGGTCAGCGGCCTGCCGATCCCGTTCGACTATTCGCGCAACAACCTGATCTACGCGCCGAAATTCTCGGGCTCGCTCGGGGCGGAATATACCCTGCCGACCAGCTTCGGTAAGGTGGTCAGCAATGTCGGCCTGCGTCATATCAGCCCCTATGACCAGCAGATCTCGCTGGGTGCCGTTTCGGGCAATCTGACGACCGGTCCGGTGATCGTTAACGGCAACGATCCGCGCGTGCGGGTGAAGACGCAGAACCTGCTCGATGCGGCGGTCACGGCGAACTTCTCCCTCGCCGGCAAGGACGCCTATCTGACGGTCTTCGGCCGCAACATCCTCGACCAGAGGCGGACCAACGCCGCCTTCACCGTCGCGGGTCTGTTCAGCTTCGCTTCCGCCATCGAGCCCGCCAATTATGGCGCGACCCTCGGCGTGAAGTTCTGAGTTCTACTCTCCTTGGTAGAACACTGGGCGCGGTCAGAGATGGCCGCGCCCGATTTTTTTATGGCGCATTTCTAGGAGGTTATGGTGGGAAGGCTTGAAGGCAAGATCGCACTGGTCACGGGCGGTGCATCGGTTCCGGGTCTCGGCAGTTCGACTGCGCAGCGCTTCGCCGAGGAAGGGGCGTTCGTCTACGTCACCGACCGCGACGGACCGGGCGCAGAGGCGGTGGCGGAATCGATCCGCCAGGCCGGTGGACAGGCTGCCGCAATGGCGCATGACGTCACCAGCGAGGAGGATTGGGACAAGGTCTTCGCCCGGATCGAAGCCGATCACGGACGCCTGAACGTCCTCGTCAACAATGCCGGCATCGCGGTTCTCCGCATGATCGGCGACCTCAGCTTCGCCGACTGGAAACTGCAGAACGCCGTCTGCCTCGACAGCGTCTATCACGGCACCCACCGCGCGGTCGCACTGATGCGCAAGACGAAATCGACCGGTTCGATCATCAACATCTCGTCAGTGGCGGGCCTGGTCGGCGTTCCGGCCTGCTCGGCCTATGCTGCTGCCAAGGGCGGCGTTCGGCTCTTCTCCAAGACGGTGGCGGTCGAATGCGCGCGTGAGAATATCCGCGTCAACTCGGTCCATCCAGGCATGATCGCGACCAACATGATGGGCGTGGCGCAGACCGACAATGCCGACAATTACGACTCGGTCGAAGGCGGCATTCCGATGGGTCGCCTGGGCGATCCGCTCGACATCGCCAATGTGAACCTGTTCCTGGCGTCCGACGAAGCAAAATATGTCACAGGCGCCGAGTTCGTCGTCGATGGCGGCATGACCGCCCTGTAACCGAAACTGGACCAGGTGGCGCGCTCAATCGGGGCGCGCCGCCGTCCACCGTATCGCGTTGCCGACCAGCTGGCGGTAATGGGGATCGTCATAGACGGAAGGCCCATCGCCCGGCTGCAGATAGACCAGCCGGCTTGCCAGAACCTCCTTGGCCCAACCGACCAGGTTCGATCCTTTCGGATGCGACCAGCCTTCCGCGCTGTGCATATGGCCCCGCACCGCGAGATCGGCCGACCAATAGGCTCCATCGTCGAACCGTGCATCGGAGCGCAGCAGCGGCGTCACATCCTCCTCGAACACCGAAGCGAGATAGAGTTCGTCGGTGAGGGTGAAGCTGGCCGGCAGCCCGGCTGTTACCGGATGCGCCGGGTCGACGACGGACAATATGTGGGTGACCTCGTGCCGATAGCCGCTGTCGGGCATGGCCTGCCCCCGCACCTTACCCGAATGATAGAGGAACTGGCCGCCGAGCCAGTCATGATAGTCGGCCCAGAGCGGCCAGCCCGCCAGCGCATGGTGAAGCGCGACGACACCCGTTCCCTGCTCCAGCAATGCCCGAAAGCCTTCTTTCACGCCGGGCTCGGGATCGAGATAAGCCGGTGCCCCCTCCCCCGCCTCGAAGTCGAGGCCGGGCATGTCGTAAAGCACAAGGACATCGAACCCGCGCATGCCGTCAGGGTTCATCAGCCGGGCGGCGGCGGGCTGGTCGACCATCGTTGCGGAGACGCCGTCGAGCGACTGGAAGATCGCGTCGAAGGCCGTCCGGTCGAACGGATGGCCGCGCACCGCGACGAGGCAGTTGATCGGCGCATGATGATGGATGATCGGCATCAGTCGAACAGCTTGACCAGAACCTTGCCGATATTGCCGCCGCTCAGCATGTGCGCGTAGGCGCTCAGGACGTTGTCCAGACCCTGGCCCTCGTCGAAGCGGACGGTGAGCTTGCCCGCGTCGTGCCACGCCCGCAGCTGGGGCAGAAACTCGGCTCCACGATGGAGGAAGTCGGGGATGAAGAAACCCTCGATCCGCAGCCGGCGCATCAACACCTGCTCGAACTGCGCCGGTCCCGGCGAAGCGCGGTCATTGTCATAGGCCGATACCAGCCCGCAGATCGCGACCCGGCCATAATGCGTCATGTTCGGCAGGACAGCATCGAGAATCGGACCGCCGACATTGTCGAAATAGGCGTTGATGCCGCCCTCGACCTGCGCCAGCGCCGCCGCGACATCCTCGGAGCGATAGTCGATCGCTCTCTCGACCCCGAGGTGCTCGGTCAGATAGCGGCACTTTTCCGCGCCGCCGGCAATCCCGACCACGCGCGCGCCCAGATTGCGGCCGACCTGACAGGCAAGGCTCCCCGTCGCGCCGGCCGCCGCCGAGACGACCAGAAGCTCGCCCGGCTGCACCTTCGCAACTTCCTGCACGCCGACCAGCGCGGTCCAGGCGTTCATGCCCAGTGCGCCGAAATGTTCGCGGACGTCGGGAATGCTATCGTCGACAATCTCGAGGCCCGACAGAGCCGGCACCATGTCGGAATAGTCCGCCCAGGTACCAAAGCCCCGGACCAGCGCACCGACCGGGAAGGCGGCGTCCCGGCTCTCCGAGACGCGACCGAGCACGAGCCCGACCATCCGCGCGCCGAGCGGCAGCGGCGGCTGATAGCCGTCGGTGCGGCCGTTCATCCACATGCGCGTACCGGCGTCGAGCGACAGCCACTGCGCCCGGACGCGCACCTGCCCTTCGCCAAGCGCCGCCATCTCCTCCTGCTGGAGGCTCAGCGCCGAGTCGAAGTCGGTGCCGACCGGATGCGCGTCGAGCCGCCAGAAGCGGTTGGAAATCCCCATGCCGCCTCAGACCCCCTTGGGGCCGTGCTGGCGATGGATGTTGCGGAAGGACCGGCTCTTGAACAGCCAGCGGCCATCGACCTTCACGCAGACATCTTCATAGACGCCGCGATCGCGCATCGTGACCTCGCCCTGATCATAGACCTCGGCGGTGTAGCTGCGGACGGTTGCGCGATTGCCGTCGATCTCGATCGAGCCCGGCCAGGCTTCGAACATGATGCCCGGATAGGATTTCATCGCTTCGGTCCACATCGCAACGATGGCCTGACGGCCCTTTGTGGTTCCGAGTTCGGGATAATCGGGCAGCGACCATTCGCCATCTTCGGCCCAGGTCGCGCCCCAGGCGACCGCATCATGGCGGGTCACCGCATCGGCATAGGTTTCGAGCAGCTCGCGAATGGCCAGACGGTCTTCGGCAGGGCCTGTAAAGGGCATCGATCTTCTCCCAGCATGTCGTTGCCGGAGACCCTAAGGCGCATTGCCCTGCCGCAAACCTGTCGCTTGTGCGAGGGGTCCGGTCAGACCGTAATCGGACGTTCTTCCATCGACGGCTCCTCATCGGGAACCAGGACCTCGATCCGACCGCCTTCGACGCGGACGGCGAAGGTGCGCAGATCCTTGTAGGCGCCGCCCATGCAACGCCCCGTCGCCAGTTCGAACCGGGCGCCGTGCAGCGGACACATCACCGCGCCGCGCCGGATCTTGCCGCCCGACAGCAGCGCGGCCTGATGCGTGCAGCGGTCGTTGACCGCGCGAAAGCCGTCGTCGGCCTTTGCCACCAGAACATGCCACCCGGCCAGTCTGGCCGCCAGCTTGCCCTCCTCCGGGAAGGAGGCTTCTTCAGTCAGGAAATGCCAGCTGTCGCTCATTCTCGGCCCCGTTCAGATCGTGCTGCCGCCGTCGATACGGAACTCCGCACCGGTGGCAAAGGCAGATTCGTCGCTGCCCAGATAGACGCAGATTGCCGCAATCTCCTCGGGCTTGCCGAGACGTCCGATGGGGTGGGACTTGACGAAGAACTTATACAACGCCTCGGGGTCCTCGGATTGCGCCAGGACCTTGTCGATGATCGGCGTGTGGATCGCGCCGGGATGGACCGAGTTGCACCGTATGCCATAGCCCTTCTCGCAGAACAGCGCCGCGCAGGACTTGGTCAGATGCGTTACCGCCGCCTTCGCCGCATTATAGGCCGCCAGATTGGCCTGCGCCCGAACGCCGGCCATCGAGCTCATATTGATGATCGAGCCGCCGCCGGGAAGCATCTTGGGAATGGCCAGCTTGGTGCCGAGGAAGACGCCGACGACATCGATATTGAACTCGTGGACGAACTGCTCGAGCGTGACCTCCTCGATGCTGCCGAGGGTCGTGATGCCGGCATTGTTGACGAGGATGTCGAGACGGTCGATCCCCGCCAGCATCGCCTCCCAGCTCGCCTGCGACGACACGTCGAGCGGGGCGAAGCGATGGGCACCGCCGAGTTCGTCCGCCAGCGCCATGCCCGCCGCCGCGTCGATATCGGCGATGATGACGTCAGCGCCCTCGGCGACATAGCTGCGGACGATAGCCTCGCCGAGCCCCGAAGCACCGCCGGTCACGAGCGCGCGCTTGCCCTGAAGTCGTCCCACCATGGCCGATCCTTCCCCTGTCAGATCCGGACGATCGTCTTGCCGACCGTCCGGCCTTCCATCAGATCGATGAAGGCCTCGGGCAGCTTTTCGAACCCGTCACGGACATTGGCGAGCGGCTTGAGCTTGCCTTCGAGCACCCACTGATCGAGCTCGCTCTGCGCCTGTTCGAGGCGGTCGGCATAGTCATAGGTGATGAAGCCCTGCATCTTCAGCCGGTTGACGACCAGCTGCCACAGCGTCTTAACGCCCGGCGGATTGTCCGCATCATTATATTGCGAGATCATCCCGCACACGGCGATGCGGCCGTGCAGGCGCATCAGCGGCAGGATCGCCTCGAGCGTCTCGCCGCCGACATTGTCGAAATAGACGTCGACGCCTTCGGGTGCGGCCTTGATGATCTCGTTCGCGATGTTCGGTGTGGCGCGATAGTCGATCACCGCATCGGCACCAAGACCCAGGACCACCTCGACCTTCTCCGGGCTTCCGACGAGCGCGACCACCTTGCAGCCTCGCGCCTTGGCGATCTGCACGACGGTCGAACCGGTCGCGCCGGCGGCAGCACTGACGACCACGGTTTCGCCGGGCTTCGCCTCGCCGACCGCGAACAGGCCGACCCAGGCGGTCAGTCCGACCGGGCCGAGCGCGCCCATATAATGATGCAGGTCGACACCCTCCGCAGGTCGGACGATCTCGAGCCCCAGCGCGTCTGCGCCGATGACATAATGGTCGCACCAGGTCGCGAAGGCCCGCACGATCGAGCCGACCGGATAATCGGGGTTGTTGGACTGGACGACCTCGCCCAGCGACATGCCGTTGATCGGCGCCCCGATCGCGACCGGCGGCAT
>JAIYAJ010000122.1 GCA_027489105.1 Zymomonas sp. | reverse complement strand
GGTGTGACGCACCTTGACGTGCAGGGCTTTGCGGCGGCGGGTGACGGCGGCGGCGGCCTGATGCGGCGCTCGGCGGTGCAGTCGGCGGGCAACGGCAAGGTGTCGAGCCTCAACGGCGTATGGTTCGAATGGGCACCGTTTCAGCCGATCACGACGCGCATGTTCGGGGCGGTCGCGAATGGTGTTGCCGATGACAATGTGGCCATCACCAACTCCGGCGCTTATGCCGCAACGCTGCCGAACCCGCACTGGCGCGTTTCGGCGGGTGTGCATTTCTCGGCTGTCAATTTGACTGTCAACCTCGGTGACTATTCGACTTACGAGTTTGTCGGCTCGATCAGCTCGTCGGCGGCACGCGGCTTGCAGCTTGGAACGCCGACCGGGCGCAATTTGAATTCTCGCATCATCGGCCTCCACGTGCAGCGGCAGGGCAGCTTCACGACGTCGGACGGGTCAATCGGGGTGCGGCTGTGGAACTTCGTCTGGTCGCGGATCGAGGTCGCCCGCGTCTGGGGCTTTGATGACGGGCTGTACCTGGACGGCTCGTTCGCCAACGGCGGCTGCTCGTACAACGTCATTACGCTTGGCCAGCTTCACGACAACCGGAAGAACCTGCGCCTGACGGCCAGCGGGTTGGGCTTCACCAACGAGAACACGTTCATTGGCGGGTCGTTCAACCATTCGACGGGCTATCCGAATATCCTGACGCACAATGTGCTTCACGACATCTGCTCGAACCCGATCAACAACAACCGCTACATGAACCCGTCGTGGGAAGACAACAACACGGCGGCGGTCGCGTGCGAATTGCAAGGCCCGTACAACTGCGTTTTCTGGCCACGCATTGAACGCCCGACAGATCAGTCAACCTACCCGATAATCTTCGGTACGACTGCTGCCGACTGCGCGATCTTCGGCTCTGGCTACACCATCAAGCAATCCAACATCGTCGACAACTCGACGGCCAAAACGAATTGCTACGACACCGTGTCTGGCGACGTTCGGCGGCGGGCGACGCTGATCGGCGTCAACGAGCAAGTGCTGTTGCTGCAATCGCTGGCGACCAGCGGGGCGGCTCTGCTGCGCGGGCGGGATAGTGCGGGCACGGAAACCGTCAGGTTCGACGGCGACGGCTCGTTCGGGCTGTCCGGCACTGGCCGGATCGGCACGCCGGGCGGGTCGCGGCTGCTCCTCTACAACAACTCAGGCATCTCGGGCCGCATCGACTTCTACAAGACGAGCGTGGCCAACGAAGTCGGCGCGACGTTCTACTCGTCAACTTCGGTGGCTGTTGGCTCGATCACCTACAGCAATACGGCCACGACATACAACACCACGTCCGACTATCGGCTGAAGCTTGGTGTCACGCCTCTGTCAGCCCATGGCGCATTCGTCGACGCGCTGCGCCCTTGCGCGTGGTCCTGGACAATCGACGGCTCGCGCGGCGCGGGCTTCATCGCTCACGAACTGGCGGAGGTTTCGCCCACGTCTGTTAGCGGGGTCAAGGACGCCGTTGACGAAGACGGCAACCCCGTCTTGCAGGCTGCTTCTCCAGCTTCTCCCGAAATCATGGCGAACATCGTGGCGGAGCTGCAAGCGCTGCGCAAACGCGTCGCAGAATTGGAGGCGCGGGCATGACCAGCCTGATCGAACGGGCCGTCAGCTTGAGCGGCCTTGAACCCCGTGAAGTGCACGGCGTGCGCGATGTGCCGGATGGCATCTGTCTGATCTGTGCGCAGGTTGCAATCAGCGCCTGGGCGCTGGCGGACGAGAAAATGCGGGCAGACCTGATGGATTTTGCCCCGCGCCTTGCCGGTTCGGACGCCAGCGCGATGGTGGAATTGGAACGCGTGCTTGCGCTGTGCGAACTGGCGCTGGCCGCCGTCAGGCCCGTCGATGGGCCGCTGTTGTCCGTTCGGGACGTGCGGCGGCTTGTCATGTCGCTGCCACCTGCTGCCGAGCAAGGCCAGCCGACGATCAAGACGGCCTCGCAGGCCGTCCTGCGGGCCTGCGAAATCGCCTACGACAGCCCTGTCGCCGCTGCGGATGCCGCCATGTTGGCGCTGACGCTGTTTGCCGAAAACCCCGAAAACAGAGGCGAGGCGTTTGCCGTGTGCGTGCAGGCGCTGGAAACGCTTCTGGCCATCCGCGATGAGGTGCTGGCATGAGCCGCTTCGAGCAGTGCTACCGCGCCATGATGCGTTGGGAAAAGGGTTACGCAGATCACCCACGCGATCCCGGCGGCAAGACCATGGATGGTGTGACCCAGCGGGTTTTTCACGCCTGGCTGCGCAATCAAGGCAAGCCCGTGCGGCCTGTGCGCGATATCACCGAGGCTGAAAAGCTGGCGATCTACCGGGAACAATACTGGGATGAGATCAAGGGCGACCAGCTGCCTCCCGGCATTGATCTGGCCGTGTTCGACATGGCGGTCAATTCCGGCCCTTCGCGCTCCGCGCGCTACCTGCAAGCGGCCCTCGGCAGCAACCGGCAAGACGGCGTGATCGGACAGGTGACGCTGGCAGCGGCGCGCGAGGCTTACGAGCGTGACGACGATGACGACGTGATCCGCCGCATGATGGCCAGCCGCAACGCGTTCCTGCGCGGGCTTCCGACATGGGATGCCTTCGGCACGGGCTGGGCCAACCGCACGCGGGACATCGAACAGCGCGCGGCGCGCATGGAAGCCATCGAAGATGAGGCGCGCACGTTTGCCAAGGCGTTCCCGCGCGAGGACGCGGACCGCTCCAGGCCTCCTATCGTGTATCGCCCGGACAAGGCCACCAGGCCTGTCGAGCCTGTGACGCCCGTGACGGTGCCGGACAACCTCGGCCAGATCAGCGCCGGGGCCGGTATCGTCTCGACGCTGATTGCCGCC
>JAIYAJ010000088.1 GCA_027489105.1 Zymomonas sp. | reverse complement strand
CCCGGCACCATGTAGAGCGGCGCCCAGTCGACCGGGGGCAGCCAGCCGCCCCAGAACAGGATCGCGTTGAGGCCGCACATCAGGATGACATTGGCATATTCGCCGAGCCAGTAGAGCGCGAAGGACATCGACGAATATTCGGTCTGGTAGCCGGCGACGAGCTCCGACTCCGCCTCGGTCAGGTCGAACGGCGCGCGCGCCGTCTCCGCCATGGCCGAGATCAGAAAGACCACCGCCATCGGGAACAGCAGCGGGTTGAAGCCATAGCCGTTGATGAAGCCGAAGATATGGGCACGCTGCCCTTCGACGATCGCCGACATGTTGAAGCTGCCGGTCCACAGCACCACCGAGATGAGCACGAAGCCGATCGAGACTTCGTAGCTGACCATCTGCGCGGCCGTGCGGAGCGCCGAATAGAAGGGATATTTGGAGTTGGACGCCCAGCCCGCGATGATCACGCCATAGACGCCGATCGACGAGGCCGCGAGGACGTAGAGCAGGCCGATGTTGATATCGGCGAGCACCACGCCCGGCGCGAAGGGGATCACCGCCCAGACGATCAGCGCGACCGTGAAGGTGATGATCGGCGCGAACAGGAACAGGCCCTTATTCGCAGCGGCCGGGATGATCGTTTCCTGCAGGAAGACCTTCGCACCGTCGGCGAAGCTCTGCAGCAGGCCCCAGGGGCCGACGACGTTGGGGCCGCGGCGCAGCGCCATCGCCGCCCAGATCTTGCGGTCGGCATAGATGATCATCGCCACCGCAAGCATCAGCGGCAGTGCGATCACTAGGATGCCGATGATCGTCGAGGCCAGCCAGGCCCATTCGAAGGCGAGGCCCCAGCTTTGGAACAGCGCGGTCATTCGGCGGCCTCCGCGAAGCTCTGCCCATGGATAAGCTCGGCCGAGCAGCGCTGCATCGTGTCGCTCGCGCGAGCGATCGGGTTGGTCAGGTAGAAGTCCTTGACCGGATAGCCGACCGGACCGGAAGCGCTCGTGGCGAGGCCCGTCGGGACCGACCAGCCATAAGCGGCGAGGCCCTCGACACCCAGGGCAGGCACCTCGGCGATCATCGCGGCGCGCAGCTGATCGAGCGTATCGAACGGCAGTTTGTGGCCGAGCACGTCGGAGAGGGCGCGGAAGATAGCCCAGTCCTCGCGCGCATCGCCCGGCGGGAAGACCGCCCGGTCGCTGCGCTGAACGCGGCCTTCGGTGTTCACATAGGTGCCCGGCTTCTCGGTATAGGCCGCACCCGGCAGGATGATGTCCGCGCCCGCGGCACCCGCATCGCCATGATGACCGACATAGACCTTCAGGCTCGTGCCGAAGCGCGACAGGTCGACATCGTCGGCGCCGAGCAGGAAGAGCAGCTTGGGCTCGGCCGCGGCGAGGTCGGCGATGCCGCCCTTCTGCGCATAGCCGAGCATCAGCCCGCCCATCCGCGCGGCGGCGAGGTGGACGACATTATAGCCGTTCCAGCCGTCCTTCACGAGGCCGAGCGGCTCGACCAGCGCAAGGGTCGCACCCTGCGCGCCGGCCTTGAGCGCACCGCCGCCGACGATCACTGCCGGACGCTCGGCCTTGGCGAAGGCGTCGAGCACCTCCTGCGGCAGCGCGCCGAGCAGGCCGAGGTCGTTGCCGAGCCAGCTGACCGGATAGGTCAGGTCGACCTGTTCGCCGATCGCGAACACCTTTGCCCGCTTGCGTACGACCGCCTTGCGGACGCGCGTGTTGATCAGCGGCGCTTCCCAGCGGAGGTTCGAGCCGACCAGCAGGATCACGTCGGCAGTCTCGATGCCGGCGATCGTGCTGTTGAAATTGACCGCCGAGAGGCTCGACACGTCATAGTCCATGCCGGTCTGGCGGCCCTCGATCAGGGTCGAGCCCATCGCGCCGAGCAGCGCCTTGGCGGCGTACATCGTCTCGCAGTCGAGCTGGTCGCCCGCGATTGCGGCGACCGACGAGCCCGCCCTGGCGGCCTTGATCGCGGCAAAGGCATCGGCCCAGCTCGCTTCGACCAGCTTGCCGTCCTTGCGGACGAACGGACGATCGAGACGGCGGCGGACGAGGCCGTCGACGGCGTGGCGCGTCTTGTCCGACGCCCATTCCTCGTTCACGTCCTCGTTGATCCGGGGCAGCACGCGCAGCACCTGGCGGCCGCGGCTGTCGAAGCGGACATTGGTGCCGACCGCGTCCATCACGTCGATGCCGAGCGTCTTCTTGAGCTCCCACGGACGGGCTTCGAACGCATAGGGCTTGCTGGTCAGCGCACCGACCGGGCACAGGTCGACGACATTGCCCGAAAGCTCGCTGGTCACCGCCTTTTCGAGATAGGAGGTGATCTGCATATTCTCGCCGCGATAGACCGCGCCGATCTCCTCCACGCCCGACACTTCCTCCGCGAAGCGGACGCAGCGGGTGCACTGGATGCAGCGGGTCATCGTCGTCTTGACGATCGGGCCCATATATTTGTCGGTGACGGCGCGCTTGTTCTCGCCGAAGCGGCTCTGGCCGCGGCCATAGGCGACCGACTGGTCCTGCAGATCGCACTCGCCGCCCTGATCGCAGATCGGGCAGTCGAGCGGGTGATTGATCAGGAGAAACTCCATCACGCCTTCGCGCGCCTTCTTCACCATCGGCGACTGGGTGAGGATTTCCTGATTGTCGGCGGCGGGCAGCGCGCACGATGCCTGCGGCTTGGGCGGCCCCGGCT
>JAIYAJ010000352.1 GCA_027489105.1 Zymomonas sp. | reverse complement strand
TCCAGGCTGGCTGCCTGCTGCTCGGTCCGCTGGGCGAGATCGTCCGACGCCTGACTGATCTCGGCCGAGCCGATGCTGATGCTGTCGGACGAGCGGGCGACCCGTCCGATCGTCTCGGCCATCTGGGCGCGCATCGTCTCGAAATCGTCCGCCAGCTTGCGATAATCCTCGGGAAGATCTTCGAGCCGCACGGTGAAGTCGCCGGAGGCAAGCCGGTGCAGCGCCGTACCGAGCTTGTCGACCACCGCTGCACGACGCTCGCTTTCGACGCGGAAATAGGATGACAGCGCGACGTCCATATCGAGCAGCGCGGTCTTGACCAGCGTACCGAGCATGTCGCTGAGCGCCCGGCCGTTCAACCGCGTCAACAGGCCCTGCGTGAGCACCCGCTCGATCACGCGTTCGAGGACGGCCGCATAGCCGCCGATATACCAGGTCGGCTCCAGCCCGATCGTCGCATGAACCTGCCCGATCCGCTCCGCCCGCACGAAATATTGGGCGTCGATTCGCCGTGCGAACAGTTCCCGCCAATGCTCCAGCTGCTTGTCGCGGGCGTGGTCCGCATGCTTCTTCGAGGCGAAGAAAGACGCGATTTCGGGAGTCTCGGCGATATGCCGATAGAGATCGTCCAGGGCATCGGACGCATATTCGGCGAGCACCGCACGAATCTTCGGAAAAGCCTCATAATTTTCATCCGTCAGCCGAATGAAATCCAGCCGCCGTTCCATGCCAACACCCTGATCTTGCCGTTCGCTCATAGGGCAGCCCTTCCATCCGCTGCAAAACCCCGAAAGTCCCGGTAAATCTTTTATTAACCTATTGAACTATCAAGATATTTTTCTCTATGCTCTGACGGCTTTGGACGAATATTGGGGAAAATACGATCTGCGGAAGATACCTTTCCGACAGCGCCCCGCGCCGGAGGGGGCGTGCGGATCGCCCTCAGGTTCGAGGATCAGCGATGGTAGGGAGGGGGCGGCCGCAGGGGTGAACGACGGGGGAATCGTTCACTTTCGGGGGAGCCCTGCGGCCATAAGGCAGACGCTGGGGGATGCCTCCCGGGGGGAGAGGCGTGCGTCCGCCTAGGCGCCGCATGTGGCCTATTCCCTGCCCTGTCGCAATTCGGGACGCTTACTGCAGTAGTACTACCTATCGCCTGTCGGTCAGCTGAGACCGGCCAGTGGCCGCGCGATGATCGGGGCGATGGCGCCCCCGGACCGTAGCCCGGTTGGCCGGATGCGAGCCCCTCTGCCGACAGCGATTTTCATCGCCGTAAAAAGCGGTTAGCAGTTCGTCATCACGCTACAGGGGACTTCCAATGCGCCGATCGATCGCTCTCGCCACCGCCCTGCTCCTGGCCGCTGCCGCGCCCCAGGCCATCGCCGCCGCCCCGCAGGTGACGATGATTCACGCCGGCGCGCTGCTGGCCGAACCAGGCAAGGCGCCGCGCGGGCCGAGCACGATCGTCATCCGCGACGGCAAGATCGCCGAAGTCCGCGATGGCTATGCCGATCCGCTGCCGGGCGCGACGCTGGTCGACCTGAAGGATCGCTTCGTGATGCCGGGGCTGGTCGACATGCACGTTCACCTGTGGGGCATCGGCGGCGATCCGATGCGCGCACGGATGACCGCGCTGAACCGCGACGAGGCGGACGACATGCTGACCGCGATCGGCAATGCCCGCACCACTTTGGAGGCCGGTTTCACCACGGTGCGCGACCTTGGCGGCAATGCGCGCGGCATGCGTGCGATGCGCGAGGGCGTCGAGCGCGGCGACATTGCCGGACCGACCATCGTCAATGCGGGCGCGCCGATCTCGGTCTCCGGCGGCCATGGCGACCGCACCAACGGCCTTGCCGAAACCTTCGCCGAGGCGATGCACCAGCATGCGACCAACACCTGCGACGGCCCCGACGATTGCCGCCGTGCGGTGCGCGAGCAGGTCGCGCTCGGCGCACAGGTGATCAAATATATGTCGACCGGCGGCGTGCTGTCGAACGTCTCGGGCGGCCTCGGCCGGGCGATGACCGACGAGGAGATGAAGGCGATCATCGATACGTCGCACGGCCTGGGTCGCAAGGTCGCGACCCACAGCCATGCAGCGGCCGGCACCAAGGCCGCCATCGCCGCCGGCGTGGACACGGTCGATCATGGCACCTTCCTCGACGACGAGGCGATCAAGATGTTCAAGGCCAATGGCACCTGGCTCGTGCCGACGATGATCGCGCCGGTGACCGCCGTCGAACAGGCCCGCGCGGGCGCCCTGCCCCCGGCCGTGATCCCGAAGGCCGAGGAAGCGGCAGCGGTTGCTTTTGCCAGCCATTCGAAGGCGATCGCCGCCGGGGTGAAGGTCGCCTTCGGTACCGACAGCGGCGTGTCGCGCCACGGTATCAACGCGCGCGAGTTCACCCTGCTCGTCAAGGCGGGCATGACCCCGGCCGCGGCGCTGAAGACGGCCACGGTCAACGCCGCCGAGGCGCTGGGGCGCAGCGCATCGATCGGCACGATCGAACCGGGCAAGGACGCCGACATCATCGCGGTCGCGGGCAGCCCGCTCGAGGATGTGGCCCGCATGGAGAAGGTCGATTTCGTGATGCGCCACGGCGTGGTCCACAAGCTGGGCGGCGCGCGGGCGGTCTTCCCGCCGGCAAGCTGAGCGCCATGGTGCCACCCAGCGATCGGTTCGATATCGAAGCGCCCCTGTGGTGCTGGCAGCCGAACGGCAAGGGCGGCGGCTGGCACTTCCTGACCATCGACGGGCAGACAGCGGCCGAGATGCGCTATGCCGCGCTCGGCCGCATCGGCGGCTTCGGTTCGATCCGGGTGGACGCCCGCATAGGCGCCACCCGATGGCAGACATCGGTCTTTCCGCACAAGGAAAGCGGCGGCTTCATCCTGCCGGTCAAGGCCGATGTCCGGAAGCGCGAGGGACTGTCGGAGGGCGATAGGGTGACCGTGTCGCTCGCCGTCTGACCGCAAAGCGGCGCATAGTGCGCATGGACCATGGCTACCGGTCGCAACGCTGCTTTGCTAGGCTGGCCCGGTGACCTGGCATTTCTGGATCGATCGCGGCGGAACCTTCACCGATGTGGTGGCCCGCGACCCGGCGGGGCGGATCGTCACCGCCAAGCTGCTGTCCGAGGACCCCGAGCGCTATGACGATGCGGCGGTCGCGGCGATCCGTCGGCTGACCGACTCCCCCACAGGACCGCTGCCCTCGCTCGAAGTGCGGATCGGAACCACCGTCGCGACCAATGCCCTGCTCGAACGCAAGGGCGAACCGACGCTGCTCGCGATCACACGCGGCTTCGGCGATGCCCTGACGATCGGCCATCAGGAACGGCCCGAGCTGTTCGCCCGCGCCATTCGTCGTCCCCCGCCCGTGCACGACCGCACGATCGAAATAGACGAGCGTGTGTCGGCCGAGGGCAAGGTGCTGCGCCCGCTCGACCGGGAGGCAGCATCGGCGGCGCTCCGCAAGGCCCATGCCGACGGCTACCGCGCCATCGCCATCGTGCTGATGCACGGCTATCGCTACCCCGCGCATGAAGCCGCGCTCGCCGAAATCGCGCGCGAGATCGGTTTAGAGCAGGTTTCGGCGAGCCATGACGTGGCCCCACTGATCAAGCTGATCGCGCGCGGCGACACCAGCGTGGTCGATGCCTACCTGTCCCCGGTGCTAAAGCGCTATGTCGACGGCGTTCGCCGGGCGCTGGGCGACGGGCCGACGCCTTTGTTCATGCAGTCCAATGGCGGGCTGATCGAGGGCCACGCCTTTCACGGCAAGGACGCGATCCTGTCGGGACCGGCGGGCGGGATCGTCGGCATGGCGCGGACCGCGCAGGCGGCGGGCTTCGATCATGTCATCGGCTTCGACATGGGTGGCACCTCGACCGACGTGTCGCTGTTCGCGGGCGATTATGAGCGCGAGACCGAGACACGCATCGCCGGTGCCCGCATCCGCGCGCCGATGATGAAGATCCATACGGTCGCAGCCGGAGGCGGGTCGATCTGCCGCTTCGACAAGGGCCGCTTCCGCGTCGGCCCGGAATCGGCCGGCGCGGTGCCGGGCCCCGCCTGCTACCGGCGCGGCGGGCCGCTGACCGTGACCGATTGCAACGTCATGCTGGGCAAGATCCAGCCCGATCATTTCCCCCGGCTGTTCGGCCCGGCGGGGGACGAGCCGATCGACCGTACGGCGGTCGAAGCGCGCTTCGCCGAACTGCTCGCCGAAGCCGGGACTGATATCGATCCGCGCGTGGCAGCAGAGGGGATGGTCGCGATCGCCGTCGCCAATATGGCGCATGCGATCAAGGCGGTCTCGATCGGCGCCGGCCATGATCCCGCCCGCTTCACCCTCGCCTGCTTCGGCGGCGCCGGTGGACAGCATGCCTGTCTGGTCGCCGACGCCCTGTCGATCGAGCGGGTGATGATCCACCCGCTGGCCGGCGTGCTGTCGGCCTATGGCATTGGCCTCGCCGATCGCGGTGTGATCCGCGAGCGCAGCACCGCGCTGCGGCTCGATGACGCGGACGGACTCGCCAGCGAGGTCGAAGCGCTGTCCCTCGAAGCGCGGATGGCGCTGCCCGCCGCGACCGACATCGTCGCCACCATCCTCGTCCGCTATGCCGCCAGCGATTCCGCGATTCCTGTGCCTCTCGCAGACGCTGCGACGATGCGCGCCGCGTTCGAGGCTGCCTTCTCCCGCCGCTTCGGCTTTGCCGGCCAGGGTGACCCGATCGTCGATGCGGTCCGGGTCGAGGCGCTGGTGAAGGGGGCAACCGGCACGGAGGCGGTCGTTACCCTGCCGCTCGAAGAGCCGAGGCCGCTTGCGACCGTCCGCTGCTGGATGGACGGGGCCGAGCGCGCGACGCCGCTGTTCGACCGGGCGGCTATGCCCGCCGGCTTCGCGGTGGACGGGCCTGCTTTGATCGTCGATCCGGTCGCGACCACCGCCGTCGAGCCAGGCTGGCGCGCGACGGTCGATGGCCTCGGCAACCTGATCCTCGATCGAACGGCCCCTCGCCCGCAATCGACGGGTTTCGAGCAGGGCGTCGAGGCCGATCCGATCCGGCTCGAGATCTTCGCGGGCATGTTCATGGCCATCGCCGAGGAGATGGGGGCGGCGCTGCGCCAGAGCGCCTCGTCGGTGAACATCCGCGAGCGGCTCGATTTCTCCTGCGCGCTGTTCGACGCCGCCGGCAATCTGGTCGCCAATGCGCCGCACATCCCCGTCCATCTGGGCTCGATGGGCGACAGCATCCGCACGATCATCGCCCGGCGCGGCGACGGGCGCGACGGGCGCGGCATGAAGCCGGGCGACGCCTATGCGCTCAACGCGCCCTATCAGGGCGGCACCCATCTGCCCGACATCACTGTCATCATGCCGGTCTTCGTCGAACCGGACGATACGGCGCCCGCCTTCTTCGTCGCGGCGCGCGGCCATCATGCCGATGTCGGCGGGATCAGCCCCGGGTCGATGCCGTCGACCAGCCGGACGATCGACGAGGAGGGCATCATCCTCGACAATGTGCTGCTGGTCGATGCGGGGCACTTCCGCGAGGTCGACATGCGCGCGATCCTCGCCGACGATCGCTGGCCCGCGCGCAACCCCGACCAGAATATCGCCGACCTCGCCGCGCAGATCGCCGCCTGTACGCGCGGCGGCGCTCTATGCGGCGCGCCTTCTGATCGACCGGCCCGTCCCGCTCAACGACGGCTGCCTGCGCCCGGTCGCGCTCCACGTT
>JAIYAJ010000113.1 GCA_027489105.1 Zymomonas sp. | reverse complement strand
GTTGGGCGTCGCACCAACTCGGCATTATGTTACTTTTTTCTCAATACTCCTTTTCTATATTTGCTTCATGGCAATGACAAAGTCTATTTCTTTGTCAAAAATTTGCACAATGGCGATTTCTATAGTTCTGATAATTATATCCAAATCAGTGCTAATGGCGCCGGTGATCATTTTTATTGTCATATTTTTTGCTATAAGACGATCTGAAGGCAAAGTAAGTACATCGCTTATTGGACTAAGCTCCGCCCTAGTCGGGGCAATTACATTAGGCCCCTTCCTTCTTTTAAAATTGCGGGACTATGGCGAAGGGGTCGCAATGGCCGGCACCGGCAGCATGGGTTATCTCGTAGCCGTACCGGTAATCGGCCAAATTCTCAAATTACTTTTTGCTCTACTATCGCCCTTCCCTTGGTACAAAGCAGACTATTTCGTAGATTTTATATATGGCGGAAATTGGCCGCTATTTTTAATGCACATAGGATCCTCTCTTATCGGCCTGCATTTGTTTCTGTCTATAGCCCTTAAATGGACTGAAATTTACGGAAGTCCAGATATAGAAATGCGGAACACCGTAATTTTTGGTTTAATTATGTCGGCGTCAATATTTGGTGGGGCAACCGGATTTCATTCCTACATTCTAATCTATTTCCCTTATCTTATGTTGATATCGAAAAGCGGAAAGTATCAGGTTTCGCCGTTTATAGCTGTCCTCGTGGCTGCAGCACTGAACATTCTGATGGCGATCACCGGCTTCGGCGCCACGGGCGCTGAAGGCCCTTGACAGGTATGACCCCGGCCACCCTCATCTATGTCGGCTCCCTCTCCGCTGGCCCCGATCGCGACAGCGGCTGGATCGCCGCGTTCGAGCGGCTGGGCTGGCGCGTGATCCCTTTCGGGTCGGATGTCGCAGTGAGCGGGCCCAAGCCTTTGACCTGGATCGCGCGGCGATTGCATGTCGGCGCGGCGCATCGACACATGCGGGCGGCGCTGGTCGATCTGTGCCGGCGGGAGCGGCCGGCCTGGGTGCACTTCCGTCTACCGCTGGCCTTCACCCGCGAGGATATAGAGGCGATCCGTGCCGGCGGTGCGATCGTCACCGATTATTTCAACGACGACCCTTTCTCGCCGCGCCGCGTGGCCGGGCTGCACCGCCGCTTCCGCCGCGCGCTGCCCGCCTATGACGCGCATTTCGTTTATCGCCGGCACAATGTGGAGGCCTATCGGGCGGCAGGCGCGCGCCATGTCGAGCATTGCCCGCCCGCGCTCGACCGGGTGCGACTGGGGGCGGAAGCGACCCAGGCTGCGCGCAGTGGGGACTTTATCGCCGATGCCGCCTTCCTCGGCCATTATGAGCAGGACGGGCGGCTCGACGCGATCCGGGCGCTCGACGCGGCGGGCCTGCGCGTTGCCGTGCATGGCGCAGGATGGAGCGCCACGCTGCATGCGGCGGGGCTCGAACATCTGCTGCCCGCCGATCCGATCTTCGGGGCGGGCTATCGGCGGCTCTATCGCGACAGCCGGGCCGGGCTCTGCTTCTTCTCGCACCTCAACCGCGACAGCTGGACCGAACGGCCGCTGGAGATCGTCGCTGCCGGCGGGGCGCTCGTCTGCGAACGCTCGGAGGAAGCGCTCAGCCATTTTCGCGAGGGTGAGGAAGCGCTCTACTTTTCATCGACCGAAGAGCTGGTCGCGGCCTGCCGGCGCCTGCGCGACGAGCCGGGGCTGCGGGCGCGGATGGTGGCTGCCGCATCCGCGCGCCTGGCTGCAGACGGCCATGACATCGCCGATCGCGCGCGGCAGGTCGAAGCCTTTGTGCGCGGACGGCTGGCGGGATGAGCGCGGAACGGCTGATCCTCGCCTTCGATGGCTGGACCGAGGGGCTACCCCATTATGCGCGGCTCGTCCCCGCTTTGCGCGCGCGTGGCTATCGGCTGATGCTGATCCACCTCGGCTCCTGGGGCCATGACATGGACCAGCCGGTCGAGGTGGAGCGCAACGGCGTGCTGGTTCGCGACATCCGCTATTATGGGCGTCGTTCCTTCGGCGCGATCCTGCGGCAGGAGCGCCCGGCCTGCCTGCTGTTCCTGTCGACGCGCGCCTTCGCGCATCAGGCGATGATCCGCCATGCCCGCCGGCTCGACATACCGACCTTGCACCTGTTCCACGGCATCTACTGCGCCGCTCCGCCGATGATGGAGGAGGTCAATTTCGAGGTCAGCCCGTGGAACGACCTGCGCCTCTACGCCGGCAAGCTCTATCGCAACCTGCGCCACATCATGCCGCGCTATCTCGGCGCGCTGGCGACGACGGCGCGGGGGTCGGCGGACTGGATCGAGTTCGGGCGCGAGCTCAGGAGCCGGCTGACCGGGGGCACTGGCGCGGCCCTGCCCTCCGACGTGCGGACGACGGCGGGCTGCGTCTATGTGAAGGGCGACATGGCGGAGATGCGCCAATATCACCTTCCCGACGATCGCATCTTCGCCGTCGGCAATCCCGATTTCATGCAATTCGGGCTGCAGGCAAACGATCTTGGCAGCCGGCTGGGGCGGCCGGGCAATGGCGAGATCGTCTATATCGAGACCGGCCTGCTCGCTTATGCGATCCGCTTCACCTCGCGCGAGGATTATATCGCGCATCTGGACAGCATCGCCGCAGCGATCGCGCGGCATGGCTATCGCCTCGCGGTGAAGCCGCATCCGGCCTCGGTCCGGTCGGGCCTCTCGGTGGCGATCGCGGAGGCGGGCTACCGCGTCTATGACAATGGAGACTTCGTCGACGGGCTGCGGGCCGCCTCGGGTGCGATGACCGAGCCATCCTCGGCAGGCGCAGTGCCGGCGATGCTGGGCCTGCCACTGTTCCTAATCAGCTGCGGCAAGCTGACGGGGCGCGGTCATGGCCGGCTGTTCACGCGCTACCCCGGCTCTGTCCCGGTCGAGACCATCGAGCGGCTCGACGGCATCGCTGCGGACATCGAGAAGCCGATCGATCCGGTCGCCCACCGTGCCTGGCTGGACGAGTTTGCGGAGCCGCTTCCCGCCTCGGCCATGCCCGATCGTGTCGCCGATATCCTGCAAGGGCTGGACCGGCGCGCGATTTCGTGAACAAGCCCGAAGCAGGACAGGCGTGGCGCAGGTCACAACCGCAGGCGCGGTTTTCGTTTAGAGGTATGAGATGCGCATAGGCGATCGACTTATCGGCCCAGACCATCCCCCGCTGGTGATAGCGGAAATCGGGATCAACCATGGCGGCGACCTCGACGTCGCGCGCGAGATGGTGACGCTTGCCGCCAAGGCCGGCGCCGAATGCGTCAAGCACCAGACCCATTTCGTCGACGACGAGATGACCGACGAGGCCAAGTCGATCTTCCCGCCCAATGCGGATGTGTCGATCTGGGAGGTGATGGCCCGCTGCGCTCTGTCGGCGCAGGACGAGGTGGCGCTGAAGACCCATGCCGAGAGTCTGGGCCTGATCTATCTGTCGACGCCTTTCTCCCGCAAGGCTGCCGACTTCCTCGAATCGATCGGCGTGCTCGCCTATAAGATCGGATCGGGCGAGGCAGACCACCTTCCTCTGATCCGGCACATCGCCCGCTTCGGCAAACCGGTGATCCTGTCGACGGGCATGCAGACGATCGCCTCGATCGGCGCCTCTGTCGACATCTTGCGCGCCAGCGGCGTCCCCTTCGCGCTGCTCGAATGCACCAATCTCTATCCCTCGCCACCCGAGATCGTGTCGCTGCGCGGCATCACCGACCTGCGCACCGCCTTTCCTGACGCGATCATCGGCTTTTCCGACCACTCGATCGGCCCGGAAATGGCGCTGGCCGGCGTGGCGCTGGGCGCCTGCATCGTCGAGCGGCACTATACCGACAGCCGCTATCGCAAGGGCCCCGATATCGCCTGCTCGATGGACCCCGCTGAGCTGCGCCACCTGATCGACCGCTCGCGCGAGATCCACACCGCGCTCCACAATCCCAAGCAGCGGACCGCGCCCGAGGAAGACGTCTATCGCTTCGCTCGCGGATCGATCGTCGCCGACCGCGACCTGGAAGCCGGCACCGTCCTCACCGAAGCCGACATCTGGGCGCGGCGACCGGGCAATGGCGAGATACCGGCCTATGAATTCGACGCGCTGATCGGCCGCCGGCTCAACCGCGCGGTGACGCGCAACACCCAGCTGACATGGTCCGATCTTGACTGACCGAAACGGCGACGACGGCATGACGGCGCGCAACATCCTGTTCGTCACGGGAACGCGCGCGGATTATGGCAAGATGGAACCGCTGGCGCTGGCCGCCAAGGCGCAGGGGCACCGCGTGACCTTCTTCGTCACCGGCATGCACATGCTCGAACGCTACGGCCTCACCAAGTCGGAGGTGCACAGCAAAGGCCATTTCGAGGTCGTCGAGTTCATCAACCAGCGCCAGGGCGATCCGCAGGACATCATCCTCGCCAAGACCGTGATCGGATTCTCGGACTATCTGAAGGAGTTGCAGCCCGACCTCGTCGTGATCCATGGCGACCGGGTCGAGGCGCTGGCCTGCGCGCTGGTCTGCGCAACCAACTATGTGCTGTGCGCGCATGTCGAGGGCGGCGAGGTTTCGGGGACGATCGACGAGCTGTTCCGCCACTGCAACACCAAGCTGTCGCGCATCCACATCGTCAGTTCGGAAGAGGCCAAGCGGCGGGTCGTAAGACTGGGCGAGGCGGACGACGCGGTGCATGTCATCGGCTCGCCCGAACTCGACATCCACGACCAGCCGTCGGGCGTCGATCTCGCCGAAGTGCTCCGCTATTATGAGATCGCATCGGCTGACTATGGCGTGTGCGTCTTCCACCCCGTCACATCGGAAGCCGACAGCATCGGCGCGCAGGCCGAGGCGCTGTTCGGAGCGCTGGAGGCGTCGGGCCGGTATTTCGTGGTGATCCTGCCCAATAATGATCCGGGGTCGGACGCGATCAACGCGGTCATCGCGCGGCTGCCGCGCGACCGCTTCCGCGTGCTCCCATCGATGCGCTTCGCCTATTTCTCCGAGCTGATGCGCAACGCCAGGCTGATTGTCGGCAACAGCAGCGCCGGTGTGCGCGAGGCGCCCTTTCTGGGTCTGCCCTCGCTCGACATCGGATCGCGCCAGGCGAACCGCGCCTGCGCGGACTCGGTCCAGGGCTGCACCGCCTTCGACCGCGAGGCGATCGCCGCCTTCCTCGCCGATCAATGGGGCCGCCGCTATCCGCGCCACACCGGTTTCGGCACCGGTTCGGCCGCCGAACGCTTCGCCGCCTTGCTGGCCCAGCCGGCGACCTGGGCGGTGCCCATGCAGAAATACTTCGTGGACGAGGCCCTCTGATGGCGACCGCGTCTCCCGTCATCGGGCTGGTGCCCGTGCGCGGCGGTTCCAAGGGGCTGCCCGGCAAGAATCTGCGCCCGCTCGCCGGCGTGCCGCTCTACCTCCATGCGGTGCGGCAGGCGCTGCGCGTCGCCGGACGCTGCATCGTCACGACCGACATCGAAGAGATCCTCGCCGAACCGGCGCCCGATGGCTGCACAGTGCTGCGCCGTCCCGCCGATCTGGCCGGCGATACCGTCCCGATGCTCGACGTGGTGCGCGACGTGATCGGCCGGCTCGACCTCCATGCCGAGACCTTGCTCCTCCTCCAGGCGACGTCGCCGCTGCGGTCCGACGCCGACCTGCGCGCGGTGCTCGATCTCCATGCCTCGGGCCGCTTCGCGATGACGATGGCGGTGGCGCCGGTGGATCGCAGCCAGCTGAAGTTCGGGATCCTCGACGGTGACGCCTTCCGCCCGGTCGCCGACCCGGCCTATTGCTTCACCAACCGCCAGGCCCTGCCCGAGACAGGCCGCCCCAATGGCGCGGCCTATGCCTTCACCGCCGCCGCCTTCCGGGCGGCCGGGGGATGGCCCTATCGATCGATCGGTGCGGTCGCGATGCCGCTCGAACGTTCACTCGACATCGACACGCTGGAGGATTTCGACCGGGTGGAAGCCATATTGCAGGCCCAGGGTGCGGAGCTGTCGCGCGGATGAGCTCGCCGCTCCGCATCATCGCCCGGCTCGACGTCAAGAACGAGCATGTGATCAAGGGCATCCATCTCGAAGGGCTGCGCAAGGTCGGCGATCCCAACGAACTCGCGCTGCGCTATTATGAACAGGGCGTCGACGAGATCGTCTTCATGGATGCGGTCGCCAGCCTCTACGACCGCAACAACCTGTTCCACATCATCGAACGGGCCTGTCGCAGCGTGTTCGTGCCGATCGCGATCGGCGGGGGGCTTCGGACGCTGGACGATGTGTCGCGCGCGCTGGGCGCGGGCGCGGACAAGGTGGTGATCAACACCGGCGCCATCCGCAACATCGCGCTGGTCGAACAGATTGCCGGCAAGTTCGGATCGCAATGCCTGATCGGGTCGATCGAGGCCAAGCGCGCGGGCAGCGGCTGGACCGCCTATATCGACAATGGCCGCGAACCGTCGGGCCATGACGTGCTCGACTGGGCACGCCGGCTGGAAGAGGCCGGGGTGGGCGAGATCCTGGTGACCTCGATCGACCAGGAAGGGACCGGCCGCGGCTTCGACGTGGCCCTTGCGCGCGCCCTGGAAGAGACGACCAGCCGCCCGATCATCGTCAGCGGCGGCTATGCCGGGGCCAAGGACGTGAACCGGCTGCTTGCCGAAACGCATCCCTCGGCGATCGCCGTCGCCGGTGCCCTGCATTATGGCCGAACCGACGTTGCCCGCATCCGCGATGAGGTCGAAAGCTGCCTGACGGGGAGCGCGGCATGACGGCGATGCGGGTGGGTGTGATCGACTATGGCGTGGGCAATCTGCGCAGCGTCGCCAATGCGCTGATCGAGATCGGCGCAGACCCGTGCATCAGTGCGGATCCGGCCGAGCTGGCGACTTGCCCCCAGCTGATCCTGCCGGGTGTCGGCGCCTTTGGCGAAGGCATGCGGGCGCTGCAGGCGACGGGCCTCGACCGGCTGGTGCGCGATGCCGCCGCCGACGGCACGCCGCTGCTGGGCATCTGCCTCGGCATGCAGATGCTGGTCGAAAGCAGCACCGAGTTCGGGCAGTGGGACGGGCTGTCGATCCTGCCCGGACAGGTCGCGAAGCTCGACGATCCGTTGGCCGAGAACAAGCAGCGCCTGCCCAATGTCGGCTGGCTGCCGGTCCGCCGAGCCGCCTCTCCGGCGCCAGCGGAGCGGCTGTTCGACGGCATCGACGAAGCTGCGCGCTTCTACTTCATCCATTCCTTCGCCGTCGCCGGCAACAGCCCCGCCACTATCGCGACCGCCCGTTACGGCCGGCACGACTTCGCGGCGGTGATCGCCCGGGGCAATGTGATCGGCACCCAGTTCCACCCGGAGAAGAGCGGTCCCGCCGGGCTCCGCCTGCTTCGCAACTTCCTGTCTTGAAGGGTCAATCGATGTCGAGCCTTGAAGCCTTTTACGGCCTGCCAAGCGAGGTGGTCTTCTGCCGCAAATGCGTGATCTCCAACCAGCGCCCGAGCTCGACCGTCGAGTTCAAGCACAAGGCCGACGAGAAGAAGGCGACGATCGGCTTCGACGAGGACGGCGTGTGCGATGCGTGCCGCTATCATGAGGTCAAGGACGCCCGGATCGACTGGAAGAAGCGCGAGGACCAGCTGGTCGCGCTGCTTGACAAGTTCCGGCGCACCGACGGCGGCTATGACGTGGTCGTGCCCGGCAGCGGTGGCAAGGACAGCGCCTTCACCTCGCACATGCTCAAATATCGCTATGGCATGAACCCGCTGACGGTGACGTGGGCGCCGCATCTCTACACCGACATCGGCTGGAAGAATTTCGAGGCGTGGAGCCATGTCGGCGGGCATGACAATCTGCTGTTCACTCCGAATGGCAAGCTGCACCGGCTGCTGACCAGCCTTGCCTTCAAGAATCTGCTGCACCCCTTCCAGCCGTTCATCGTCGGCCAGCGGATCATCGGCCCTGCGATCGCTGCCAAGTTCGATATCCCGCTCGTCATGTATGGCGAGAACCAGGCCGAATATGGCAACAACCCCGACGACAATTATGTGCCGACGATGGATCGCAAATTCTTCAGCACGCAGGACCCGCTGGAGATGCGACTGGGCGGGGTGCCGGTGGCGGACATCATCCGCGACCATGGCTTCACCATCAACGATTTCGCGCCCTATATCCCGCCTTCGGCCGAGCAGCTCGAGAAGAAGAATATCGAGGTCCACTATCTCGGCTATTATCTGAAGTGGGACCCGCAGGAATGCTATTATTATGCGGTCGAGAACACTGGCTTTCAGGCCAATTCCGAGCGCACGCCCGGCACCTATTCGAAATATTCGAGCATCGATGACAAGATCGACATGTTCCATTATTTCACGACCCTGATCAAATTCGGGATCGGCCGGGCGACCTATGACGCCGCACAGGAGATCCGGAACGGCAAGATCACCCGCTCCGAGGGCGTCCACCTCGTCCGCAAATATGATCAGGAATTTCCGGCGAAATATTATGAGGACTTCCTCGACTATGTCGGCATGACCGATCCCGAATTCTGGGAGACGGTCGACCGCTTCCGCTCGCCGCATCTGTGGGAGAAGAGCGGCAATGGCTGGCAGCTGCGCCATGTCGTCGAAGACCCGGCTGGCTGAGGACGAGCGGTGACTTCGACATGACCGACGCCCCCCGTATCGGCATCGACGCGATCAACCTGCTCGGCGGTGGCGGCCGCACGCATCTGATCGAACTGCTCGGCGCGTCCGATCCAGCGCGGCACGGCTTCTCGACCATCATCGTCTGGGGCTGCCCCGACACGCTGGAGAAACTGCCCAAACGTCCCTGGATCGAACCGCGCCCCATCCGGTCGCTGAGCAATGCCACGGTCTTTCACCGCAGCTTCTGGCAGATCGCCAGCCTCTCCAGAGAGGCGCGGCGCGCCGGTTGCGACGTCCTCCTGGTGCCGGGTGGCAGCTTCTTCGGCAGTTTCCACCCCTTCGTCGCCATGTCGCAGAACATGCTGCCCTTCGAGTTGGCCGAGCGCGCGCGCTATGGGTGGAGTCTCAAACGACTCAGACTGGCGCTGCTGCACCTGACTCAGAGATCGACCTTTCGGCGGGCCGATGCGGTGATCTCGCTGTCTGGACACGCACGTGCGATGATCGAAGCGGTGGAGGGCATCGCCTCCGACCGCATCACCGTCATTCCGCACGGCGTCAGCCCGCGCTTCCACCGGGCCCCCGATGCCCGCAGCGGATCATCGGACGGGCCGCTCACCCTTCTCTATGTGTCGCCGATCGAGCCGTACAAGCATCATGACCATGTGATCGCCGGCGTGGCGCGCGCACGGCAGGATAGCGGCCGCGACCTGCGGCTGCGGCTGGTCGGCCCCGGCAGTCTGGCACGACGCCAAGGGCTGAAGAGGCTGATGCAGCGCTTCGACAAGGCGGGGCGGTGGATCAGCTATGCCGGCCCGATCCCCTTCGATCAGATCGATCGGGAGATGAAGGCCGCCGATATCGCCCTGTTCGCGTCGAGTTGCGAGGCCTGCCCGAATATCCTGCTCGAATATATGGCCGCCGGCCTGCCTATCCTGTCGTCGGACCGCGGTCCCATGCCCGAGATCACGGGCGAGGCCGCAGTCCATTTCGATCCGGAGGACGCCACGTCGCTCGCGTCCGCCTTGGTCCGCCTCGTAAAGGCGCCCGAACTGCGCGACCGGATCGCACGCGAGGCCCATGGCAAGGCTCGCGAGATGAGTTGGACCCGATGCGCCGACGACAGCTTTTCGCTTCTCATTGGCTCAGCTCGGGCCCGCTGACGCCTCCGCCATGACGACGTCGCCCGTTTTTGGGATCAATGCATGCCGCGCCCGATCGGGCGGAGCGATCGCGCACCTTATCGGCCTGGTCGAACGAAGCGACCCGGAGCGGCATGGCTTTTCCGCGCTCCATCTCTGGGCCTTCGACGGGCTGCTCGCTCGCCTTCCCGACCGGCCCTGGCTGCACAAACATTCGACCGGACGCTGGCAGGCGTCAGTGGGCCTTGAGCTGTTCTGGGAGCGTGTCCTGCTGCCCGGCAAGGCGAGGGACGCAGGAATCGACCTGCTCTTCAACGTCGATGCCGGATCGGTATGCCCCTTCCGGCCCAGCGTGACGATGAGTCAGGACATGCTGCCGTTCGAGCCCGGCGAGATGGACCGCTACCCTGCAGGCAAGGCGCGTTTGCGACTCGAAACGCTGCGCCGCATCCAGGCCGCAGCACTGCGGCGGGCGGATGGCGCGCTTTTTTTGACGCGCTATTCGGCCGAACGGATCGGCCAGGTGACGGGGCCGCTGCGCAGCACCGCAGTCATTCCCCACGGCATCGATCAGCGCTTTCTGGACATGAGCGAACGGGCCGCCAAAAGGCCGCTGCGCGAGTGCATCTACATTTCCAACGCCGCGCCCTACAAACATCAATGGCATGTCGTCGAGGCGATATCACAGCTGCGCAAAGGCGGATTACC
>JAIYAJ010000468.1 GCA_027489105.1 Zymomonas sp. | reverse complement strand
GAACCGGTTTCGGGCTCCAATGCGCTGGAAAATGAGCGAGCGAGCGCCCCCTTCAGGCTTTTGCGCGAGCGTCCGCAATCGCTTTTTTCAAGGCGTCATAGCCCACCGCGCCCTTCAGCATCTGACCGTTGACGACGAAGGTCGGCGTCGCCAGCGAGTCGTCGATCCGCCCGGCGAACGTGAGATTATTGAGCAATTCCGTCGTCACTGCGTCGCTCTCGACGTCCTTCTGAACCTTCGCCAGATCGAGCTTCATCGACCGCAGCACCTGAGAGACCTTGTCGCCGTCGGGCCGCCCGGCGGCGAACATCTTCTCGTGAAACTCGCGGAAAGCGCCCTGCTGCGCGGCTGCCAGACTGGCCTTGGCAGCAATCTCGCTGCCCGGACCGAGAATGGGGATCTCGCGCCAGACGACCTTGAGCTTGGGGTCGTTGGCGATCAGGCGGTCGACATCGGGAACGCTGGTCCGGCAATAGCCACAGGCATAATCGCTGAACATCACCAGGGTGACATCGCCCTTCGGATTGCCGGCCCAGGCCGATGCGAAGGGGGTTTCCAGCGCAGCTTTGTTCGCCGCATAGGCACCTTCGCTCTGCTTCTCGCGGTAACGCTCGATCGCCTGCGGGATGATCTCCGGATGTTCAAGGATATAGTCGCGCACGATCGCCTCGACATCGGCCTTGCGCGATATGCGCGGCGATGCGCCCGATTGCGCATACCAGAGCGAGGCCGCGCCGACGGCGATGACGGCGCCGGTCACGATCGAAACGGCAATGCGGCTGTTGTTCTGCATGGTGATCCCGAAGCTCAGCGCTTGCGGTCACGCGCCGATGCGCGCGCCGCAAGGGCGATGTCTTCGGCCCGGATATAGTCCGACGTGCCGCGCGGCAACCGCGACATGGCCGCTTCCGCGCTAGCGACCGCCAGTCCCATATTGCCGGTCAGCGCATAGCGCTCGGCCGTGGCGAGCTGTGCGCGTGGCTCGTCGCCCAATCGGGCATAGGCCATGCCGAGCGTGTACCAGGCGAAAGGATTGTCCCGATCTCGCGCGACGGCAACCTTCAGCACGTCGCGCGCTTCGTCGAGATTGGCGCGATCCTCGGTCGCGAGCAGGGCATGGCCGAGCAGCGAGGCAATCAGCGGCGAGGCGCGCGAGCCCTGCACCGCCATCCGCAACGGTCCGATCGCTTCGTTGGGCTTGCCGGACTCAAGCAGGATCTGCCCCTGCAATTCGCGAAAATAAGGGTCCGCAGGTGCCATGGCGACCAGCTTGTCGACCTCCTGAAGCGCCTTGTCGGGATAGGCGCCGCGATGCCAGGCATAGGCCCGCGCATAATGCGCCGCCATGCTCTGGTCGCTTTCGGGATATTTGCGCAGCGCCGACGTGGGATCGTCCATATAACCGATCAGCTTGGCCTTGATCCGCAGGAAGCGCGCCTCGAGCGCGGGATCGGTTCGCTTCTCATAAGCTGGGGACTTCAAAACGTCGGCCTTCAGCGTCGCCTCGCGGTCGCCCGACAGGGGGTGGGTCTGCATGAAAGGGTCGACCTGGGCATAGGTCGAGGCGTAGCGATACTCCTCCTGCTTCAGCTTCAGGAAGAAGCTGAGCATTCCCTTTCCCGAGATATTGGCCTTCTCGAGGAAACTGACACCGGCGGCATCGGCGCTGGCCTCCTGAACGCGGTTGAAGGCGAGATATTTGCCCATGGCCGCTTGCTGGCCCGCCATCATCACGCCCATGCCCGCCTCGCCCGCGCCGGCGACGGCAGCGGCCGCGCCGATCAGCAACGACAGGATGGAAATGCCGGTGGCACCCTTGGCGCCTTCACCGTTACGGATGATGTGGCCACCGGTGATGTGGCCGAGTTCGTGCGCAATGACGCCCTGGATTTCGTTGGTGTTGTCGGCCCGCTCGATCAGGCCGCTGTGAATATACACCGCCTGTCCGCCGGCGACGAAGGCGTTGATCTCCTTGTCGCCGATCAGGATGATGTCGACATTGCCCGGCTGGAGCCCGGCGGCGGCGATGATCGGTGCCGCGATGTCCTTGAGATAGGCCTCGGTTTCAGCGTCGCGCAGGATCGACTGGGCAGCGACCGGCTGGGCGGTCAGCGACAGGGCGAGCGCCGCAATCAGCAGACTCCGTAACAGGCCGAACAGCGATCCTTGCCGATGCTTCATGCCTATTGTCTCTCCGGGCGCGGGCCTTAACCCGGCGTGAAGCGTGGAGGCGGGCTCCGCATAGGAAGCCCGCCCCGCACGATCAGGCGCCGAACGTCCGCTGCCACCAGCCGCGGCGCGGCGGCGACGAGGGCTCGTCCTCGGCCTCGGCGGCAGGCGCGCTTTCGGTCTGCTCCTCCTGGACCCGTGCCGACGGCACAGGCTCGGCTGCCGGTGCGACAGCAGCGGCCTCCTCGCTGGGCGCGTCGACCACCGCTTCGGCGGTCAGTTCGGCATTTGCCGGGGTGCTCTTGGCCTTGGCACGGCTGCGACGCTTGGGAGCAGGCTTCGTCTCGGCCTCGACAGGCGCATCGGCAGTCTCGGCAACGGCTTCCTCCGTAGCCGGTGCTTCAGCGTCAGCCTTCTTGCGGCGACCGCCACGGCGCGGCTTGGGCGCGGCTTCGATCGCTTCCGGTGCCGGAGCCTCTTCGGCAGCGACCTCGACCGGTGCTTCGGCCACCGCCTCGGCAGCTACCGCTTCGACGACCTGAGGAGCGGCGTCGGCCTTGCGGGCACGCGGCCGGCGACGGGCCTTGGGCTTGGCCTCCTCGGCGGGGCCGTCGGCAGTCTCCACGGCCGGAACCTCGGCTGCGGGTGCTTCGACAACTGCTCCATCCGAGCCTTCCGATGCGGTTGCCCCTTCGACGACCGTCTCGCCTTCGGTCGAGGCAGTGGCATCGTCGCCACCCCGACGTCGACCGGACCGGCGACCGCGACGACGGCGGCGCGGCTCGGCGGCCTCTTCGTCGGCGCCATCCTCGGCCATATTCGCCGGCCGCTCGTCGCCATCGGTCGGTTCGGAAGCCTCGCCTTCCTCACCCTCGCGGGTGCCGTCGGCCTGTCCCTCCTGATCGCGACCACGACCGCCGCGACGACGGCGGCGACGACGGCGACGACGACCGCCGTCGCCCCGCTCGCCTTCATCCTGACCATCGCCCTCGGCTTCGGCCTCTTCTTCTTCGACTTCGACCTCGTCCTCTTCCTCTTCGATGTCGTCATCGACCTCGATCGGCAGCGGCGTGGGCAGGCGCGGCGCGTGGCTCGGCGGCGGGCCGCCGGCTTCTACGCTCATCCGTGCGCCCTCCAGCGTGCCATCGGACAGGATTTCGATGATGACGCCGTAGCGCTCCTCGATCTCCGCCAGTTCGGCGCGCTTCCGGTTGAGCACGTAGAAGGCCGCTTCCTGGCTGGCGCGCAGCAGCAGACGCGAACCACGGCCGCGGGCGGCCTCGTCCTCGAGCATGCGCAGCGCGGACAGACCGGCCGAAGAGGCCGTGCGGATCAGGCCGGTGCCTTCGCAATGCGGGCACTGGCGGGTCGACGCCTCGAGCACGCCGGTGCGCAGGCGCTGGCGGCTCATCTCGAACAGGCCGAAGCTGGAGATACGGCCGACCTGAATGCGGGCGCGATCGTTCTTCAGCGCCTCCTTCATCGCCTTCTCGACCTTACGGATGTTCGATCCGTTCTCCATGTCGATGAAGTCGATGACGATCAGCCCGGCCATGTCACGCAGACGGAGCTGGCGGGCGATCTCAT
>JAIYAJ010000447.1 GCA_027489105.1 Zymomonas sp. | reverse complement strand
GACCGGCCGGCGGCGCCCTTTGCGGTCAACCAGATCGTCCACCGTTCGAACGACCGGCTCGAGCATGACCTGCAGGTCTGCGCCAAGTGGAAGGTGCCGCTGGTGATCACCTCGCTCGGCGTGCGCGAGGACGTCAATGCGGGGGTGCATGGCTGGGGCGGGATCGTGCTGCACGACGTCATCAACGATCGCTTCGCGCGCAAGGCGGTCGAGCGCGGGGCCGATGGCCTGATCCTCGTCGCGGCCGGCGCGGGCGGGCATGCGGGGACGCTGTCGCCCTTTGCGCTGGTGCAAGAGGTGCGCGCCTGGTTCGACGGGCTCGTCGCCCTGTCGGGGGCGATCGCCACCGGCCGGTCGATCCTGGCGGCGCAGGCGCTGGGGGCGGACTTCGCCTATATCGGCTCGCCCTGGATCGCGACGGTCGAGGCCAATGCGGTCGACGGCTACAAGCAGGCGATCGTCGAGGCGGGGGCGTCGGACATCGTCTATTCGAGCTATTTCACCGGCGTGCACGGCAATTATCTGCGCTCGTCGATCGTGGCGGCGGGGATGGACCCCGATGCCCTGCCCGAGCGCGACCCGAGCGCGATGGACTTCGGCTCGGCCTCCGGCGCCGATGCGAAGGCGTGGCGCGACATCTGGGGATCGGGGCAGGGCGTCGGCGCGGTCAAGGCGGTCGAAAGCGTCGCCGATCGGGTGGCGACGCTGGAGCGTGACTATGGCGAAGCGATCGCCGCCCTGCGCACTAAGGCCAGTTGGCAGGACTTCTCCAGAGCGTGACGACAGGCGCTTTAGGGATTAGCCTGTCCGCAATGACCGACATCGACTCTGGCGACATCGAACCTGACGATATCGAGCTCGGCGATATCGAGGGTGGCGATATCGACGCCGAGGCGGGCACGACCAAGCCGCGCCCCCGCAAGCGCTATGCCAGCCAGGGGATGACCGAGCGCCGCGCGCGCATCATCAATGCTGCGCACAATATATTGGGCGAGGGCGGGGTGCAGGCGCTGACGATCGAGCGGCTGAGTCGCGAGGCCGATGTCGCGCCGCGCACGCTCTACCGCCTCTATGGCGACAAGGAAGGCGTCATCTTCGCGACCGTGGCCGAGCGCCTGCGCGAGGTCCGCCGCCACGTCACGCGCAAGAAGAAGGAGTACAGCATCGAGGTCGTGTTCAAGGAACTCGACTGGATGGTGGCCGAAATGTACCGCGACTCGCTCTATGCGCGCACGGTGATCGACTTCTATTTCTCATCGGTGCCCCGGCCCGCCGCGATCCGCGAGCTGGGCTCGGTCGCCTATAACCGCTTCCGCAACTGGCTCGACCGGGAGATCATCGCGGGCCATGCCTGCACCGACCTCGACCTGGAGCGGATCGCGCAGGAGCTCGTCGCGACCGAGTTCGTCATCTACCATCGCTGGGCGGTGGGGACGATCGACGGGCTGACCTGCTGCATCGAGCTCCACGCCAATTTCCTGAAGAGCGCGATCCTGTCGCTGGAAGGCGAAGTGCGCCGCCATTATATCGCGCTACTGGCCGAAAAGCACCGCGAACTGGGGATGAGCGAGATCGGCGCTGCGGCCTCCACCAACCGCGCCGAGCGCGACGCCGGGCTTCACTTCACCGGCAGGGCATAGGCGATCAGCTCGTCCGACCGGGGCGTCTGGAACCACATATGCTGCCCCGATGACACGACCACATATTGGCGGCCGCCGGTGACATAGCTCATCGGCGTGGTCTGGCTGCCGCCCGGCAGCGGGTCCTGCCAGAGCAGCTTGCCGCTGCGCATGTCGATCGCGCGCAGATTGCGGTCCATCGTCGCCGCGATGAAGAGCACGCCGCCGCCGGTGGCGACCGGCCCGCCGATATTCGGGGTCCCGAGGGTGATGTCCACGGGAAGGGGGATCGGCAGGCGGTCGTTGATCGTCCCTAGCGGAACGTCCCACAGGATGCGGCCGCTGCGCAGGTCGATCGCGGTGAGGCCGCCCCAGGGCGGCGGCGTGCAGGGGGCGCCGAGCGGGGACAGGAGCCACTCGCGCTTGACGTCATAGGGGGTGCCGGCCATCGGCGAGACGTCCTCATGCGCCGACAGCTGGACGGTGCCGCTGCCCCCCGGCTTGCGCGGGCGCAGCTTGATGACCGAGGCGACCCGGCTGCTGTTGACGTAGAAGATCTGCCGCACCGGATCGATCGCGCCGCCGCCCCAATTGGCGCCGCCCGAGGCCGCCGGATAGGTGATCGTGCCGCGCGTCGTGATCGGGGTGAACAGCCCTTCGGAGCGATATTGGGCGATCAGGTCGCGGCATTTGCCCCGGTCCCAGGGGGTGAAGCCCCAGGCCTGATCGGGGGTGATGCTCTGCGGGACGATCGGCTTCGGCAGGCGCGGGCGCGGCTGGGTCGGCGACAGCCATTCGCCAGGCACGCCGCCCTGCGGCACGGGGACCTCGTCGATCGGGAAGAGCGGCGCGCCGGTGCGCCGGTCGAGGACGAAGACATAGCCCTGCTTGGTCGGCTGGACGAGCGCGGGAATGCGGCGGCCGCCGCGTTGTATATCGACCAGCGTCGGCTGGGCCGGGGTGTCATAGTCCCATATGTCGTGGTGGATCAGCTGGCGGGCCCAGACGAGCTTGCCCGTCGCGGCATCGAGCGCGACCGTGCTGTTGGCGTGGCGATTGTCGCCGGGCCGCAGCCCGCCATAATAATCGGGCGAGGCGCTCGATGTCGGCAGGAACACCATGTTGAGGTCGGGGTCGCCCGCGATCACCGACCAGACATTGGCGGCGCCGGTCGTGCGGCGGCTGTCGCCCATCCAGTCGCGGTCGGGCCCGCCCTCCTGCGGGATCGGGTCGAAGGTCCAGATCTGCCGCCCGCTGCGCGCGTCGAAGGCGCGAATGATCCCGCGTGGCGCATTGGCGCGGACATTGTCGAGCACCGACGTGCCGATGACGATGCTGTCGCGGACGATCGCGGCGGGGGCGGCGAGCTTGACCTCGCCGCGATGGTGGAGCTTGCCGGGGTCGACCCGGACGATGCCCTTGTCGCCGAAGCCGGCGCAGGGGCGCCCGGTGCGCGCGTCGAGCGCGATCAGTCGCATGTCGACCGTCGCCAGGATGATCCGGGTCGAGCAGGCGGCCGGGCCAGTAGCGGAGGCGGTAGCGGCGGCATCCTGCCACTGTGACACGCCCCGGCAGATATATTGGTCGGGCAGCTGGAAGCGGGTGTCGATACCCGCATCATAGACCCACTTCTCGCGCCCCGTCGCCGGATCGAGCGCGATGACCCGACCGAAGGGCGTGCAGGTGATCAGCGAGCCGGCGGCGAGGATCGGCGTCGTCTCGTTGGTGCTGTTGGTCAGCATCGCGTCGGGCCGGCGCGCCAGCTCGCCGGTCGAATAGCGCCACGCGACCTTCAGATGCGCGACATTGGCGGGGGTGATCTGCGCGGCGGGGGTGTAGCGGGTGCCGCCCATGGTGGCGCCCCACTGGTCCCAGCGCGTCTCGCCGGGTCCACCCTTGGGCAGTTCGAGCGGGCCGAGCGGCGGCATCAGCCTTATCGCCCATCCCACCGCCCAGGTGACGAGGACCAGCCCGAGCAGGGCCAGCCCGATGCGCCCGATCATCCGCCCCCGCCGCGTCATGTCAGACTGTGATCGTCGCGATATGGGTGCGGACGGTCACCGATTCCCCTTCCTCGATCAGGATTTCGCTGAGCGTTCCGCTGCCGGGTGATGGCACTTCGACCGTGGTCTTGGCGGCCTCGATCTCCACCAGCGGCTCGCCGGCCTCGACGCTGTCGCCGACCGCCTTCATCCAGCGTACGATCTCCGCATCCTGCATGCCCATGCCGAACTGGGGCAGCAGCACTTTCATGTTCGCCATGCTGCGCTCTCCTCAGGCGTCGACGGTTTCGCGCGCGCCGACCAGGCGGCGGGCGGCGGCGATGATGCGCTCGGCACTCGGGTAGAGCGCCTTTTCGATCGGGGGCGAGAAGGGCACATGCGTCTCCGCGGTCGCGATGCGCAGGACCGGCCCCCGCAGCGAGTCGAAGGCATGTTCGGCGATCAGCGCGGCGATCTCGCTGCCCGCGCTGCAGCTCTGATGCGCCGGATCGACCGTGATCGCGCGGCCGGTCTTGCGGACCGAGCGCAGGATGATCTCCTTGTCGAGCGGGACCAGGCTGCGCGGATCGACGACCTCGGCCGAAATCCCTTCCTTGACCAGCGTCGCGGCGGCCTTGAGCGCGAGCGGAACGCCGCCGCCGATCGCGATGATCGACAGGTCGGTGCCTTCGCGCTTGATGTCGCCCTTGCCCAGCGGGATGAGGAAGTCGGGATCGTCGGGCATGTCCGACTTCGACGTCCAGCAGGTCGAATCCTCGAAGCACAGCACGGGATCGTCGTCGCGCACCGCCGCCTTGAGCATCCCCTTCATGTCATAGGCGGTCGACGGGACCATGATCTTCAGCCCCGGCACATTCATGAACATCGAATAGTTGCGGTCCGAATGCTGCGCAGCATTGGAGTTGCCGTAGAACAGGCAACTGCGGATCACGAGCGGCAGCCGCGCCTGTCCGCCATAGATGTAGCGTGACTTGGCGATGATGCTCATGATCTGGTCCATCGCCGGGTAGAGGAAGGACGAGATCGTCGCATCGACGATCGGCCGCATCCCCACCATCGACGCACCCGCAGCGGCGCCGATGAAGCCGTTCTCCGAGATCGGGGTATCGCGGACGCGCTCGGTGCCAAAGGCGTCGACGAAGCCCGTGGTCGTGCCGAACACGTTGCAGATGATGTCCTCGCCCATGATGAAGACGCGCTCGTCGCGGGTCATCTCTTCCATCTGGGCCTGTCGGATGGCCTCCAGGAACGTCACTTTCGCCATGATGATCCTCTCCTCAGGCCTTGATGAAATCGGGGATGGGGAGGCGGTCGACGAACACGTCGTCAAAGGCTTCCTCCTGCGTCGGGTAGGCGCTGTCGCGCGCGAACTGCAGCGCGTCGGCGACCTCGTCGGCGACCTCCCTCTCGATCCGGTCGAGCAGATCGGCGGCGGTGCCCGATGCGATCAGCTTGGCGCGGTAGAGCTTCAGCGGATCGCGCTCGCGCCACTCGTCGACCTCGGCGCCGCGGTCGAGCAGGATGCGGCCCATGTTCACCGCATGGTCGGCATAGCGATAGGTCTTGGTCTCGACGAAGGTCGGCCCCCCACCCGTCCGGGCCCGCTCGACCGCCTCGGCGACGGCGGCCTCGACCGCGTCGACATCCTGGCCGTCGACGATGATCGAGGGCATGCCATAAGCCTTGGCGCGCTCGGCAATGTCCTTGACCGGCACCGCGACGCTCGCCGGGGTCGACACCGCATAGCCGTTATTCTCGCAGACGAAGATCGCGGGCAGCTTCCAGATCGCGGCGATGTTCAGCCCTTCGTGAAAGGCGCCTTCGTTGGTCGCGCCATCGCCGAAGAAGCACAGCGCGACGCGGCCATTGCCCTGCATCTTCGAGCCGAGCGCCGCGCCTGCGGCGACGGGCACGCCCGAGCCGACGATGCTGGTCTCGCCGAGACTCCCGACCGAGAAGTCCGACAGGTGCATCGACCCGCCCTTGCCCTTGCAGATGCCGGTCGCCTTGCCGAGCAGTTCGGCCATCAGCGGGCGCAGCTTGGCACCCTTGGCGATCGGGTGGCCATGGCTGCGGTGGGTGCCGACCATATAGTCTTCGGTGTTCAGCGCCATGCAGGCGCCGACGCCGGAGGCTTCCTGCCCGGCATAGGTGTGGAGCGCGCCGGGAATTTCGCCCTGGGCGTGGATCGCCTCGGCAAGATCCTCGAACTGCCGGATGCGCTGCATCCGCCGATATTTTTCGAGACTTCGGTCATTCTGTCCGTCGGTCATGACGTTCCTTTCAGGCGGGTTCGGCGACGCGGACGGGTGCGTCGGCGACGATCAGTTCGAGCGGGGCCGCGTACATCGGCTCTGCCCCGGAAGCGGTGATCGCGTAGACATTCTCCATGTGGCAGGGGCCGAGCTTCGCGCCGAAGAACAGGCTGTCGAGGCTGATCAGCATGTCCTCCTCCATGACGAAGCCCTGCTTGACGCCGGCCAGCCCCGCCGCCGGATAGGCGAGCGGAATTTCCAGCGGCATCAGGCCGATGCCATGCGCCACGACGAGCAGCTTCTCGGGCGCGGCGACGCCCTTCGCCTTCAGATGCTCATAGCCGATGGCGGGCAGGCTGTTGGTCGACACGCCCGGACGCAGCCGGTCGGCCATCAGCAGGAAGGCGTCGCGCAATATGTCGTGCAGCCGCTGATAGTCGTCCGACGGCTTACCGATGATCGCCGTCCGGTTGATGTCGATCCAGAAGCCGTCGAGCACGCCCTGCGTTTCGAGGATGACGATGTCCCCGCGCCGCAGCGTGCGCCCGCCCGAAGTGCGGAACAGGTCGGGGATGAACTCGTCCTGGTCATAGGCGCCGCCGAACAGCATCGCCCCCTCATCGACAGGTATGACCCCATTGCGCACCATGAAGTCGCAGATGCCGGCCTGGACATCGTTCCAGTCGGCGCCTTCGTGCAGCAGCGACCCGGCATGGGCGATCACCCGGTCCGCCATCTTGCCGACCGTGCGATAGCGGGCGAGCTCCTCCTGCGTCTTCACCACGCGCACGCGCATCATGAAGTCGAGCGCGTCGACAAAGGCATGCGGCACCTGCCGCGCGACGGCGGCGGAGACGCGATGCTCGTCGAAGCCGATCCGCCCGCCCGACAGGCCGTGATCGGCCAGCGCGCGGGTGATCGCCGCCGCGATGTCGGGCTGGCATTCGCCCCGGATGGCCCCTGCGACCGACATCGCATCCTCGGCGAGCCGGCTGCCCTTGCGATCGGGATCGGCATAGCGGCTGACCTCGCAGAAGTTCAGCATGTCGAAGGTGCGGATCTCGTCATAGGTGCAGGCGTCGGCGCGGGCGCGGTTGAGCACGGCGACGATGCCGACATTCGCTTCGGGAATGACGAGGGTCACCGGTTTCGCCGGATCGGCGAAGACGATGGCGCCGGCAAAGGGCTCCATCTGCGTCCAGCGTTCGAGGACCGAATGATAGCCGGTGGCGTAGCGCACGTCGTGCGGATGGGTCAGCACGACCGCGTCCAGCCCCTCGGCCGCCAGCATTGCGCGAAGGCGCTCTGCGCGGGGGTTGGCCATGTCAGGCGGCCTCGTGCGCCGGAACGGCGTCGCCGGAGATGTCCGGCTGGTCCTTGCCCTGGTGCAGGTCGCGCAGGAACTCGTGGTTCATGATGAACCGGACCTCGCCTGCATCGTCGGTATAGGCGACTGCGCCATGGCCGAGGAACAGATATTCGGTCGGCTCGACGCAATGCGCCTCGGCGTGGCGCGATCCGATCGGCTCATAGCCATAGGTGCCTGCGGGGGCCGAGCCGACGTCGTAGATCAGCTCGCCCTTGGTGACGAAATACTGGCCATGGCCGAGATGCCAGTGCGGTGCGAAGGTCGCCCCCGGCTCCATCTGCACCCACAGCACCCAGTCGCCGGTCTCCTCGCTGTAGCGGAGCAGGCGGATGGTGGTGCCCGAACCCAGCTGGTGCGGCTTGGCGTCGGCGATGTTGACGATCAGGTCGCCGAGCTTTCCCGGATCATGTTCGATGGTCATTGTCCTCGTCCTTTCGGTTACATCGTTGCGGTCAGACCCTCGTCGGCGATGATCACTGCGCCATGGATGGCGCTCGATCGCGGATCGGCGAGGAAGCAGATGACCTCCGCCATCTGGGCGGGGTCCATGAAGAAGATGCCGCGCGGGGAGGGGTGGTCCTCCATCAGCGCGGCGATGGCCTTTTCGCCTTCGGGCGTGCGCAGCCCGGCGGTCAGCGGGGTCGCCACCGATCCCGGACAGACGCAGTTGATGCGGATGCCCTGCGATCCGAGTTCGGCGGCGAGCGTGCGGGCAAGCATCGCGACGCCGGCCTTGGACGCCGAATAGGCGCTGTCCCCGGCGCGCCCCGCTATGCCCGAGACCGAGCCGACGAAGATCACCGATCCGGCACGCTTCGCCAGCATCGCGGGCAGCACCGCATGGGTGACGTAGAAGCTGCCCTTCAGGTTGACGTCGATATGCCGGTCGAACAGCGACAGCGGGCTTTCGGGAACCGGATTGGGCGCCCAGATCGCTGCATTGTTGACCAATATGTCGACGCTGCCCGCCTCGGCGGTCAGATCCTCGACCGCTCGGGCGACGGCGCTCGCATCTGCGATGTCGACCTGCCGGCCTGCCGCGATCAGCCCGCTTCGCGCCGCCGCGTCGATATCCGCCTGGGCCACGTTGGAGAGCACCAGCACCTTGGCGCCCTCGCGCGTCAACTGCGCGCTGACCGCCTCGCCGATGCCCGAGGTGCCCCCCGTGACGAGCGCGACCTTGCCGGCGAAGCGGCTCATTGCGCGGTATATCCGCCGTCGACGACCAGTTCGGAACCGTGCATGTAGCCGGCTTCGTCGGACGCGAGAAAGCGGACCGCCTTGGCGATGTCGATCGGGTCGGCCATGCGGCCGATCGGATGCGCCGGCCCCATGCCGTCGAGCGCTGCCTGCACCGACGGGAAGAAGCCCTCGTCGACGAAGCGCTGCATGATGTGGTCGACCATGCCGGTCTTCACCCCCGAGGGATGGACGGTGTTGATCCGGATCTTCTGCCCGAGCGCGGAGAATTCCATCGCGCAGGCCTTGGAGAACAGCCGCACCGCGCCCTTCGATGCGCAATAGCCGGTGTGGAGCGCCGAGCCGATCAGGCCGGCGACCGAGGAGATGATGATGATCGAACTGCCGTGCGGTGTCGTAGCACCGGTGCGGGCCATCAGGTCTGCCGCGACCTTGGTGCCGAGGAAGGGGCCGTCGACATTGACCGCCATCTGCTTGCGCCATTGCTCCAGCGTGGTGTTGGCGAGGCGTTCGACCACGGCGATGCCCGCGACATGGACGAGGATGTCGAGCCGCCCGTTGCTTGCTTCGATATCCGCTACGACCTTCTGCCAGTCGCCTTCGTCGGTGACGTCGAGTTTCAGATAGCGACCATTCGGCACGGCCTTGGTGAAGGCGCCGCCGTCATCGACCATGTCCGCACCGACCACCGTGGCGCCGGCCTCGGCGAGCGCGGAGGAAATCACGCTGCCGATGCCGCCGGTGCAGCCGGTGACGAGCGCGACGCGTCCTTCGAGCGATCCGATCATCAATTCTCTCCTTCGATGTCTTTTTCGGTAATCGGGGTGCACAGGCGGATTTCGGGCTGGCCGTCGACGCAGTCCCAGCCGGCCGCCGACATGGCGACATGATAGGGCATGTCGGCATGGGCGGCCTGCGCCTCGGCGGTGGCGAACAACTCGGTAAAGTAGAACAGGTTGGCATCGTCCTGCGCGCGCATCACCTGCCAGATCAGCGCGTCGGGTTCGTTGGCGCGCACATCCCTCTGGAGCTTCGCGACGAGACGTGCGAACTCCTCGGCCCGTCCGGGCTTGGTCCTGACGATCATGACGACACCGATCATTCGGAGAGTCTCCCTTGGTGAATATGGAATGGCTGCAGCAGGCGGCGAAGCTCGCACAGGGGCCGGACCCGAAGGCTGCGGCTCGGCTTGTCGAGCGTCTGCTGCGAGAGGCGCCCGGCGATCCCGACGTGCTGACGGTTGCCGGAATTGCTGCGCAGCGAAGCGGCGATATCGAGGCGGCGCTGGCATATTTTGCCGCCGCGCGATCGGCCGATCCGGCGAATCCCGCGCGGCTGGTCAACCAGGCGGTGGCGCTCAAGCAGGCGGGTCATCTCGACGAGGCGATCGCGGCGCTGCGCCGCTCGCTCGACCTGCGGCCCGACGCCCCCGTCGCGCTGGCCAATCTCGGTTCCTGCCTGATCGCGGCCGACCGGGCCGACGAAGCGCTGGTGCCGTTGCGGCAGGCCGTCGCGGTCAAGTCCGACCATGTCGAAGCCTGGAACAATCTCGGGGTCGCGCTGGCGAATGTCGGCAAGCCCGCCGACGCCGTGCCGGCCTATCGCCGGGCGCTGGCGCTGCGGCCGAACTATGCCGAGGCCGCGCTCAATCTGGTCGACGCGCGGGGCGCGCAGGGTGAGGCTGCCGAAGCCGAGAGTCTGGCCAGGACAT
>JAIYAJ010000356.1 GCA_027489105.1 Zymomonas sp. | reverse complement strand
TGCGCGTCGAAATAATCGGGGCGGGTCTGATAGCGCGGCTCGGTCTTGCCGTCGGGGGTGAGCATCAGCATCACCCGGCCGTCGAAAGGACCATCCTTCGCCGTCGCGGGGACGGTGATCTTGAAGGTTTCGGCAAGCACCGGCACCGGCACCGTCGCCAGTGCCATCGCCGAAACCATGGCCGCCGCAGCCAGCCTGAAACCCTTACGCTTCATCCGTCATGTCCCCCTGATCGTCTCTCGTCCCCCGACCCCGCTCAGTCGCTGGGGATGAGGCGTATTTCGGTCTGGCGCCCGTCGAGGAAGCGGACCTGCTTCCCGTCGAAAAAGGCATTTTCCTCGGTGCGGAACTCGACATTCTGGCCGCCCCATTCGGGGACGTCCTTGCGGGCCGACAGTTCGATCGACCAGGTCGTGTTCGCGTGGATCGGATTCTCACCACGCGGATCGGCATTCTGATTGTCCCAGAAGCCGAGCGACGGACCGGCCGCATGGCCATGATAGCCGAGCGGATGCGAGTAGATCGACGGCTTCAGCCCCTGCGCCAGCGACTTGGCGCGGGCGGCGGCGAGCGCCTGATTGCCGGTCGCGCCCACCTTGTAGGAGGACAGCAGCGCATCCTGGACCTTGTTCGCATCGGCGAGGCCAGCGCGCAGACCGGCCGGCACCGCCGTCTCGCCGGGCTTGGCGACATAGGCGAGATGCTGGGTGTCGGTGTTGAGACGCAGATAGGTGATACCGAAATCGGTCCACAGCATGTCGCCGGGCTGGATGACCGTATCGCCCTCGAGCATGCCCTTCTGACCCTGGCGGATCACCGCGACCGAGGGCTGGAACCAGACCTTGAGGCCCAGATCGTTGACGCGCTGGCGGTACCACCAGACGACGTCGTCGGTCGTCGTCTTGCCCGGGGTGATCACCTTGCGCGAGAAGGCGTCGGCCATGATCGAATGGGCAAGGCGCAGGATGCCCGGATAGATGCGCATCTCCATCGGGGTGCGCGCCTCGAGCCAGCCGATCGACAGCCGCTCGCCCGACACGATGCGCGAGCGATATTGCTCGGGCAGCGCGGCGGTCATCTCTTCATATTGGCTGAGCGTCATGCCGTCCGCGAAGGCCGACAGCGCCGAGGTGTTGATGGCAATGTTCGCCGGGTTGCGCGCGGCGATGATATCGGCGACCGCCTTCCACTGATCGGGCTGCTTGTCGGGATCCCAAGCCGGCTGGAACATGCCGCCCAGCCCATAACGGCTGACGGTCAGGCGCTCGACCGGTTTGCCATTGCCGGGATCGAAGAAGATCAGGATGGTGCGGCGACGCGCATGCATGCTTTCGGCGTTGAGCATGGTGGCGACCACCGGCTCCTCGAAATATTCGCGCGCCATCAGCACCCACATGCCGATCTTCTGCTCGCGCATCAGGCGCGGGATGATCGTGTCGAGGCGGTCGGCGAGGATCGCGTTGATCAGCTTCGCCTGCTCGCGCATCGGCAGGATCTCGGGCGCGACCGGGGAGGCCTGTTCGACGTCGCTTATCGTCACGCTGTCGAGCGGCGCCTGCGCCATCGACGGAATCGCGATCGCCGACGCCATGCAACCAGCGGCCAGACGAAGCGCAGCGAGCCGAAAACCTGTCCTCACCAAATCCCCCCTTGCGACCATTATTATGTGATATTGGCCATATTGTGAAACTGTGTCAACCGCCTCGTACAGCGCCCGACGGCGCATTACGGAAAGAATCTTTCGCCACGCTCTGTCCGCCGGATGCAATAGCGCTCCCCGTCTGCCGTCGGGTATCGGTCGATGTCGACAGGCGCTGACGACGCTCGCGGCTCCGATCATCGGTTAAACAGAGCACGCCAAGACTGTCGACGAGGATCTCTGGCAGGATAGGGCGGATCATGACCAGAGAAAGACGATCGATGACCAAGATGACGCGCACGATGCTGGCCGCTACTGCCGCCCTGATGGCGGTGCCCTCCGCGCAGGCACAACAGGCGCCGGCGGTGGACATGAAGACCGCCGCCGTCCGCGCTGCCGCCACCGTGAAGGGCATGACCGCCGATGAGAAGGTGGTACTGACCCATGGCATCATGCCGCTCGGGCTCAGCAAGAATGCGCCGCCTATCCCGGCGGATGCCATTCCCGGCGCCGGCTATATTCCCGGGATAGCCCGGCTGGGCATACCCGCGCTGAAGGAAACCGACGCCAGCCTGGGCGTCACCTATGTGATGGGCGCGCGCAAGGATGGGGCGACCGCCCTTCCCTCCGGCGTCGCGCAGGCGGCCTCGTGGAACCCCGATCTTCTCTACCGCGGCGGCGCGATGATCGGGTCCGAAGCGCGGGCCAAGGGCTTCAACGTGCTCCTGGCGGGCGGCGTCAACCTGATGCGCGATCCCCGCAACGGCCGGACCTTCGAGTATCTGGCCGAGGATCCGCTGCTGTCGGGTATCCTCGTCGGCGCCGCCATTCGCGGCGTTCAGTCCAACCACATCATCTCGACGATCAAGCATCTGGCGCTCAACGGGCAGGAGACCGGGCGCAAATATGCCAATGTCCGGATCAGCGAGGGCGCCGCGCGAGAGAGCGATCTGCTCGCCTTCCAGATCGGCATCGAACAGGGTCAGCCCGGCTCGGTGATGTGCGCCTATAACCGCGTGCTGGGCGAGCAGGCCTGCGCCAGCGACTGGCTTCTCAACCGGGTACTCAAGCAGTCCTGGGGCTATAAGGGCTTCGTCATGTCCGACTGGGGCGCGGTGCCCAATATCGAGGCCGCGCTGAACGGGCTCGACCAGCAGTCGGGCGAACAGCTCGATCCGGCCGTCTTCTTCGGCGACATGCTCAGGGAGAAGGCCGCCGGCGCCCCCCGATGGAAGGCGCGGGTCGACGACATGAACCGGCGCGTCCTGACGGCGATCTACGCGGCCGGGCTCGACAGATATCCGGCAAAGCCTGGCGGAAAGATCGACTTCGAGGCGAACGGCAAGGTCGCAGAAGAGGTGGCCCGCCAGGGCATCGTCCTGCTCAAGAACAACGGCATTCTGCCGCTGGCGAAGACCGCCAAGTCGATCGCCCTGATCGGCGGCTATGCCGATGGCGGCGTATTGTCAGGCGCCGGGTCGAGCCAGGTCCATGGCGAAGGCGGCCCCGTGGTCAGCCGTCCCGTGAGCGGCAAGGGCGTCTGGGCTGGCTTCATCGCGCAGCAATATCATCGCTCGAGCCCGATGGAGGCGATCCATGCACTCGCCGGCTCTGCCAAGCTCACCTTCCGCGACGGGCGCTACATCAGCGATGCTGTCGAAAAGGCACGGCAGGCGGAGGTGGCGATCATCTTCGCGACCCAGTGGGAAACCGAGGGCCTCGACCTTCCGGATCTCTCGCTGCCCGACGGACAGGACGAACTCATCGCCGCCGTCGCCGCCGCCAATCCCAATACGATCGTGGTGCTGGAAACAGGCGGGCCGGTGAAGATGCCCTGGCTCGACAAAGTCGCAGGCGTGATCGAGGCTTGGTATCCCGGCGCGCGCGGTGGCCCCGCCATTGCGTCGGTCCTGTTCGGCGAGACCAATCCCTCCGGCCGCCTGCCGATCACCTTCCCGGCAAGCGAAGCGCAACTGCCCCGCCCCAGGCTCGATGGCAGCGACTGGGTGGAACCCGATTTCGGCGGCAACCCGACTTCGGGCAGCGACAAGCTGGACCTCGACTATGACATCGAAGGGTCCGACGTCGGCTATCGCTGGTTTGCGCGCACCGGCGCCAAACCGCTGTTCCCGTTCGGCTATGGGCTGTCCTACACGAGCTTCGAAAGCGGCGACCTGAAACTGAAGGGCCTGACCGCCAGCTTCACCGTCCGCAACACCGGCCAGCGCGAAGGT
>JAIYAJ010000513.1 GCA_027489105.1 Zymomonas sp. | reverse complement strand
CGATCGCTTTGTCGAGCGTCTGGCAGGCGGTGGGCGCGCCGCGTTGGCGCGCGCCTCGCTCCGGCTCTCAGAATCCGAAGCCTGGATATGGAAGCCCGGCGACCGGAGCCTCACGCTCAGCAGCGCGCTCGCCAACCGGATCGGCGCGAGCAGCGAGACGGTGCCGATGGCGATGCTGTTCCGCATCATGGATCGCGCCAGCCGGCGCACGGCGCGCCAGGCGATCGACCGGCTGCTCGCCACCCGTCAGTCCACCGCCTTTGCGCATGACAGCCGTCTGCATGGCGATCGGTTGGCGCATCATATTTCCTTCGACGAGGCGCGCGGCGCCGTGGTCGCCTGGGTCGAAATTACCAAGCCCGAAGTCGAGCCGATGAGCGACGAGGTCGATCCGCTGACCGGCCTGCCAACTGTCGAGAGGGTGCGCGACTGGGTCGAGGAGCGGCTGGGGGATGAGGAGGCCGCCGGCCCCCGCTGTGCGCTGCTGATGCTCGGCATCATGCGCTTCGGTCTCGTCAATGCCGCCTTCGGTCGCCCGACCGGCGATGCCGTATTACAGGGCGTCGCCCGGCGCATCGAAAGGGTCATCGACCGGATCGGCATCAACAACGCGATGATCGCGCGCACGGCCGGGTCGGAGTTCACCATCGCCCTCGGCCCGCCGGTCAGCGCCGACAGCGCCGAACTGATCGCGAACCGGCTTGTCGAAAGCGTCGCCTGGCCGTTCGTGTCGGGTGACTCGCTCATTCCGTTGTCCTGCCGGGTCGGCATCGCCTCGACCGAAGGGGAGGGACGCCGTGACGTCGGCACGTTGTTCCAGCGTGCATCCGCCGCACTCGCCGCCGCCAAACATGGCGATACCGGCATGGTGCGCGCGCTCGACGCCGATGCCGAGGCGGAGACCCACCGGCGCAACCAGCTCGAGATCGACCTTCGCCGCGCGCTCGACCAGAACCAGATCGACATATTGTTCCAGCCGCAGGTCGATATCGGATCGGGGCAGATCATCGGCGCGGAGGCGCTGGCGCGGTGGAAGCATCCCTTGCTGGGCGAATTGGGCGCGGTTCCGCTCTTCGCCACCGCTGCGCGATCCGATTTCGTCGTCCAGCTGTCGACCTATGTTCAACAGCGCGCGCTGGCCGTCGCAGCGGCCTGGCCTGCGCATATGCGCGACCTGCGGGTGTCGGTGAACGTCACGGCGGCCGACATTGCGCGTACCAATTTCGTCGAGGATTTCCTCGCCCGGGTCGACGATGCCGGCTTCCCGCGTGACCGGCTGACCGTCGAAGTGACCGAGAGCGGCCTGATCTCCGATCTCGGCGGGGCGGCCGAACTTCTGGCCCGGCTGCGCAAGGCGGGGCTGCGCGTCGCGATCGACGATTTCGGCACCGGCTATTCGAGTCTTGCCTATCTGAAGGCGCTGCCGCTCGACTATCTCAAGATCGACAAGACCTTGGCCGCCGACATCACCGGATCCACCCGCGACCGCATCGTCGTGCGCGGGGTGATCGACATGGCGCGGTCGCTGGGGCTGCAGGTGATCACCGAAGGGGTCGAGACCACCGCGCAGTTGGCGCTGCTCGCGCGTGAGGGGTGCAACCTCTATCAGGGCTATCTCTGCTCGCCCCCGGTCGACAGCCGCTCGCTCGAAGCGCTGATCGTCGAGCGGCGCGACCCCGTCAACGCCGCCTGACCGATCAGGCGAGGATCTTCGCCAGACCCCGCGACAGCTGCAACGCCCCGTTGAGCCGCATCGACGGCTCCGGCCAGTTGCGCGTGATGACCAGGCGATGGTCGGGGCGTAGCCGGGCGCTGTCCTTCAGCCGATCGACATAAGCGAGCAGGCCGGGGAGGTCCGGGAACTGGTCCTCGTGGAACGCCACCAGCGCCCCGCGCGGGCCCGTATCGATCTTGGCGACGCAGGCCTTGCGGCAGTTCAGCTTGATTTCCATCACCGTGAGCAGATTCTCCGTCGGCGCCGGCAGCTTGCCGAAGCGGTCGATCAGTTCGGCGGCGAAGGATTCGATCTCGGCCTTGCTCTCCAGCTCGTTGATCCGGCGATAGAGGCCCATGCGCAGGTCGAGGTCGGGGACATAATCGTCGGGGAGGAGGATCGCCGCATCGACGTTGATCTGCGGCGAGAAATCCCTGGGGCGCGCGCTTGCGAGGCCGCCCGCCTTCGCCTCGAGGATCGCCTCCTCCAGCATCGACTGGTAGAGCTCGAAGCCGACCTCCTTGATATGCCCCGACTGCTCGTCGCCCAGCAGATTGCCCGCGCCACGAATGTCGAGGTCGTGGCTCGCAATCTGGAAGCCGGCGCCGAGCGTGTCGAGATTCTGGAGGATGTGCAGCCGCTTCTCTGCTGTGTCGGTCATCCGGCCGTCGCCCGTCGTCAGATAGGCATAAGCGCGCGTCTTCGAGCGACCGACGCGACCGCGCAGCTGGTAGAGCTGCGCCAGGCCGAATTTGTCGGCGCGGTTGACGATCAGCGTGTTGGCGCTGGGAATGTCGAGGCCGCTTTCGACGATGGTGGTCGACACCAGCACGTCGAACTTCTTGTCGTAGAAGGCCGACATCCGCTCCTCGACCTCGCTCGGCGCCATCTGGCCGTGCGCAACGACATAGCTGATCTCGGGCACCTGCTTACGCAGATACTCCTCGATGTCCGGCAGGTCCTTGATGCGCGGTGTCACCAGGAAGCTCTGGCCGCCGCGATAATGTTCACGGAGCAATGCCTCGCGGATCACGACTTCGTCCCAGGGGGCGACATAGGT
>JAIYAJ010000242.1 GCA_027489105.1 Zymomonas sp. | reverse complement strand
GCCGCCATTGAGTTGCTGCGCGAACACCTGCTGACGACCGAACCAGGTCTTCTTTTCCCAGGTATAGCGAGCGCCACCGGTCAGCGTCAGCGTCGGGGTGATCTTGAACGTGCCCTCGAAGAAGGCCGCCTTAGACCGCGAACGCTGCGCGTTGCAGAGGATGTACGGATTGTCGTTCCAGTTACCGAAGGGCAGGCCGCCGCTCGCCAGGTCGAGGAAGCCGAGCAGCTGGGCGACGCAGAAGGTGGTGTTATCCTTCTGGTAGAAGCCGCCGGCGACGAAGTTGAACGGGCCATCGAACGACGAAGCAAAGCGCAATTCCTGCTGATAGGTCTTGCGATTGTCGTCGCGCTGCGCGTCGAACAGCGACAGGATCGTGCCATCGGCAGCGACCGGCGCGGTGCCCATATAGGTGTTGGGCAGGCGTGACCGCTGCGAACGATAGCCGCTGACCGAGGTCAGGGTACCGATATCGGTCTTATAGTCCATGTTCAGATAGACGCCGTCGACATTGACGATCTGTCCGCTGCGCATCTTGATCAGCGCGCCCTGACGGTTGCTTATCGCGGCGTTGTCGAGCGGGTCGCTGTTGCGGTTCGGGGTCGAACCCAGCCCCAGCGAGTGGAACAGGAAGGCGTTGGATGCGGGCGTGAAGTTGACCGCCGGAACGCTGTCCGAACGATCGCGCAGCATCTCGTACTGGAGCAATGCGCTGAACGAATCGCCCGGCTCCCACAGCAGCTTGGCACGGCCGTTCCAGACTTCCTGGCCGCCGAGCGAGCTTCCGTCACCGCAGCCGCTGCGGCCTGCGAACTTGGTCGCGATCGGACCGGTGGCGAAGGGCGTGACGGGGCCGAAACAACCACCGGCCTTATAATAGCCGTCCGACTTGGTGTAGCCGATGACGCCGCGGAAGGCGAGCGTCTCACCGAAGCCGACATTGACGGCAGCCTGCGGAATCACCGTGCCGAAGGAGCCCGCCTGCAGGCGGCCCTCGACGCTGGTTACGCCCAGTTCGGGCTTCTTCGTCTTGACGACGACCGCGCCGCCGGTCGTGTTCTTGCCGAACAGCGTACCCTGCGGACCGCGCAGCACTTCGACCTGCGCCACGTCGAAGGTGTCGAGCAGTTGGGTCTGGACCGAAGGCACGACGAAGTCGTCGACCAGCACGGCCACCGGCGGCTCGAAATAGACGATGATGTTGTTCTGGCCGACACCGCGGATCGAGAAGGATGCCGCGTTGAAGCCCGTGATGGTCGCCGCCGAGAAGTTCGGGACGAAGGCGGCGAGATCGCCGATATTGCGCGGGCTCGACTGCCGGATCAGCGATTCGTCGACGGCCGAAATGGCGATCGCGGTCGACTGAAGATTGGTGCTGCGGCGCGTGGCCGTGACGACGATTTCCTGAAGACCGCCCTGATCGACGATGTCAGCCGTCTGCGGCACTTCCGCCGCCGACTGTGCGAGTGCGGGCCCCGCGATGAGCGCAGCCATAAGAGCCGCGCATGCAGAACCACCATACCAACGATGCTTGATCACCCCAAACCTCCTCTCCTGAACCCGACTCTTGCTGGCCGGGAGCGTTCAGAACAGGGCGGAGATTAGCGTCGCCAAACAAAAAAGCAATCAGTCATGTATGTTTTATTTTCGCCACAGGATGCGGGGATATCAGGGTTTGCCGCGACGCAACAAAAATGCACGTCGCAGAAAATGCCCCCTTGAAAAAGCATGCATGATTGTTTTCTATGCACGTCACACGGCGCTAGCGCGCTTCAGTGGCGGGAGAGGGTCGCCGATGGCTTACAGCTTCTTGTCGCGTTTCCGGGTCAAACCGGATCGCGAGGATCAATTCGTTTCGCTCGCCAGGCAAATGGAATCGCTCGTCGACCGGGAGCCCGGTACGCTTGCGTTCAAATTCTTCCGGCTCGGCGAACCCGGCATGTTCGCGGTCTACGAGTCCTTCGTCGACGAGGCCGCCGACAAGGCGCACATGGAAACGGACCATGGCAAGCCGCTGATCGAGCAGATGATCGGCTGCATGGACGGCAGCTATGAGCGCGAGATGCTCTACGATCTGGAGCCCAAGCGATGAGCGACGCCATCTACAGCTATGGCCGGATGCTGAGGGCCAGTGCCGAGGCGCATGCCGCGTCCGACGCACTGGTCTTTCCGGGCCGGCGGTTGACCCACGCCGATCTCTATGCATCGGCCCGCCGCTGGGCCAAGGCGCTGCTGGCTATGGGGGTCGAGCCCGGCCAGAATGTCGGCATTCTCCTCACCACCCGCCCCGAATTCGTCGAGGTCATGTTCGGCGCGACGATGATCGGAGCGGTCGCGGTGCCGGTCAATGCGCGCTACCAGGCGCATGAACTCGCCTTCCTGGTGCGCGATGCCGATCTCGTCGCGCTCGTCACCACCGGCGCCGTCACCGACCAGCTCAACTTTTCCGAGCGCTTGAAGACCGCCTTCCCCGCTCTGTGCGATGCAGATCCCAAGGCGCTCGCGCTGGACGATGCGCCGCTGCTGCGCGCGATCATCTGCCTCGATCCGCCGTGCCAGCCCTTCATGATATCGGCCGACGAAGCCCTGTCCGCAGGCGCTGCAGTCGACGACGCCACGGTCGACGCCCGCATCGACGCGGTCGACCCCGAACAGATCGCGCTGGTGCTCTACACGTCGGGCACCACCGCCAATCCGAAGGGCGCGCTGATCAGCCACCGCGCGATCGTCGGCAACAGCCGCAATCTCGGCAAGCGCTATCGCATCACGCCAGAGGACAAGGTCTGGTCGCCGCTGCCGATCTTCCACATCGCCGGCATATTGCCGCTGACTATGGTGCTCGACGCGGGTGGCGCTTACCTGACCGTGCCGCATTTCGACGCTGAAACTGCATTGGCAATGCTTGGGCGCGAGGGGGCAACGGTCGCCTATCCCAGCTTCGTCACGATCATGCAGGACCTGATTACCCATCCGACCTTCGCGACGACCGACCTGTCGAAGCTGCGCCTGATGAACTCCAACTTCGCCGTGCAGCCCGCCTGGATCAAGGAAGCGATGACCAAGGCGATGCCGCACACCATCCAGGTCGGCACCTATGGCCTGACCGAGGGTGCCGGCACGATCTGCACCAGCCGCATCGACGATCCGTTCGAGCTGCGGACGGGACGGCTGGGCGTGCCGCTCGACGAGTGGGAGGTCCGGATCGTCGATCCCGAGACCGGAAAGGATTGCGGCCTGGGCGAGCGCGGCGAAATCGTCGCGCGCGGACCGAACATGCTCAAGGGCTATTACAAGGCGCCCGAGAAGACTTCCGAGGTCATCCGGGACGGATGGTTCTTCACCGGCGACATCGGTTCGTTCGACGAGAGCGGCCATATCATGTTCCACGGCCGCACCAAGGACATGCTCAAGGTCGGCGGCGAGAATGTCGCCGCGGCCGAGATCGAGTCGCTGCTCCAGTCGCACCCGGCAGTAAAGCTGGCGCAGGTCGTCGGCCTGCCCGACGCCCGCTATGTCGAGGTGCCCGCCGCCTTCATCGAACTGGTCGACGGCGGCCAGACCTCCGAGGCCGAGCTGATCGCCCATTGCCGCGGCAAGCTGGCCGGGTTCAAAATCCCCCGCCATATCCGCTTCATCGACGAATGGCCGATGTCGACGTCGAAGATACAGAAGTTCAAGCTGCGCACGCAGCTGATCGAGGAACTGGGACTGGGAGAGGCCGCATGAGCGGAAAGAGCTTCATTGCCGAACTGCGCGCCAAGCCCGGCCGGGGCGCCGACCTGATCGCGCTCCAGTGCGAGCTCAAAGGTCTGGTGTTCGAAAAAGAGCCGGACGCGCTGGTCTATGAGCTGTTCCAGTCGGAGGAGGACCCCGACCTGTTCCAGGTCGTCGCCACCTTCCGCGACGATGCGGCCTTCGATCATCATATGCAGATCGATTTCCACGACCGGCTGGTGCCGCCGATCCTCGACTGCGTCGAAGGCGAGATGAAGATCGCCTTCTACCGCTCGCTGAGCTGATGCCGAGCGACGCCGATCTCGACGACCTGATCGCACGACGCGACATCTACGCCGTGCTGACCCGCTATTCACGGGCGCTCGACCGTTGCGACGTCGAGGCGATGAAGACGGTCTACTGGCCCGACGGGATCGACAATCACGGCGTGTTCAACGGCAATGCCGCCGAGTTCGCCGAATTCATCGTCCGCGAGATCCAGAACTGGTTCGAGGTCACGATGCACGGCCTGATGAACGTGCATATGGAGATCGACGGCGACCGCGCCTTCACCGAAACCTATTTGTTCGCCTATCACAAAGTCCGCGCCGAGAAGGCCGACGAAATATTCGGCTCGCGCTACATGGCGATGTTCGACCGCCACGGCCTCGATGCCGATCACCATAATTTCTATTTCGGCGGCCGCTATCTCGACCGGTTCGAGCGGCGCGACGGCGAGTGGCGGATCTTTCACCGCCAGGTCGTTATGGACTGGAACGACAACAAGCCGTCGGGCGAGATCCTGACCCAGGGCATGTTCGCCACGCTGGAGCCGCGCGGACAGCGTGGAGCCGGCGATCTGGTGTTCGGCAAGGGCGGCCTGTGACGCCCTTCCTCCGCAAAAGTCCGAAGAGCTAGCCGCCGTCCCGCGCGGCTTGGAAGCCGGGGCGGCCGGGCCTGATAAGGGGTGGCCCGGACGTCCCGGCTCTCTCTTTAGAGGAGAGCGGGATTCTCGATCAGGCGCCAGAGCGCGGCCATGAAGCGACCACCATCGGCCCCGTCGATCGCCCGATGATCGCACGACAGCGACAGATGCAGGACGGGGACGATGCGGATCGCGCCGTCATCGTCGATCGGCTCGGGGCGGGCCGTGCCGACCGCGAGGATCGCCCCCTGCGGCGGGTTGATGATGGCGTCGAACTGCTCGACCCCGAACCCACCGAGATTGGACAGCGAGAAGCTGCCCCCGCTGAACTCCTCGACCTTGAGCTTGCCGCTGCGCGCACGCTGGGCAAGGCCCGCCATCCGCTCCGAAATCTGCGCAACGGACAGTTCGTCCGCGCCCTGAATGATCGGCGTGACGAGTCCGCGCTCGGTCGCGACGGCCACCGCGATATCGGCCGAACCGAAGCGGTGAATGTCCTGGCCGTGGACCTGGATGTTGACCTGCGGCACTTCCATCAAGGCGAGCGCACAGGCGCGGATCAGATAGTCGTTGACGCTGGGCCGCTGCCCCTGGACCGCCGCTCGCAAGGCGAGCAGGCGATCGGCGCGGACGCGGCGCCGGACATAGAAATGCGGGATCTGCTGCTTCGCTTCGGTCAGACGCCGGGCGATCGTCCGCCGCATCGACGACATCGGCATGACGTCGACCGAGCCGGGAGCCGCCATGACGGCCGGAGCCGCAGCGACAGGGGCAGAAGGCGCAGCCTGCGCGACCGGCGCAGGTGTCGGCGCTGGAACAGCCGCCAGCACATCTGCCTTACGCACCCGGCCACGCGGGCCGGAGCCGGCGACCTGGGAGAGGTCGACCGCATGGATCGCCGCGACCCGGCGAGCCATCGGGGTCGCGAAGACCGGTGAGGTTGGCGTCGGCGGCAGAACGCCGACCAGCGATACAGGAGCAGAGGGGCGCAGGACTTCGTCGACATCCTGCGCCGTAATACGGCCGCCGCGCCCGGAACCCGAAAGCGTTGCAACGTCGAGACCTGCCGCCAGCGCCTTCTCGCGCGCGACCGGACTGATCGCCACGCCATCGGGGATGGCGGCATGGGCCGGAGCGACCTCGGTAACCGGGGCGGCAGCGGCCGGCGCAGGGGCCTCATCGCCGTCCGGCGCGAAGCCGGCGTCGACCGCCTTGAAAGAGGTCACGACGGCATCGATCTCGGCAGCCGTCGCCTCGCCCCCGTCGGACAGCACCGCAAGCAGGGCGCCGACCGGATAGGTCTGGCCCGGCTCGGCGATCAGGCGGACAAAGCGGCCATCGGCCTCGGCCTCGACCTCATTGGTGATCTTGTCGGTCTCGATGAGGGTCAGGACCGTGCCCTTGGCAAAGGGCTGGTTCTCGGCGACCTGCCATTCGGCAAGCGTGCCTTCGCTCATCTCGATGCCCCATTTGGGCATGGTGAAGGGCTTGAGCTTGGCCATGGCGTCGCTCCTCAGCGCGCGAGGACGCGGCGGACCGCAGCCTCGATCTTCTGTGGCGAAGGGACCCAGGCGCGCTCGAGTTCGCGGGCGAAGGGGATCGGGCTGTGCGGACCAGTCACCAGCTCGGGCGGCGCCTTCAGGCTGGTGAAGCCCTTGGTCGCGACCAGCGCGCAGATGTCGGCCGCCAGGCTGCAGCGCGGCGGGCTTTCGTCGACGACGACCAGCCGGCCGGTCGCCTCGACCGAATCCAGGATCGCTTCCTCGTCGAGCGGGCTGGTCGTGCGTAGATCGATCAGGTCGCAGCCGATGCCGTCGGCAGCGAGCTTGTCGCAGGCCTTTTCCGAGAAGGGTACCATGCGACCGCAGGCGACGATCGTGGCGTCGCCGCCCTCGCGGACGATGCGCGCTTCGCCGAAGCGCTGGCGATGGTCGCCCTCGGGCACCTCCCCCTTCACGCCGTACATCGCCTTATGTTCGAAGAACATGACCGGATCGTCGCCGCGCAACGCCTCGGTCAGCAGGCCCTTGGCGTCGGCCGGGGTGGTAGGCAGCACGACCTTGAGACCCGGCATCGCCGTCAGCATCGCATAGACCGACTGGCTGTGCTGGGCGGCGGTGTTCATGCCGGCGCCGTAAATCAGGCGGATGACCGCCGGGCACTTGGTCTTGCCGCCGAACATGTAGCGGAACTTTGCGATCTGGTTCCATATCTGGTCGAGGCTGACGCCCACGAAATCGGCGAACATCAGCTCGGCGACCGGGCGTTTGCCCGCCAGCGCCGCGCCCGCCGCCGCGCCGACAATGGCGCTTTCCGAAATGGGGGTGTCGATCACCCGGTCCGGCCCGAACTTGGCATAGAGCCCGCCCGACGTGCCCCAGATGCCGCCGATCGCCTCGGGCCCGCCTGCGGTTCCGTTGCCGCCGACGACGTCCTCGCCCAGCAGCATGATGTTCGGGTCGCGCTCCATCTCCGCATGCAGGGTCTGCACGATGGCATCGCGGATGGTCATGATCGCCATGTCAGCGGCCCCTCTCAGAAATAATCGACATAGACGTCTTCGGCGACGGTGGCCGGATCGGGCGCCGGTGCCGCGCGTGCCGCGGCCACCGAAGCGTCGATCAGGGCCGCCACCTCGGCGTCGATCGCGTCGAGCTCTGCCGCATCGAGCAGCTTCGCTTCGCCGACGCGCGCGCGGAAGGCCTTGAGGCAGTCGCGCTCCTCGCGCAACCGATCGACCTCGCCCTTGCCGCGATAGCGCTGGGGGTCGCCTTCGAAATGGCCGTAGAAGCGCTCGGTATCGAGCTCGATCGCCGCCGGTCCATTGCCGGCACGGACATAATCGAGCAGTTCGCGCATCGTCTCATAGGTGTCGAAATAGTCGCAGCCATTGGCGCGCCACGCGCGCATGCCGAAGGCTTCGGCCCGGCTGGCGATGTCCTTGGCGGTGCCGACCGCATAGGCGTCGCCGGTATGCTCGGGATAATGGTTGTTTTCGAACACGAAGATCGCCGGGGCCTTGGTCACCACCGCCATGTTCATCGCTTCGAAGGTGGTGCCCTGGTTGCAGGCGCCGTCGCCCGAAAAGGCGATCGCCACACGGCCCTTGCCGTCGAGCTTGGCGGCGAGTGCCGCCCCCACCGCCTGCGGCGCGCCGCCGCCGACGATCCCGTTCGCGCCGAGCATGCCGACCGACAGATCGGCGATGTGCATCGACCCGCCGCGCCCCTTGCAGAGACCGCCCGCCTTGCCGAAGATTTCCTGCATCATGCCCGGCACATCGCAGCCCTTGGCGATGCAATGGCCATGGCCGCGATGGGTGGAGACGATCATGTCGTCCACGCTCAGATGGTCGCAGACGCCGACCGCGACCGCTTCCTGCCCCGCATAGAGATGCGTGAAGCCGGCAATCTCGCCGGTCATGATCTCGTCATGCAGCCTTTCCTCGAACTGGCGGATCGTCGCCATGCGCCGATAGGCGCCGAGAAGCTCGTCGCGGCTCAGTTGCATCCTGCTTCCTTCAGATGTCGCCCGGCTTCTTGCCGCCCGGCCCGTAGACATAGTCGTCCAGCACCTTGTGGAAGTGCCGGATGCGAAGTTCCTGATCGCCGATCCACAGGCCGGGGAAGGCATCGGACTGCATCCCCTTCTGCACCGTCGGCAGATTGAAGGCATCCTGGTCGAGCACCTGGCCGATCGACTTCTCGCCATGCTTGAAGTGGCGGTGCTTGACCCGCTCGGGCCATTCCTCGCCCTCGGGAACCAGCTCCAGCACCCAGATGTCGTAAAGCATCTTGTTCGGGTCGGTCGCGTGCGGGCGCTGCCGGAACATCATCACGTCGTCGGCATGGACGTTGAGCGAGACGTTCGGAAAGATGGTGTAGTGATAATCGTCGGTCAGCTGATCGTCGTTCAGCTCCGAATAATCCTTGCCCTGCGCCTTGCCATGCTTGCGCTTGAACAGCTGGACGTCGCGGCGGATGTCGCTGACCCGGCCTTCATATTCGGCCGGATCCATGCCGGCCTTGACCATGATCTCATAGATGGCCGGCGGGATCGACGAGGGGAGCGCGACGCGGCCCGATATCGCCGCGAAGGGGACGAGATAGCGGCTATGCCGCTCATAGACGTCTATCTGCGCATTGGTGTCGTCGAGATACCATTGCAGCTGCGGATGGATGCCCTGAACGTGATAAACCTCGCTGAAGGCATCGACGCTCGCCTTCCAGTTGCAGTCCCATTCGACGGTAACGTCACGCTGCCAAGCCATCCGCTCCATATGATAGGGGTCGAGATGCTGCGGCATCGGCGCGAGGAAGTCCTCGAGCGGCTCGACGTCGGGATTGAGCGAGAACCACACGAAGCTGCCCCATTCGGCGCAGGGGTAGGATGGCAGCTTCATCCCCGGAGGCCCGCCCTGCGGGAAGGTGGCCATGTCGGGAATGCGCTCGATGCAGCCGTCGAGGCCATAGGTCCAGTGGTGGTAGAGGCAGCGGAACGCTTCCGCATTGCCGAGCCCTTCCGGACGCAGGCGGTTGCCGCGATGCAGGCAGACATTGGGGAAAGCGCGCACCGAACCGTCCTTCTGGCGGACGATGATGACGCTCTCCTTGCCGATGTCGGTGCAGATATAGTCGCCCGGCTCCCTGATGTCGCACGAGCGCCCGCCGAGCAGCCAGACCTTCGTCCAGACATGCTCCCATTCGAGCTTCATGAACTCTTCAGACGTGTAGCGGGCCGCCGGGATCACGTCATAGCCGAGATCCGGATCCTCCGCCTTCCCGGCAGGAGTGCCATTGGGCCAGTCCTCGGGATTGACCCGGATGACATCGACCTTGCGCTTTACGTCCATCGCGGGGGCGACCTCAGAAATGGGTCCGGTTGGTGAAGGCCCCGTCGACGACGAGGTGCGACCCATTGCACCAGCTCGCCGCCGGGCTCGCCATGAACACGACGCAGCGCGCGATCTCCTCGGGCGTGCCGAGGCGGCCGGCCGGATGCTGACGCAGCTGGGACTGGTAGAATTTCTCCATCGTCCCCTTGATCATGTCCCAGTTGCCGCCCTCGAACTCCACCGGGCCGGGCGAGACGACGTTCACGCGGATGCCGTCCTTGCCGTGGAACAGGGCAAGCTGTTTGCCCCAGGTGACGAGCGACGCCTTCATCGCATTATAAGGCTGCGGACCGCCCATCGCCTCGCCGGCGGAGGTGGTCGCGATCAAGACGATCGAGCCTGACTTCTGCTCGACCATGCGCGGCAGCACCGCCTCGACCGCGCGGACCGGGCCCATCACGTCGACCTCGAACGCATTCTGCCAATATTTCTCGCTACCCAGGCCGCCGCCTGCCGAGGAGATCGGAATGAGGACATCGCAGCCGTCGAGCGCATCGATCGCCCAGGCCAGCCAGTCCTTGTAATCGTCGGCCTTCTTCACGTTGACGGCCTTGCCGACGACGTTGGTGCCATAGCGTTTCAGGTTGGCGACCGCGTCCTTGACGCCGTCCTCGGAGCGCGCGGCGATGGCCAGATCGCAGCCTTCGCGCGCCAGCGTTTCGGCCACCGCCATGCCGATGCCGCGCGCGGCCCCGACGACGATCGCCTTCTTTCCCTGCAAACCGAGATCCACTTTACCTCTCCGATCCTTACGACCCTTCGGCCTCGCCCCTTTCTGCACCGAGGCTCCGCGCCAAGGCAAGATGAAAACATGCATGAATGTTTTTTATCGGGCGCTGCGCGCTCCCCCTAACATCGCGGTCCAATCGCGGTCCAACTATGCTATGGGCCCTTCGACGAGGTTGCTTGACAGGCCCTATCAAAAACAAACATGATTGTTTCTCGAAAAGGATTTTCCGTACGATGGCGTTGGCAGCAGTTCGTTCCGGTTCCCCCGCCCGTCAGCCGCGCGAACGCGGCCAGGGCGGCCAGACCCAGCAGTCGCTGAAGAGTGCACAGACCCGCGCCCGGCTCATCGACGCCACGATCCGCTGCATCGTCAAGGTCGGCTATGCCAACACCACCACCCCGCAGGTGGCCGCCGAGGCGGGCCTGTCGCGCGGCGCGATGCTCCACCATTTCGAAAATGGTTCGGCGCTGATCAAGGCGGCGATCGTCGAACTGCACGAGAAGCGTCTGCGCGCCTTCCGTCGCGCAGCCGACACCGAGAATCACGACGTCGAGGCGCTGGTGCGCGCCTATTGGCGACAGCTGCAGAAGCCCGCCTTCATCGCTTTTCACGAACTGGCGCTGGCGGCGCGGACGCATCCGGATCTCGCCAAGATCCTGCAGCCGTTGCAGGTCGAGTATCGCGAGCGGTTCAACGCCCAGGCAGTCGCGCTCTTCCCCGAATGGCAGGGCTTTCGCGACCGTTTCGACGTCGCCATGACGCTGTCGCAGACGATGCTCGAGGGCATGGCGATCAACCTGGTGACGGGCGCCATGGCAGAAGCGATGGTCGAGCCGATGCTGGTGCTGCTCGAACAGCAGATCCGCTCGATGAACCCGAAACTCGACAAGGCCTGAGGTCAGCCCGGTTGAGGAAGACCCCAGCGGATGCCACGGCGGAGCAGTTCGGCGAAGACCGGATAGTTCCATGAACAGCGCTGGGGGTGCGGCCAGAAATCCGCGACCGGGCGCAAATCATAATGGCCTCGGCAGTGGCCGAGGGTGAGGTAGAGGATGGAACCCGGACCAACGCGCCGCTCGTACAGCACCGGAACCTCGGCCTCGTTCCATTCGGAATCGCGGAACTCGGGACAGGAACCGGTGAAGCTGGTGTGCAGCAGCACGTCGATCTCGGCGGTGCGGTGCGTCAGGTACAGTTCGTCCTCGACGCGGAAGTCGCGCAGCCCTTCGGTCAGCGCATGATCGCCGCGCGTCACGAACACCTTGAACGGCGCGATCGGCGGATGGCCGGCGAAGCGCGTGCCGAGCAGCGCGGTGAAGTCCGGCGCGACGTCGGGCGTGTCGACCACCCCGTCAGAGCCGAAGCGCAGCGTCGCATTGGTCCCGTGCAGCGCGAACCAGCGCCCGCCCCGGGCGAGGAACGCCGCCAGGGCCTCGGTCTGCGCCGCATCGGGCAGCATGTCGCAGGTGTAGGTGATCAGCAGGTCGGCCGCCGCAAGGCTCGCCAGGTCGCCATAGTCGGACGCCACCGACGTCCGTATCTCCGGCCGTTCGGCCAGAAGCTTCAGCAACTCCAGCCGTGCAAAGTCGATGTCATGAAATTTGCCAGCCGCGACCAGATGTACCTTCACGATTCCGCTCCCCATACGCACATACGCGTGAGGCTATGCCCGCCGATCGCCCTGACAAGGGGGGGCGTGCGATGAGCGGGCGTCTGAAAGGTCCTCTGGCCGGCGTGCGGGTAATCGACTGCACCAGCGTGCTGATGGGCCCCTATGCGACCCAGATCATGGCCGATCTGGGTGCCGACGTGATCAAGGTCGAGAGCCCCGACGGCGACACGACCCGCTATCTGCCGCCCGGCCCCGACGCGACGCGCGGCGGCATGTTCCTCAACGTCAACCGGGGCAAGCGCAGCCTGTCGCTGAACCTCAAGCAGCCTGAGGCGCGCGCTGCGCTCGTGCGGCTCGTCGAGGGTGCGGATATCTTCGTCCATTCGATGCGGCCCGGCGCGATCAAGCGCCTCGGCCTCGACTATGAATCGCTGCGGGAAGCCAATCCGGGGCTGATCTACGCAAATCTCTACGGCTTCGCCCGCAACGGCCCCTATCGCGACTATCCGGCCTATGACGACATCGTCCAGGCGGCGTCCGGGCTGGTCGATCTGCAGGCGCGGCTGTCTAACGGCGTGCCGACCTATCTGGGCACGGTCGTCGCCGACAAGGTGACCGGCCTGACCGGCCTCTACGCGATGCTCGCCGCCCTCTATGCGCGCGAGAAGACCGGGCGGGGGCAGGAGATCGAGGTGCCGATGTTCGAGACGCTCGTCTCGTTCACGATGATCGAGCATCTGTGCGGTTCGCTGTTCGACCCGCCGCAGGGACCGCCCGAATATCCGCGCGTCACCACCGCGTCGCGCCGGCCGTACAAGACCAGCGACGGCTATGTCGGCGTCATGATCTACAACGACAAGCATTGGCGCAGCTTCTTCCACGCGATCGGCGACCCCGAATGGACCCGCGATCCGATGTTCGCATCGATGCGCAGCCGGACGGAGAATATCGGCACCGTGCTGGCGAAGCTGGCCGAAGTGCTGGCGGAGCGGACGACCGCCGAATGGCTGGAGCTGTTCCGTATCGCCGAGGTGCCCGCGATGGCGATCGCGACCACGCAGGACCTGCTGCACGACGAGCATCTCGAAGCCACCGGCTTCTGGCAGGAGCGCGACAGCGAGTTCGGCACGTTGCGCTTCCCCGGCATCCCGACCAGCTTCTCGGAGACGCCCGGCGCGATCGGCGATCCAGGTCCGGCGCTGGGCGCCGACAGCCGCGCCATTCTCGCCGAAGCGGGCTTCGACGATGCCAGCATCGATGCGCTGCTCGAAGGCGCGCGCAAGGTTCCGGCGTGACCGAAGCTGCACCGCAGGCACAGTGGCGCGCCGCGCTGGCCGAAGGGCGGTTCCTGCTCCAGCGCGCGCGCGGCAGCGGGACGATCTTCTTCCCGCCCCGCCTCGCCGAACCGCGCAGCGGCGACAGCGACTGGGAGTGGATCGAGGCGTCGGGGTTCGGCACCGTCCATGCCGTGACGGTGATCCACCCGCGCCCGCCCGAGCCGCCCCGTGCGGTGGTCCTCGTCGATCTCGACGAAGAGGTTCGCCTGATGAGCGAGGTCGAAGGCGTGCCGGCAGAGGAGATCGCCATCGGCCTGCGCGTCCGCGCGCGGATCGGCGAGCGCGACGGCGCCCCCATCCTTCTGTTCGCGGCGGCCTGACATGGCGGGCGACTTTCCGCGCGGCCAGGCCGCGATCGCCGGCATCGCGACCTATGGCATCGGCGAATGCCCCGGCCACACCACCATGGAGATGGCGGCCAAAGCCGGCCTCCTCGCACTGGCCGACGCCGGCATGCCGCTGTCGCAGGTCGACGGGCTGTTCATCTGCCTGCCCGACGACGTCCTCGCAGGGCTGAGCTTTGCCGAATATCTGGGCCTGTCGCCGCGCTTTACCGACTGCAACCGCACCGGCGGCTCGGCCTTTCTCAGCCATATCGCGACCGCCGCGACAATGCTGGCGGCCGGCTATATCGACACCGCGCTGATCGCCTATGGATCGAACCAGCGCAGCGGTGGCGGCAAGCTGTCGACCCCGGTCGGCAGCAATGTCTGGGAAGCGCCCTATCGCCCGCTCTTCCCCGTCTCCTCCTATGCTCTCGCGGCATCGCGCCACTTCCACGAGTTCGGCACGACGCGGCACCATCTGGCCGAGGTCGCCGTCGCCGCGCGGGCCTGGGCGAACGGCAATCCGGAGGCCTTCGCCACCGGCCCGCTGACCATCGACGACGTGCTGGGCGCGCGGATGCTGTCGAGCCCCTTGTCGGTCAAGGATTGCTGCCTCGTCACCGACGGCGCCGCCGCGATCGTCCTGACTCGCACGGACCGCGCGCGCGACGGCGCGAAGCCGCTCGTGCCGGTCCTCGGCGCTGCCGCTGCGACCTGGCACAATGCGATCTCGCAAATGCCCGACCTGACTACCACGGCTGCTAGCGAGTCCGGCGGGCGAGCCTATGCGATGGCGGGGATCGGCCCGTCCGACGTCGACGTCGTCGAGCTGTACGACGCCTTCACGATCAACACGATCCTGTTCCTCGAGGATCTCGGCTTCTGTCCCAAGGGCGAAGGCGGGCGTTTCGTCGAAAATGGCGGGATCGGGCCGGGCGGCCATCTGCCGGTGAACACCAATGGCGGCGGCCTGTCCTGCTGCCATCCCGGCATGTACGGCCTGTTCACGATCGTCGAGGCGGTGCGACAGATCCGGGGTGAGGCCGCCAACCAGATCCCCGGTGTCGACATCGCGCTAGCCCATGGCAATGGCGGCACGCTGTCGAGCCAGGCGACCGTCATCCTGGGGTCGGCCGCGACTCTCTGAGGCGGCGGCCGAAGACTGCTACTTCGCCCGCCCCTCGGCATAGGCGCGGATGCCTTCCTGCGTGGCGAGACCGCCCAGCGTCTCCTCGCCGAAAGCACGGCCGAAGCTCAGGCTCTCGGTGATCGGGGCGTCGGCGGCGAAGTCGTGAAGGGCTAGCGCGCGGCGTACCGTGTCGCGGTCGAAGCCGGCGATCGTCTCGGCCAGCTCGATCGCGCGCGGCATCAGCCGGTCGCGTGGCACCACTTCGGAGATCAGCCCGAGTTCGAGCGCGCGCGCGGCGCTGATCGGTTCGCCGGTAAGCACGATGTGCAGCGCGGTCGCGCGCGGCACCGCGCGGGCGAGCCGCTGGACCCCGCCGGCAAAAGCGAACAGGCCCCGCTTCACTTCGGCCAGACCGAAGATCGCATGGTCGGCGGCGATCACGATATCGGCGGCCAGCGCGAGTTCGAAGCCGCCCGCCACGACAGCGCCATTGGCGGCGACGATCAGCGGCTTGGTCCGGCGACGCTCGGTGATGCCGGCGAAACCCCGGCCGGGGACGAGCCCATGGCCCGGCCCCCGTTCCGCCGCTTCCTTCAGGTCCATGCCTGCGCAGAAGCTGCGATCACCCGCCGCCGTCAGCAGCAGCACGCGGATCGCCGGATCGCGCTCGGCGGTATCGACCGCCTGGTCGATCGCGTCGGAGGCCGCGACATCGAGCGCATTGCTGCGCCGTTCACGGTCGATCGTGATGATGCGCACCGCGCCGCGATCCTCGATGCGGACTCCCGCCTGCTCAGCCATGGATCGCAGCCTCCGCCGGAGCCGCCCAACCGGGCAGCGTTTCGGGGAAATCGGCGGGCTTCGGGATATCATAAGCCCTGTTGCGATCGGCATGGCCGAGGATGCCGCGATAGTCGTCGGCATCGACATAATAGAGGAAGCTGATGATCCGCTCGCCGAAGCGCCAGCCTGCGGCGGTGCGGACGTAGCGGTCGCGGTAGCGCAGCGAGGCGACCATCATCCGGCCGTTGCGCCACAATTCGGCATGGCCCGAAACCCGCCCGAAGGCGAGGTCGGGGTCCTCGTCGGAAAAATCGATCAGTATATCGTGCATATAATGGGCGCCCGGCCCCAGCACCGTGAAGCGGTGGCGATACTGGTCCATGATCGCATCGACCCCGCGCGCCTCCATCACCCCGTCCTGCGAAGCGACGCGCGCGTCATCGGCGAACAAAGCAGCGATGGCGGGCAAATCGCGATCATCGATGGTGAAGCAATAAGCGGCGACGAGTCGGCGGATCGCCAGCTCGGATTCGACGCGGTCGAGCCGCTGCTCGGGGGTCATTCGGCACTCTCCACGGCCTGTCGTTCTTCCGACCGACTATGGAGCGTGGGACAGCGAATGCAATGCGGTTGACGGTCGGATGCCCGTCAAGCCACCAGCCAGACAGCGAAGACCAGCGAGGCGAGGAAGCTGACCAGGGTTGCACCGATGACGGGCGCGACCGCCTTCCAGCCCAGTTCCATCAGCAGGTCCATGCGCGAGCGCATCGCCGTCGCGGTGACCGCCAGCAGGAGCAGCCCCTTCGAGGCACTGAGCGCACTGTCCTTGACCGGGACGGGAATGGGAAACAGGCTGTTGATCGTCACGACGACGAGGAAGGCGGTGATGAACCAGGGGAGCGCGAGCCGGCGCCAGACCGGGCGCCCCGCATCGCCGCCGACGCTGCCGAGCCACAGGCTGGCGAGCGCCACGACGGGCGCGAGAAGCGCGACCCGCGACAGCTTGACGATCGTGGCATAGCTGCCGGCCGCGTCCGAAAAGGCATAGCCGCCGCCGATCGCCTGGGCGACGTCATGGATCGACGCCCCGATCAGGAAGCCCGCCTGCTGGTCGTTGAGCCCCAGTTCGGCTGCCAGCACCGGATAGATCGACATCGCGAACGCGCTGGCGAGCGAAACGCCGACAAGGGTCAGCGCGAACTGCGCCTGGCTGAGCCGCTCCTTGCCGATCACGCCGTAGAGCGCGAGCGCGGCGCTGGCCCCGCAGATGGCGGTTGCCCCTCCGGCGAGGATGCCGGCATAGCGCCCCTGCCCCGATCCGCGCGCAAAAATCAGGCCGGCGCCGAAGGTCAGCAGCATGACGACGACCAGCGCGGCGAAGGGGGTGGCGCCCAGCGCCTGGATCTGGGCGAAGGTGACTTGCAGACCCAGCACGACGATGCCGGCGCGCAGGCAGGTCCGTGAGGCGAAGTCGAGTCCCCTGGTCGTGCGCGGGTCACGGGTGACGAAGTTCAGCGACAGACCGATCAGAAGGCCGAGCAGGATGATCGGGAAACCATAATGGTCCGACAGCCACGCTGCGGCGGCTGAGCCGACCCCACAGATCATCAGGCCGGGGACGAGGCTGTCCCGCTCTGGCGGCGGAGCCTTGGCGGTTTCGGCAAGATGGAGTTCGCCGAACAGGTCGCCACCATGCGGCGTCGCATCCCAGTCTATTCCGTTCATGCCGCTCCTGCCCATTTTTCTGTCTTACGGTGTCATATAATATTTCCCTTATCGCGGCGACGCGCTACTCTGCAAGCCTGCAAACCGCTGCGTGACGGCGGAAGGATTGGAGGGATGTGGTGAGCCAGGGCAACGGTGGACAGACGGTCGCGCGTGGAACGATAGGACTCCTCATCGCGCTGCTCTTCCTCGGCAACGCCCTCAACTATGTCGACCGGCAGGTGCTCGCCCTCCTCAAACCAACGCTGGAAGCCGAATTCGGCTGGAGCGACGCCGACTATGCCCATCTCGGATCCTCCTTCCAGATCGCGGCTGCCGGCGCACTGCTCGCGGTCGGCTGGTTCGTCGACCGGCTGGGCGTGCGCATGGCCTATGGCATCGCCGTCGTCGTGTGGAGCGCCGCCGGCATGGCCCATGCGCTGGCGATGACCGTCCAACAATTCGTCACTGCCCGCATTGTCCTGGCGGTAGGCGAGTCGGTCAGCACCCCCGCCGGCCTCAAGGCGGCGGCGATCTACATGCCGCCGCGCCAGCGCAACATCGCCATCGGCTTGATCAACACCGCGCCCAATATCGGGGCGATCCTGACCCCGCTGCTGATCCCGCCGCTGGCGCTGGCCTTTGGGTGGAAGGCGGCCTTCGTCCTGACCGGCGCACTGGGCTTCCTCTGGCTCGCCGGCTGGATCTT
>JAIYAJ010000388.1 GCA_027489105.1 Zymomonas sp. | reverse complement strand
TCGGCGCCCAGCAGCGTCTCGTAAAGAGCCTTGAACCAGTCGCGAAGCGAGGCAAAGCCATAAGCCTCGTCCTTGCCGATCGCATAGACTTCGTTCTGAATATCCTCGGCGGCGGTGCCGGCCGGCATTTCCGCAAGCTTGGCGTCGAGCGCCCGCAGCGCCGCAGCCTCGTTCTCGGTGGGCTTGCGGCGCTTGAGCGTCGGTGCGACGAAGTCGCGGTTATAGGCGAGCGCGTGGCCGATGAGCCGGTCAAGCTCGGGATATTTCTCCGCCGAGGCATTCTCGACATAGTTGGAGAGATAGCCCCAGACCTGCTCGCGCGACGCATCGCCCATCACCCCGACGAGGTTCAGCAGCAGCCCGAAGGTTACCGGCAGCGTGCTCTCCGGGACCGGATCATTGGTCGCGCGGTGGATGTGATGGACCGGGTTGCCGAGCTTCTGCTCGATCGGCTGGGCCGGATAATTGCCCCGGAACTGCCAATATTCGTCGACCGCGCGCGGGATCACGCCCATGTGCAGCTGCTTGGCCTTTTTCGGCTCGCGATAGGCGTAGAAAGCGAGGCTCTCCTCGGGGCCATAGGTCAGCCATTGTTCGAGGCTGAGGCCATTGCCCTTCGACTTGGAGATTTTCTCGCCCTTCTCGTCGAGGAACATCTCATAGTTGAAGCCTTCGGGCGGGCGGGCGCCGAGCTCGCGGCAGATCTTCGACGACTGGACGACCGAGTCGATCAGATCCTTGCCCGACATTTCATAGTCGACCCCGAGTGCGACCCAGCGCATCGCCCAGTCGACCTTCCACTGGAGCTTGGCCTTGCCGCCTAGGACCGACTGGGTGATCGTCTCGCTACCATCATCGAAGCGGATCAGCCCGGCGTCTGCGTCGACCACCTCGACCGGGACCTGCAGCACGATGCCGCTGGTCGGGCTGATCGGCAGGACCGGCGAATAGGTGGCCTGGCGTTCCTTGCGCAGCGTCGGGAGCATGATTGCCATGATCCCTTCATACTGACGCGGCACGGCCTTACGCGCTTCGTCGAACTGGCCGCCCTCATAGGCCTCGGTCGACGAGCGGAAGTCGTAATCGAAGCCGAAGCGGTCGAGAAACTCCCTCAGCATCGCGTTATTGTGATGCGCGAAGCTCTCATATTTGCCGAACGGATCGGGAATGCGCGTCAGCGGCTTGCCCAGATGCTCGCGCAGCATCTCCTGGTTCGGGACATTGTCGGGCACCTTGCGCAGGCCGTCCATATCGTCGCTGAACGCGATCAGCCGCGTCGGCAGGTCCGACATTTCCTCATAGGCGCGGCGCACCATCGTCGTGCGCAGAACCTCGTTGAAGGTGCCGATATGCGGCAGGCCCGACGGGCCATAGCCGGTCTCGAACAGCACATAGCCTTTCTCCGGCGCGCCCTTCTCGTAGCGCTTGAGGAGCTTGCGAGCTTCCTCATAGGGCCAGGCCTTCGAGACGAGCGCGGCTTCGCGCAGCGCGGCGGGGGTGATGCTGTCGGTCATGATCCGGTCCTGTAGCGCGCGCGGGGCGCGAATCAACATCGGCGGCGACACCGCCAAATCCTGTCGGATGCCTGTTCCCCAATCGTTCCTTAGCCCCTAGATGGGAGCCATGCTCCCCGATCTCCCCTATCCGGCGCTGCACGCCACTCATGGCGGCATCTGGCTGGCCTCGCCGCAGGGCGAGGTCCGGGGCATCGGGCGCGGGGAAGCTGCGGCACGTGCGGCCGAAACACCGATGATCGTGCTGAATGCGGCCGTCACGGCCAGCCGCCTCGGCATCGCCGACTTTTCCGGCCTGGATCTGCTCGAGCTCTTCGCCTTCGTCCATCCGGCACGCTTCGCGGTGCCGACTCCCGCCGGCCTCGCCCGCGCCCTCGACCTCGCGCCGCCGGTCGACGATGCGCGCGCCTCGCTGTTCCTGATCGAAGCCGCTCGCGCGCTGCTCGCGCGCATGGCGCGTCCCGAAGCTTGGCCCGAGGCCTATGGCGCCTATAACAGCGCGCAGTCGCTCGCGCGATTGCGCTGGCCCTGGGCGGGGCCGATCGGCCAGATCCTCAAGTCCCCCGCCCAATCCGAACGCGGGCTGTTCGCGCGCCTGCCCGAATGGGACGAGGCGAACGCCCGTCCTCAGCCGCGTAGCGTCCGCCTAGACGAGCAGGAGGTGCTCGACCGGCTGGGCACGCTCGTCGGGCCGCAGGCGGAAAGCCGCGAGGGGCAGCGCAGCTATGCGATCGGCAATGCCCGCGCCTTCGACCCGCGTGCCGGGGAAGGACGGCCGAATGTCGTTCTCGCCGAGGCAGGGACGGGGATCGGCAAGACGCTCGGCTATCTGGCGCCGGCCTCGCTCTGGGCCGAGAAGGCCGATGGCGCGGTGTGGGTGTCGACCTACACCAAGGCGCTGCAGCGTCAGCTCGACAAGGAGACGCGGCGAATATTCCCCGATGCAGCCGAGCGCGCGCGCAGGGTGGTGGTTCGCAAGGGGCGGGAAAACTACCTCTGCCTGCTCAACCTCGAGGATGCGTTGCAGGGCGGCTTCCAGAATCGCGCCGCGATCCTGGCGCAACTGGTTGCGCGCTGGGGGATGTACACGCGCGACGGCGACATGGTCGGGGGCGACCTGCCCGGCTGGCTCCCCACGCTATTCCGCCGCGCGGGATCGACCGCGCTGACCGACCGGCGCGGCGAGTGCGTCTATGCCGGCTGCCCGCATTATCGGAAATGCTTCATCGAGCGCGCGGCTCGCGCGTCGGAAAATGCCGATATCGTGATCGCCAACCATGCGCTGGTCATGATCCTGGCGCAGCGGCGCGCCGACGAGGGGCAGCCTCTGGCGCGGCTGGTGTTCGACGAAGGCCATCACCTGTTCGACGCCGCCGATTCGACCTTCGCCGCGGCGCTGACCGGACAGGAGACGATCGAGCTCCGCCGCTGGATCATCGGTCCCGAAGCCAAGGCGCGGGGGCGGCGGCGCGGCCTGTCGGCCCGGCTGTCCGACGTCGCCAGCTATGACGAGGAAGGTGGTCTGGCGATCGAGGCAGCGGCGGCCGCTGCGACCCTGCTGCCGGCCGACGGCTGGCTCGGCCGGCTCGGCGAAAGCCTGCCGCTCGGCCCGATCGAGCGACTGCTGTCGGCGGTGCGCGCCACCGTCTACGCCCGCGCCGATGCGCAGGATGCGGGCTATGGCCTCGAAACCGATGCCGGCCAGCCCGAACCCGAACTGATCGACGCCGCCCGCCCCGCGATCGAAGCGCTGGAAGCGCTGATGCGGCCGATGGCGAAACTGCGGCAGAGGCTGGCGGCGGTGATGGAGGACGGGCCCGACTGGCTCGACGGACAGGCACGCGCGCGGATCGAGGGGGCGATTGCCGGCCTCACCCAGCGCGGACAGCTGGTCGCGTCGTGGATCGCGATGCTGGCGCGCCTGGGCGGGCCGCTCGATCCCGACTTCGTCGACTGGCTGGCGGTGGACCGGGTCGAGGGGCGCGAGCTCGACATCGGCCTCCATCGGCACTGGCTCGATCCATCGCGACCGCTGGCAGAGACCGTGCTGAAGGCCGCGCATGGCGTGCTCGTGACCTCGGCGACGCTGCGCGATGGCGAAGACTGGAGCGGCGCCGAGGCGCGGGCGGGCACGCTTCATCTCGACAACAGCCCGCGCCATGTCGCGGTGCCCAGCCCGTTCGATTATGCCACCAGCGCCGAAGTCCTGGTCGTCACCGACCTGAAGCGCGGTGATGTCGCACAGCTGGGGCAGGCCTATCACCGCCTGATCGCGGCGGCGGGTGGTGGTACGCTGGGCCTGTTCACCGCCATCTCGCGGCTGCGCGCGGTCCATGCCCGCATCGCCGACCGGCTCGCCCGGGACGGCCTGCCGCTCTACGCACAGCATGTCGATCCGATCGACACCGGAACGCTGGTCGACATCTTCCGCGACGATCCGCGTGCCTCGCTGCTCGGCACCGATGCGCTGCGCGACGGGGTCGACGTGCCGGGTGAGTCGCTCCGGCTCGTGGTCATGGAAGGCGTTCCCTGGCCCCGCCCCACCGTGCTTCATGCTGCGCGCAAGGCGGCCGGCGGCGGCAGCGTCTATGACGACCGCATCGTCCGCGCCCGCCTGCGCCAGGCCTTCGGCCGGCTGATCCGCAGCGCCGGCGACCGGGGCCATTTCGTTCTGCTGGGCGCGGCCACGCCATCGCGCCTGCTCGACGCCTTTCCGGGCGGTGTGCCCGTGCTGCGCGTGACGCTGGACGAGGCGATCGGACGAATCGCCGGGCAGCAACGACCCGATCGCCACAAGCCGCTGGCGGCCGGTATCGAACATACGGGCCCCGATTTCCTGCCCGGGCTGGCCGATGACAAGCATGAGGGCCGTCGCGACGACCGCTGATCCGCAGGCGAATAGCTGCCGCAAGCGGACTTTCTTCCGACGCCTGTTTCGGGCATCACGGCCCAAGGTCGAGGGAGTGTGCTGCCACCGTGAAGAAATTGACGCTTTTGCGCCATGCCAAGTCGGGGTGGGACGATCCCGTCGCCCGCGATTTCGACCGGCCCCTCAATGCGCGCGGCAAGCGGGCGGCGCTGCGTATTGGGCAATATCTGCGCGACAACGGCCTGCACTATGACCATGTCCTGTCCTCGCCGGCGATACGCTGCGTCGAGACGATCGAGGAGCTGGCGCAGGGCGTCGGGGAGACGATCGCCCCTGCCTGGGACAAGCGAATCTATCTCGCCTCGGCCGTGTCCTTGCTCGATGTCGTACAGGAAACCGACGACCGCCATGATTCGCTTCTGCTGGTCGGGCACAATCCCGGGCTCGAGGACCTCGTCCTGATGCTTGTCCCAGACCGGATCGACGATGAGGCGCGCGACCAGGTCGAGGAGAAATTCCCGACCGCGAGCGTCGCGGAGATCAGCTTTCCGGTGGAGCGCTGGGAGGATGTGCGCGCCAATGGCGGCACCTTGTCGCTGTTCATCCGCCCGCGCGATCTCGATCCCAGCCTCGGCCCGGATCAGAACTGAAGCCGCGAGCCTCAGTCCATATCGGTGGCAAGCGCCTCGACGAGAGCTTCACGAATGGCGAGCAGCTCAGCCCGTGCGGGCGCCGGCAAGATCTGATTGACCACGAGGACCGGCTGCGGCGCGATCGGCGCAGAGGGCCGAGCCGGTTCGGCAGCG
>JAIYAJ010000009.1 GCA_027489105.1 Zymomonas sp. | reverse complement strand
GGCGGCGTCGCGATGCTCGGCGATGTCGAGCCCCTGTGCCGCCAGGACTTGCCTGGTCGCATAGAGGATCGCAAAGCCCGGGGTCCCGGTCAGGTGGGCCGCGATCCGTTCGGTCAGCACATCCGGCTGGCGCGCATCGGCGCCGTCGAGGGACACGGCATAGGCCGAAAGGTCAACCGCCGCGTCCCGAATATTCTGTTCGAATGAGGTCGCCATCGATCGCCCTCCTAAGCGAATTCTCGCAGTGCGTTTCGGTTGGTTGATTCGGGATCGATAGCGAGCACGATCTTGCCGAAATGTCCGCCTTGTTCGAGACGGTCGTGCGCCGCGCGGACCGCTTCGAAGGGATGGATGCTGTCGATCACCGGCCGGATCGCACCGGCGGCGACCCGTCCGATCCAGCGCGCGAAAGCCCGCGCCGCGAGCGCACGCTTCTCGGCGGTCGGCAGCGATCGCAGGATGGTGCCGCGCACGGTGAGGCGCTTGAGGATGATCGGATCGACATCGACCGTGCCGATCATGCCCCCCATGATCCCCATCAGGATCAGCGTGCCGCGATGGTTGAGCCGCTCAAGATTGGCCGACAGTGTCGAGGCTCCGGCCATATCGACGATCAGATCGAAACCCGTGATTGGTGCCGCGCCGCCGGCTTCGCCCTGGAATGCAGCACCGTTGCGATCCACGACGTGGCACGCCCCTAGCGCCTTGAGCCGGTCGATCTTCTCCGGGTCGCTGGTGGTGGCCACAACCTCCGCGCCCAAATCCCGCGCGATCTGGATCATGACGGATCCCATCCCGCTGGCACCGCCATGGATCAGCACCCGCATGCCCGCCTCGACAGCGCCGATATCGACGAGATTGCCATGCGCGACGATCAGCGCCTCAGGCAGAGCGGCGGCTTCCTGAAAGGTCACATGCGGCGGTATCTCCACCGCGAGCGCGGGATCGACCGCCGCGATCTCGGCATACCCCCCACCGTCGACCAGCGCCATGACGCGCGCCCCCTCGGCGAAGCGCCCGGTTGGATCGGCAGAGATCACCGTGCCCGCGACTTCGACGCCGAGCGTGTCCGACGCGCCCTCAGGGGCAGGCCATTCACCGTCACGCTGGTACAGATCGGCGTGATTGAGGCCGCTCGCGCGCACCGCCACCAGCATCTCCCCTGCGCGAGGAGACGGCACCGGCCACGGCTGCACGCGCAGCGCAGCGGATCCCGGGCCGCCTAGCACCCGCACGGCGCGCATCTCTGCCGGCTCAAGCATCGGCCTTCACGCGCGCGGGCGCAGGGGCCAGGTCCCGCTGCAGAATTTCGGTGAGCGCTTGCGCGAACCCGCGAATATCCGCTTCCGTATTGTCGGCACGCAGCATGATCCGCAGCCCGGCAGCCCCGCGCTTGACGATCGGAAAGAACACGGCCGAACTGTAATATCCAGCTTCGAACAAGCGCGCCGAAGCGGCCACCGCGCGGTCCTCGTCCCCGATTGCAATCACCTTCAAGGGGAAGCCGTTGTCGGCCTGCTCGGTTGCAATCAGGGAATCGAACAGCGCCATGTTACGCCGAAGCTGTGCCTGTCGGCGCGACAGCTCGGGAGAATCGTGAAGCTTCGACGATGCGATACCTGCGCCGATACCGGGCACGTTCAACCCCTGCGACCAGGCCAATGGGCCACCGAAGCGCGTCAGAATATCCTCATGCTCGGTCGGCCCGAGCATGATGACACCGCCCGAACCGCCGAACGCCTTGCCGAGCGAGGCGACGATGATTGTGCGCTCATTGACCTCGCGCATGATCGAGCGCGCATAGCCCTCGCCATGTGCGCCATGAAGCGAAAGCGAATGGCTGTCGTCGATAAACAGAAACAGGCCGTAGCGATCCTGCAACGACAGCAGCTCCGCGATGGGCGCGACGCCTCCCATCGAATAAACGCCGTCGCAGACATAGGCGACAGACTTGTGCTTGCGACAGGCATCTTCGATTTGTTCCAGGTCATTGTGCCGACAGGCGATGACCTCGGTTTCGTCGGCGCAAATCGGCCTGATGTAATCCATCGAGAAGTGCGCGTGGCGGTCGAACAGCATGACCGGGGGCGTTCCATCCGGACTCATGTGGCCAGAGGCGATGAGCGGGAGCACACCGGCCGTCGCCGCCGAACTCGTCACCGCGGAGAGACAGCGCGCGCCGAACAACGCCGTCAGTCGGTCTTCGAATTCCTCCAGCAGGTTGAGACGAAGGCGGATGCGCGAGATCGGCAGATCCAGCGCACCAGTATTGAGGATCGCGGTGATGGCCCCTTCCAAGATATCCGGATGGCTGTGCAGGCCCAGGTAAGAGCAGGAACACAGGTTGACGAATTCATGCCCGTCGGCGCGGCGCATGATGTTCGGGGTCACATAATCTGTCCTGATATCGATGACTTTGTTCTGTTTCGAAACCTCCCACGCGGGAGCTCCGAAGCTCACAGCCGAGACACCATTGCGATGAGTATGCATGGCCCGTTTCCCCCTAGATTCGCAGGCTCCCCCGCTTGGTCAGCTGTTTTCGGTGAGGATCAGCGCTGTCTCATTTGCCGCTGGTATCGGCTGCGATGCGCTGCAAAGTCAGTTGGTCGACCGTCGTCTGAACGTACGTGGCGTCCGGTGCTGTCGACAGGCTGGAGAGTTTGAGCACCGTCAATAGTCCGGTACGCAAGTCGAGGCAGCCGGCGAAGGCGATCGCCGGGCCGCTTTGGGAATTCTGGATCGCCGTCAGGGCGGTCGACTGCAGCGTGAGGCCGCTCGACGTCGCATTGATGTCAGTGACACCTTCGATCTGGCAGACCGTGCCGCCCGTGCTGAGCGACCCCATCACCCAGCCGAAGAGATTGTTCGTATAGGGATAGACGCGCAGCGTGAGGACGGTGGAGCCGTCCGCCGTCGACCAGGTCCCCGCCATCGGATCGGCCACCGCCGCCGCCTGGGCAGGTCGCTCGTGCGACGATTGCGACGCGTCGGAAACGCGGGAATAGGTCAGCTTGTCGATATAGGTCCCGGCTGCGCACAGGCCGGGGAATGCGCTGCTTGCGACCATGGCATGCGCCAGGACAAGCGACTCCTTGCCGTTTTCCAGGCTCAACTGCCCGCTCAATCCTGAGGACCAATTCCAGCTCGGGTCCCCCGCGCCGCCGGCAATCGAGTGCCATTCGATGGCAAGCGCGACAGCCTGACCCGCGGCAGTGGTCGGCTCGGCATTTTGCTGAAACCCGATCACGCAATATTTGCCGGTCGACCCGGTCGAAGAACTGTACGTTCCGAAGACGAGCCCGCCGCTCAAGACCGACAGGTCCATGATCGAGCCATATTCGTTTTGCCAAACACCACTAAGCGTCATGAGCTATACCCTCCCTGATCGGACCGATCCTGCGGACTCATTCCATGGTTTTGCCGCGTACGACGTCGCGCGGGCCAAGCTCGCGCTCCACCGCGGTCGATGGGGTGATGATCGCGGGGTAGCCGGGCTTGTTGAAGACATACATGCCGCTCGGCGCGAGCGAGTAGCGGTTACCACCGCACTGCACGACGCGATATTCGTGGATAGTGTAGCAATATTCCATGATCACCGACCCCACGAGAACGAGGTTGGTCAGCCCTAACGGCTGGAACTGGGGCAGCGTCTTGCCCTGATCGGGTCCGGCCTGAATGGTGACGTTGTAGATGTTCTGCGGGATCGTGATGGCGCCGCCATTCGGGAAGACCATCCGTACCGGCGGATTTCCCTGCGCTTTGATCTGCGCAAGGGTCTGGTTCATGATCGCGTCATCGCCCTTGAACTGGGACGAGCCGGAATCGAGCGCAAACTGCACGTTCTGGGCAACCAATTGGTTGCCGACCCAATATTGCGACATATCCGCCGACCAGATGTATTCGACCCCCGCAAAGGCAGTGTACGGGGTCCAGGGCAAGAAAATGCCGCTGGTGACTTTATCCGGATCAAACCCGCCAATCAGGCAGGAGCCGGCCGACGTGTTCCCGTTCCAGTCGAACGACACGTACGGATAGTTGGGGGAAATCATGCCCTGGTTCATCATCTCCTGAACGATGAAGGTCGTGTCGCCCTGCTTGTACGGGCTGCCCGAGGGAATGCCGATGCCGCCATCCCAGTCGAGCTGGGCGAATTGCGAGCCCGAATAATCGGCCGACAGATAGAGCACGAGCGGCAAGGATTTTCCATTGGGGAGCGCCAGGACATCTTGCCCGGTCTCGACCTGCATCGTGCCCCACGGCCCGAAGCTGAAGGGAACCTGGATACAGTCAACCCAGGAGTAAGTGGTTGATTTCTGATAGTCGAACCGGCCGCCACTATAATGCTGACAACTGGTCGGGG
>JAIYAJ010000455.1 GCA_027489105.1 Zymomonas sp. | reverse complement strand
GCCATGCTGGCCTCACATGCTTCGCGTCCGGTCTCTGCCGTCATCGCCCGACTGGCGAGATCGGTCAGCAGCGCAAGCTGGCGTTTGCCGATGACCTTGGCGGTGTCGTCGCTGTTTGCGCAGATGATCCCGCCGGGGCGCCCATCATCGTTCGGAATGGGGCTGTAGGAGAAGGTGTAGTAGGTCTCCTCCGGATAGCCGTTGCGCTCCATGATCAGGAGTTGTTCCTCGACATAGATGCCTTCGTCGCCCTGCATCGCCTGAGCCAGCATCGGCTCGATATCGGCACGGATCTCGTCCCAGACATCGGCGGTGGGCTTGCCGAGCGCCCAGGGATGGCGGGCGCCGATGATCGAGCGGTAGGCGTCGTTATAGAGATAGGTGAGTTCGGGGCCCCAGCCGACCCAGATGGGCTGTCGCGAAGTCAGCATGATACGGACCGTGGTCTTGAGACTCTGCGGCCAATTCTCGGGCGGACCCAGCGGGCTCGTGGTCCAGTCGAACGCACGCATCAACGCGCCCAGTTCACCGCCACCGGCAAGAACATCGAAATCTGGTGCCCTGGTTCCGCTCTTGCCGCCGCCCGCCATCCACATTCCCCCGGAACTATCGTCAAACTGTTGAAATCAGTGAAGTCCCGGCCCGCTTTCTATATTGCTTCCCGCCTCATTCTAACCTTTGTCCATAAATGCCGCGCCAACAGCAGCGGTGGCATCCGCATCCAGTGAGACCTGACATAGAAGCCGAGGCGCGTGAAGGGCCGGGTAGGGCGGCCCCAACCATCCCGTGCCAGAAGGCATCGCATGAACGCTGTGTCCCGCATCCGGTCATGCCCCGCCAGTCGGGGCTCTACCGGGGTTGCGAACAGCCGGTTCGCGAGGCGCAGCGCCAGCGCCACCGGCTCGCGCATCTGGTGCAGGGTGGCGCGCTCGCCCAGCAGTGGCCAGAAGTCCGGGTCGACGCCGAACAGCCGCAGCAGGCGATCGATGTCCCACAGATTGCGCAGCCCACCGCTGAGGTCGCCATCGGCGAACAGATGCGCGGCCGCGTGGACGATCATGTCGGCCGGCGCCAGAATGCGCAGGCCGTCTGCAATCTCCATACTATCGCGGACCAGCGCCGCCGCATCGGGCGTCCGGCGCGCCGTCAGCGGCAAGATGCTGTGGTGCACGTCGATCATCGATCCCCGCTCGCCATGCGCCAGCGGCGGCAGCTCGTGCATCCAGTTGCGATAATAGGCCTGGGTATAGGGATCGTCCTTGACCCAGGCATAGCTCGCGTCGAGCAACGCCCGCTCGGCGCAGTCGAGCCGGTCCCTGGGCAGCAGGATGTCGAGGTCGCCGACATGGCGGCCCGGCGCCGGAGGCAGGCCCGCAAAGGCGAAGGCGCTGCCCTTCAGCAGAATCGGGGACAGGCCGACCAGCGCCAGCGCACGGCGGGCCATCTCGACCTCCCACAGCGCCTGTTGCTGCGCAACGGCGGCCGCCGACCGGATCGTTTCAAGTTCGCGGCTGATCGGTGCCGGCAGCGGGAGGCCGGCGAGGCGGTAGGCGAGGCTGCCTTCGAGCCGCTCCAGCCGGGCGATCGACAGCAGCGCAGGCCAGTCGGCGGCATCGAGCGACAGCGCCGCGACCGGGTCGGCCAATATCCTTGCCAGGGGCAATGCCGACTTCACAGCCCTGCCTCGGCGCAGAACTGCTCGACGATCGCCACGCCGGTCGGTCCGTCTGGGTAGGCGAAGCGGACCGCCGGAACGGTCTGGGCAATGTGCGACAGCCGGACGAAGCCCGCTTCGCCCAGGTCGCTATAGTTGGTCGACCCTTCGGTCATCCGCGCGAACAGTTCGGACCGGCTGACCCCTTCGACCGCCGCCGCCTGCCCGAAGGTGGGAAACAGGATCAGCGCCGGATCGGCGGGCTCGTCCATGCGGGCGATGGCATCCGGGGCGGGGCGCAGGTGGCGCAGTTCGCCCTTGGGCGTTCCCGAAAGATGCGGCCCGAAGCGGCTGGCGTCGGTGACCACCGCCTCCATCGCGGTGATGGATTGATTCTTCAGGCTGATCGCGCGCGGGAAGGGGCGTATCAGGCCGCTGGCGAGGTCGATCATGACGAATTCGTCTGCCAGCAGGCGCCAGCCGGTCTCGCCGAGCAGAGCGGCGAGCGTCGACTTGCCAGAGCCCGATTCGCCGGGAAGGATCACCGCCCGGCCGCCGCGTTCGACGGCCGCCGCGTGGAGCAGCAGATAGCGTCGCTCGCCGAGAGCCACCTGCATGTTCATCGCCATTTCGAGCGCGAGCAGGCCGTGGCGCAGCGCCATCGGCACGGTTCCGTCCAGCCGGTGGTCGCCCTCGACCACGACCTGCGGGCGGATCCAGCGGCGGAGCGGCGAGGGGGCATCGATCCGCGCGGTGACAGTGGCGATGCGCTCTTCCGGCGAAGGATAGCCCGCATAGAGGCGTGCTGCCGCAGCGATCGGAGCAGGCCATGGGGAGCCCAGCCGGAAGGCCAGCGGCCCCACGCGGACGATCAGGCTGTACATCGTTCGGTCCACACGAGGCCGGCTGCCGTCAGCTCGATGAGGCGGCGGGAAACGACCTCCCGGGCTTCATCGTCCAGCTCCAGCCCCAGTCTGATGCACAGCCGTTCCGCCAGATCCTCCGCAGTCGCGGACTGCTCGGCAAGCAGCGTCAGCATGTCCGGCACGGGTGCATCGAGAAAATGGGTGGTGCCCGACGGCCGGTGGAAGATAAGCGTCAGGCCATCCACCGGTTCGATGCGGCAGCTATCCGGATAGTCGGTGCGATAGAGGCAGTCGCGCGCCAAAGGCCGTGCGTTCCTGTTCGCGATCAGGGACGGCTCTGGATCGACGAGTAACAGGTATAGCCCTGCTTACCCAAGGTCAGCTTCTTGATATAATTGTTGAAGGCGTTGGTCGCGTTCTGGCTGTAGCCGCTGTAGCGCGTGCCATAGGCCAGCGAGTTCTTGACGTCCTCGCCGCGCAGGGGCGTCGACGGCGGCCTGAAGCTGTTGGAAGTGTTCGCGTTGACGACGTCGCCATTGCTACGAATCCACTTTCCCGACTGACTGGTCTGCGGGACCGGGATCGAACAGGTGATGCCCGAAACCGCAGCCTGTGCAAGCCCGGCACCAGGACGGATGGTGAAGACGGCGGCGGCGCCGAGCGCGCCGAGACGGAGCATCGAGCGGCGGGTGGTCGCATTCTCCTCGCTGCCTTGCTCGGCGGCAGGGTTCGACGGGGCCTCTGGCTGTTCGTTTTCGCTACGCATCACATTCCCCCAACGCAGGTCGGTTCGTCTTACCGGCATTATTGGGCGCTTGCGAGGAGGTTTATGTCAATTTCGGTTACGTCGGCCTCTGGCTTTTATGTCCGATAGATTTCACATTCCGCAGGTAGACGGAATCGGATGAAGCATGAAGCCCTGCCGGACGCTGGCCAGGAAGCGCATATGACGGGTCGGAGAGGCGTGCGGGTGGCGCTCGCGCTCGTCACCGTCGCGTCTGGTGGATGGTTGTTGTCGGCGCCGTTGGTGTCCGCGCTTGTCATGGGCCTGATCGCGGCCTTCCTCACATGGGTGTCATCGTCGCCCGCATCCGAAGCGCCGACCTTGCTGCCACCTCCGCCGGTCCAGATCATCGACCGGACGCAGGAGGTGATCGACGCCGTCGACGACGCCCTTCTGATCGTCGAGCGTCAGCGGATTACCCATGCGAACGAGGCCGCCCGCCGCCTGTTCGGCAGCGAGCGGGTTCAGGGCGATTTCCGGCTGGCGATCCGCCACCCGACCGCCGCAGAGCTGATCCTCGCCGATCGCGAGACCGAAGCGCCGGTGGAGATTGCGGGTCTCGTCGAGGCCGACCGGCGCTGGGCGATGAGCGTGCGGTGGATCAGCGAGGGCGCCAAGCTGGTCACGCTGCGCGACCGCACCGACAGCTGGATCGCCGAGCGCATGCGGGTCGACTTCGTCGCCAATGCCAGTCACGAACTGCGCACCCCGCTCGCCACCGTTCTCGGCTTCGTCGAAACGCTGATGGAGGGCGGTGCCGGCGACGATCCGGCTATCCGCCAACGCTTCCTGGGCATCATGATGGGCGAGGCCAAGCGGATGCAGCAGCTGGTCGACGATCTCATCTCGCTGTCGCGGATCGAGGCCGACCGATTCTCGATCCCGCAGACGCCGTTGCGTCTCGGCGCGGTCATCGACGAGGTGGTCGGCGTCATCCGATCGGGCCTTCGCGACGATCCCGACCGGATCAAGATAGAGACGGCGCCCTGCGCCGAGGTGCGTGCCGACCGCGTCCAGATCGGGCAGGTGCTTCACAATCTCATCGGCAATGCGCTGAAATATGGAAAAGCTGGCGGCGCGATCCGGGTGTCGCTCGACATGGTGCAGGGCAAGGTGCGCTTGCGCGTCGCCGACGAAGGCGAGGGGATCGCGCCCGAGCATCTGCCGCGCCTGACCGAACGCTTCTACCGGGTCGACTCTGGCCGCAGCCGTTCGATCGGCGGAACCGGCCTTGGCCTCGCAATCGTCAAGCATATCGTCGAGCGCCATCGGGCCGCGCTGGACATTGCTTCGCAGCCCGGCGTCGGAACGACCGTGACTGTCATATTTCCCGCTATTCTCCCCGGTTCATTGTCATCATAGTGCAACACGATACCCCCATAGGCCGCGCCATTGCGGCGCCGGCGAACGGGTCCGGAGGGATGTGAAACGATGGTTACCGGACATACGGTCAAGGCGTTCGACGAGGATCTCGGCCAGCTGCGCGCGCTGATTTCGGAAATGGGCGGTCGTGCCGAAGCAGCGATCACCGGCGCACTCGAAGCGCTGGTCAATCGCGACCTCGACAGCGCCGCGCGCATCGTCGAGGGCGACCAGCGCATCGACGAACTCGAAGCCGAGGTTGAGCGCCGGGTCGTTCGCCTGATCGCTCTCCGCGCTCCGATGGCCGACGATCTGCGCGAGGTTCTGGCCGCGCTCAAGATCGCCGGCGTCGTCGAGCGCATGGGCGACTATGCCAAGAATATCGCCAAGCGCGTCGCGGTCCTTCAGGATGCGCGCGGCATGGATGCCATGTCGGTGTTGCCGGCGATGGGTCGGGTCGCGGCTGAGATGGTCCGCAACGTGCTCGACGCCTTCGTGCTGCGTGACGCCGAGGCGGCGGTCGCCGTGTCCGAGCGCGATCGCGCGGTCGACGATTTCTACAACAGCCTGTTCCGCACGCTGCTGACCTACATGATGGAAAACCCGCACAATATCACGGCGTCGACGCATCTGCTGTTCATCGCCAAGAATATCGAGCGGATCGGCGACCACGCGACCAACGTCGCGGAGATGGTCTATTTTGCCGCCACCGGGCGGCAGATGGCGGAGCGGACGAAGGGCGAAGATCCCCTTCTTGGAGACGGTTGATGACACGCGCTCGGGTATTGCTGGTTGAAGACGATGCGGCGCTGGCCGAACTGGTAAGCTGGCATCTCGAGCGCGAGGATTTCGAAGTCGAACGCACCGCAGACGGCGAGGAGGCGATCCTCCTTGCCCGCGAGAATCCGCCGGATCTCGTCCTGCTCGACTGGATGATCGAGGGTGTCTCGGGCATCGAGGTGTGCCGCCAGCTGCGCCGGATGGGCGACACCGCCAATGTGCCGATCATCATGCTGACCGCGCGCGGCGAGGAAGAGGATCGCGTGCGCGGTCTGGAAACCGGTGCCGACGATTATGTCACCAAGCCGTTCAGCCCGCGCGAACTCGTCGCCCGCGTCGGCGCGGTGCTTCGCCGCGTGCGGCCTGCCCTGGCGGGCGAGCGGCTGTCCTATGCCGATATCGAGATGGACACGGCCAGCCACCGCGTCCGGCGCGGCGGCGCGGCGATCAGCCTGGGGCCGACCGAGTTCCGGCTGCTCAAGCATTTCCTCGAGCATCCGGGCCGCGTCTTTTCGCGCGAGCGGCTGCTGGACTCGGTCTGGGGCCGCGACAGCGACATCGAGCCGCGCACGGTGGACGTGCACATCCGGCGGTTGCGCAAGGCGATCAACGTCGCCGACGCACCCGACCTGATCCGTACGGTGCGGTCGGCAGGCTATGCGCTCGACAGCGAGGGCCTCTCCTGATCCCAGCTGTATTGCGTATGTAATACGGCTGGGCTATCCTGCGGGTCTTCGCCGCAGGAGAATGGCCGGGTGTATAGTGAGAGCGATATCGATGCTGCGGTCGCAGCGGGGGCGCTGACCCCGCAGGCCGCCGAAGCGTTCCGGACCCACGTCGCCGAGATGCGCGCGGCGCCGGCGGTCGATCAGGAAAGCTTCCGCTTTCTGACCGGCTTCAACGACATCTTCGTATCGATCGCTGCCGTCCTGATGCTCGTGGCGCTGGGCTGGCTGGGCAATTCGGTCCGCCTGCTGGCACAATCCGGTGCCCCTTCACCTCTCGCCGGTCTGGCGGTGGCGGCCGGGGCCTGGGGGCTCGCCGAATATTTCACCCGCCAGCGCCGCATGGCCTTGCCCAGCATATTGCTGCTGCTCGCCTTCACCGGGGGGCTTGGCGTCGGCACGATGATGCTGTTGTCGGCGTTGCTCGGGGTGGTGCCGGAGGGCAACGATCGGGCCATGGCGCTGCTGACATCGGCCGCTGCAGCGGTAACGGCAGGGGGCGTGTGGTTCCACTGGCGACGCTTCCAGGTGCCGATCACGATCGCGGCCGGGGCTGCCACGCTGGCGGCCTTGTCGATCGGGCTGATATTGGCTGCGGTCCCGCCGGTGGTCGATTATCTCTCCCCGCTGATCTTCCTGGCCGGCATCGCAGTCTTCGCGCTCGCAATGCGCTGGGACATGAGCGACCGGACGCGGACGACGCGTCGCTCGGATGTGGCCTTCTGGCTGCACCTGCTGGCCGCACCGATGCTGGTCCATCCTATCTTTTCGGCCTTCGGCCCGCGCACGGAATTGGGAGCGCCGGTCGTGATCGCGCTCTACATCCTGCTCGGCTTCGTGGCGCTGGCGATCGACCGGCGTGCGCTGATGGTCTCGGCGCTGGCCTATGTGCTCTACGCGATCGGCCATCTGATCGATCAGGGCGGCGGCGATGGCGGCAGCTTCGGGATCACCGCGCTGGTGATCGGTTCGGCGCTGCTGCTGCTGTCGGCCTTCTGGACGGTAGCGCGGGCCTGGGTGGTGGAAAGGCTGCCGCAAGGGCTGGCCGACCGCCTGCCGATGATCGACCGGCGCGCGATTGCCTGATTGCCTCAGTCGTCGACGAGCTTCATCAGGCGGCGTTCGACCGGGGCCAGCACCGGCCCCAGTTCCTGACCGCGCTTGAGGACGGCCCCGCCTTCGCCGATCAGCGCCCACATGCCCTGGCGATTGCGCAGGGCAGGGCGTTTCTCGATCCGATATTCGGGGCGCTCGGCCGCCCGTCGGAAGGCGGCGAAGCAGGCAGCCTCCCTGCCGAGGTCGATTGCATAATCCTTCCACAGGCCGGCCGCGACCATGCGGCCGTAGAGATCGAGGATGCGCATCAATTCGACCCGATCGAAGCCGACCTGCAGCGGCTTGCCGGGGAAGGGGGCGACGGTGCCCATCAGGCCCGTTCGCGATCCTCATCCAGTTTCGCCCGCGCCGCGTCGCGCTCCTCGATCACCTGACTGATGCGGCCGCGCAGCGTTTCGAGCTCGCAGCGCAATATCTCGAGCTGCTGGGTCTGCGGATCGAAGCGCTCGCTGCACGCGGTGCCATAAGGTACGAAGCCCTTCTGATATTCGCGGGCATCGACCAGCATCGGGCGCGCGGGGATGCCGACCACGACCTGGCCCTCGGCGACATCCTTGGTGACGACGGCATTGGCGCCGACGCGCGCGCGGGGCCCGATCATGATCGGGCCGAGAATGGCCGCGCCCAGGCTGATGATCGCGCCGTCGCCGATCGTCGGATGGCGCTTGCCGCCCTCGCCATTGGTGGGGTTGGTTCCGCCCAGGGTCGAGCCCTGATACATGGTGACGTTATCGCCGATCACCGCCGTCTCGCCGATCACGACGAAACCATGGTCGATGAACAGGTTGCGGCCGATCTGCGCGCCGGGATGGATATCGATAGCGGTGAGCATGCGCGCGATGTGGTTCACGAACCGGGCGAGGAAGAACAGCTCCGCCTGGAACAGCCAGTGCGCGACCCGGTGAAGGCCGAGCGCCCAGACGCCCGGATAGAGCAATATCTCCCAGCGCGAGCGCGGGGCGGGATCGCGGGCCTTGATCGAGTCGAGATAGGAAATGAGAGAGTCGAACATCGCAGGTCCTTCAGGCCCGTTCCCGGGAAGAGCGCAATATAGGCGCGAAGGTTCCGCCTGCAAAGATGTTCCTGAGCGGTACGTAGTAAAGCGGGCAGGATAAGAGCCTGCGACCGACACGAAACGGGCACCGGCCGGCTATCACGACCGGCGCCCGCGCAACTGTCAGACAGCGGTGGCGTGGACCGTCGCGGCGGCCTTGATCACGGCGCCGACGCGCGCGGCGGTCTGGATCACGTCGGATCCGACGCCATGCTGGCGCAGCACCTTTTCATGGCTGTCGATGCACATGCCGCAGCCGTTCATCGCGGAAACGGCGAGGCTGAACAGCTCGAAATCATCTTTCTCGATGCCGGGTGCACCGATGACGTTCATGCGCAGTTTCGCCGGCATCTGCCCATAGTCCTTGTTCGAGGCCAGATGGACGAAGCGATAATAGACATTGTTCATTGCCATGACCGCGGCCGATGCGCGGGCGGCATTGGCAGCCTCTGGGCTCAGCTTGCCGGCGGCTTCGGCTTCGGCCGCCTCGACGATCGGCTTGTAGCCGGTGCCATGCGCGCAGGCGAGCAGCAGCCCATATTTGCGCTGGTCGGTCAGCGTCTGGTCACCGAGCAGCGACCCGACGTTGAGCCGGATATCCTTGGCATAATCGGGCAGTGCGTCGGCGAATTCCTTGAGTGACATCGAAGGCTCCTCAACTGTTCGGGTGGGTTCGGGGGAGGGGACAAGAAAAAGGGGCGCGGCGATCGGCAACCGACCCGCCGCGCCCCCTTCGCCGGGTCGCGATGACGCGACCCGGAGTGGCTGCCCGGAAAGGGGGTCAAGCAGCCGGCTTCAGAACCTCTTCGCCGGCCTTCCAGTTGCACGGGCACAGCTCGTCGGTCTGCAGCGCGTCGAGAACGCGCAGCGCCTCCGCCGGGTTGCGGCCCTGGTTCAGGCCGTTGACGGTGACGTGCTGGATGACGTTGTGCGGGTCGACGATATAGGTCGCACGATAGGTCACGCCGGCCTCGGCATCGACGATGCCCAGGGCGTTCGACAGCTTCTTCTGGTTGTCGGCGATCCAGGGGAAGTCGCAGGCGGCCAGACGCTCGTCCGACTTGCGCCACGCGAAGTGGACGAAATCGGTGTCGGTCGACGCGCCGATCAGGACGGCGTCGCGATCCTCGAAATCCTTCTTCAGCTCATTGTAACCGATGATTTCGGTCGGGCAGATGAAGGTGAAGTCCTTCGGCCAGAAGAACACGACCTTCCACTTGCCGCCCGTGTCGCCGGTATCGATCGTCTCGCCACCGGGCAGAGCCGAAACCCCCTGCTGGACCGGAAGGACGAAGGCGGGGAACTTGTCACCAACGGTAAGAGCCACAATGATTCTCCTATGCACAGGGTAGGTTGGAGCCGGCTGAATGGCAGGCTGGACGTCAACGTGCAAATTGATTATTTCTCGCGAATTGATCGAGAGAGGCGATGAATGGCAACCTATCTTCCGACGCTGAAGCAGCTGCAATATCTCGTCGCGCTCAAGGATCACGGGCATTTCGGACGCGCGGCCGAGGCCTGTTTCGTGACCCAGTCGACGCTGTCGGCGGGGTTGCGTGAGCTGGAATCGCTGATCGGCATCACTCTTGTCGAACGCACCCGCCGCGTGGTGCGCTTCACTCCGCTGGGCCTGCGCATCGCCGAGAAGGCTCAGCGCGTGCTGCGCGAGGCCGAGGAACTGGGCGATCTGGCGCGCGCCGCCGGCAAGCCCCTGTCGGGCGATCTGCGCATGGGAGTCATCCCCACCATCGCCCCCTTCCTGCTGCCGCGCATCCTGCCCAAGCTGCGGGCGGCGTGGCCCGACCTCAAGCTCTACTTACGCGAGGAGACGACCAGCGCCGCCTGTGACTCGCTCCACCGGGGGCATCTGGATTGCGTGCTGCTCGCCTTGCCTTATCATTGCGGTGACGTGGAAACGGTCGACCTGTTCCTCGATCGCCTGTTCGTCGCCTATCCCGAGGGTGAGATGGACGGGCGCTCGCCCAACCTGACCGCTGCGGACATCGACGAGAGCCGCCTCCTGCTGCTGGAGGACGGTCATTGCCTCAAGGACCATGCGCTGGCGGCCTGCAACCGCCCCGAACTGCGCGCCGAGGCGGCGATGCTGGGCACCTCGCTCCACACGCTGGTGCAGATGGTCGACAATGGGCTTGGTGTGACCTTGCTGCCGAAAATGGCGCTGGACGCCGGTATCCTCGAGAACACCCATGTCCAGGCCAAGCCCCTCTCCGCCGACCACCCCGCCCGCCGCATCGCCCTCGCCTGGCGCCGCGGTAGCCCGCGCGAGAAGGAGTTTCGCCTGCTGGCGGACGCGCTGCGGGGGGTGGAATGAGCCAGGTTGCCCTTGCAACGAAGCTCCACTCGATGCCGGTTCGCACCGAGGGTGGACGCAGTTGGCGCATCCGTCCATAGCGGCTGAAAACCTTGCTCTGGTGTAGACTGGATGATGAATAAAAGGCGCTTCTTTCTCACGATGGCAGCCATCATTAAAGATGAGGCGCCGTATCTCGCCGAGTGGCTAGAATATCATATGCTCCAGGGCGTCGAGCATGTTTATATTTACGACAATGGAAGTTCCGATCGCCCATTGGAAGTCCTTGACGACTATATCGTACAGGGCCGGGTCACGTTCTTGAGCTGGCCGGAATTTCCCGGGCAGCTTTCAGCTTACAGCCATGCGATGAATATATTCGGTCGAGACACGGACTGGATGATGGTCATCGACGTCGATGAGTTCGTGCAATCGACCGCCGGTCAAAATATCATCGATGTGCTGTCCACCATTGGGGATAACGCCGATCAGTTGCTCCTTGCATGGGTTCACTTCGGCAGTTCCGGGCATGAGGAAAAGCCTGAAGGACTTGTCGTCGAGAATTTCATTCACCGCAGCGTTGAAGCGCACAGGCAGACGAAATTCATCGTCCGGCCGGAGAGCGTGGCGACGGTCGGTGTCCATCATTGTGAAACGCTTACCGGGCGGACGGTAGATTGCCTCGGAAGGCCAGCCCATGAGCGCTGGATACAACCAGCGCCGCTACCCATGGACGTTCGCGTGAACCATTATTTTACCAAGTCGCGGGCGGAGTTCGCAGCGAAAATCGCCCGGGGGCAGTCGGACGGCGGTACCGGAAAGAAACTGGCTGACTTCGACCGATTTGAAACCCCGATGCTTGATGAAAGCCTGGCGGCGATGGGGACGATCATTCGCGCGGCGATGGAAGCAACGCGCAAGCGCCCGCGCCATTTTTCGGTTCACGCCCCGTGGTCTGCCCAGTCGGAATTGGTTTTTAGCGATCAATGGTTCAGGGCCGTTCGCCAGGGATTTGCATCGTTCAACGATGCCATCGCTGCGAATGAAGCGGCAAAGCTATCCATAACCACCGACCTAGGCCGCTTGACCGGCTTGCCCTGCTCGCCGTCCGACGCGAACGACCTTGCGACATCGGTGCAGACAATGGTCGGTGCGACGTCGATAATCGACCTGAGCGGAAACGAATGGCCTCTTGATATCTCACTGGATCAGGTGTCGCATTTCGGTCGACCCTATCTGGTCTGGCAGGGCTGGTCCGCCGAAAGCGTTGAGGCCAAGATCATTGTCGATGGAATTGATGGCGGCGGCAAGGCTTGGCAATCTGAGCGGGCGGTGGACATGGAGCGCGGCGATAATCTGATCGCAATGATCTTATCTGACCGGACTATTGTTGTTCAGCGAGTCAGAATTTTGTGTGATATGGTATCGGAGTGCAGAACGATATTTAGTAGGATGTACAGTTTTATTTGATAAGGTACGACTACAATTTGATTGCGGTGACACTCCACTTTGATTACGGATTACGGATTACGGATTACGGATTACGGATTACGGATTACGGATTACGGATTACGGTGAGGACGAGGCGCTCTCCACCCTCTTGCGCCGGTCGGAGAGCACGGGCCGGCCCCTTGGCGACGCCCCGTTTCTCGATCATATCGAGACGACGCTGGGGCGAAATCCGAAGCCGGGCAAGCGCGGGCCGAAGGCGAAGGGGAATTGAGTGGAGTGTCACCGTAAATTCCAGATGAATAAAATCAGAAATTTTCTTATGTTTTTATGGGCATTGTTCTCGGTCAGCCTATTTTTTTTCATTAATGGATGGACTGACGGAGACATATGGGAGGCCCTGAAGCCATCGGCGTACCATAGCCCATTCATTGTTTATCCGATTGTCATGGTTATTATCTGGGCGCCGTTTATTTTTTTTGCATGGAGAGCCGCATCTGCAGTCATAAGATCGCGAGCGGTTAAGCGAAGAGGCCGGCTGTTTTAGTGTTACGTTGACAGAAGAGCGAAATTACGGAAATTACGGTGACACTCCACTTAATTGACGCCGAACCTCGTCCATGCGATGAAGGGAGATGGCCCGCCTCGCTCGCTTCATTCTTCCCGGCATCCCGCACCATGTCACCCAGCGGGGCAATGGGCGCCAGCAGACCTTCTTCGGTGATGACGACTACGCCGCCTATCGTGATCTGCTGGCCACGCACTGTGCCGCGCATGGCGTGGCGGTGTGGAGTTGGGTGCTGATGCCCAACCATGTTCACCTGATCCTTGTCCCCGAGCACCCAGACTCGCTGCGCGGCGCGCTGTCGAAGGTCCACCGCGCTTATGCCGGGCGGATTCATGCGCGCGAGCAGCGGACGGGGCATTTCTGGCAGGGGCGGTTCGGCTGCGTGGCGATGGACGAGGATCATCTGCTGGCAGCGTTGCGCTATGTCGCGCTCAATCCGGTGC
>JAIYAJ010000355.1 GCA_027489105.1 Zymomonas sp. | reverse complement strand
GATCCAGAAACTGCAGGCCGCGGTTGGTATATTTCTTGGCGATCGAGATCACGAGCCGCAGGTTCGCCTCGACCATTTCCTTCTTGGCGATGCGCGCCTCGCGCTCGCCCTTCTGGACCATGTTGACGATGCGGCGGAACTCGCTCAGCGCCATGCCGGTCGACTGCGCGATCTCGGAAATCTCGTTGCGGATACGCTCGACCGCACCGGCTTCCTGGCCCGCAAAGGCCGCCCATTTCTTGTCGATCCTGGCGACGCGCTCGAGCCAGCCATCCTCGAGCTCATGGTTGATGTAGGATTCGAGGAAGTCGCGGCGGGGCACCTTGTGGCGCTCGGCCAAGCGCAGCATCTGCCCGCCCAGCGTCGTCAGGCGACGGTTGAACGAGTAAAGCTGGTCGACCAGATATTCGATCTTGGCGCCGTGGAACTGGACGCTCTCGACCTCGGCGGTCAGCTGCTCGCGCAGCGACTGGTAGCGCTCTTCCTCCGCCGCCGGGAAATCGTCGCCGACGCTAAGTGCGGCAACGCGGGCTTCCTGCACCTGCGAGAAGGTCTTGTAGAGATCGGTGATGGCCGCGAACCGCTCGAGCGCCATCGGCTTGAGCTGCTCTTCCATCTGCGCGAGGCTGAGGGTGTTGTCCTCGTCCTCTTCCTCCGCCGGCCGAGGGGTGCGACGCTCGGTCATCGACTCCTCGTCTTCGTCGCTCGCCTGCTCTTCCTCGGGCTCGTCCTCTTCCTTGAAGGTCGGTCCGGTCGTCTCGGCGGAAATCTCACCGTCGGCTTCTTCGTTCTCGACCTGTTCGGCGGTCGGGCCCTTCGACAGCATGGCGTCGAGATCGAGGATCTCGCGCAGCTGCATCGTGCCTTCGTTGAGCGCGTTCGACCAGTCGATGATCGCGTTGAAGGTGATCGGGCTTTCGCACAGGCCGAGGATCATCGTGTCGCGGCCGGCCTCGATCCGCTTCGCGATGGCGATTTCACCCTCGCGGCTCAGCAGCTCGACGGCCCCCATTTCGCGCAGATACATGCGCACCGGGTCATCGGTACGGTCGACCGTTTCCTTCTTGGCGGTCGAGGTGAGGGCCGGGCCGGTGTCGCCTTCCTCGGACGCGGCAGCCTCGTCGATATTATCCTCTTCCGGCTGCTCGTCTTCGCCGGCATCCTCATTCTCGACGATGTTGACGCCCATCTCGTTAAGGGCCGACATCACGTCCTCGAGCTGGTCGGAGGTCATCTGATCCTGCGGCAGCGCCTCGTTGAGCTGCTCATAGGTGATGTAGCCCTTGCGCTTGGCACGCGCGATCAGCTTCTTGATCGAGCCCTCGTTGAGGTCGATGAGCGGGGCGTCGCCGTCGATCCGATCGCCACCATCGCTCCCGTTCGTCTTCGCCATCTAAGACCAGCCCTCGTTCGATACAGACCGGATACCCGGCCATAAATAGGTTAAGCGTCCTCGCCGTCCTCGCCTTGGGCGAGATCGGTTAGAACGCGTCGGGCTTCGGCGAGTGCCTCGCGCAGCCTCTGCTGCTCCGACCACTGCGCCTCGCTCGTCTCTATGCTAAACCTGTCGGTCGCCTCGCGCAGCGCGGTATCCAGCATCGGGATGGCCGCAAGGGCGTCGATCATGGCCGACAGGTTTTGCACGGCACGATTATACTCGGCATTGCCGCGTAAAAAGGAAAAGGCAAGAGTGTTCGTAGCCTTGAGCTCCTCGATCACCGCCCCAAGACCCGCTTCGACCAATATGGTTTCGAGTCGATCCTTTTCAAGAACGCCCTCCGAAAAGCTGGCATCGAAGGCCGCTGCGCGCAGAGCGTCGAGCTTGGGATCGTCGAGGGGCAAGGCGGCTACCGTCTCGATCTTTTCCGCCATCACCTCCGGATATCGCAGCAGACCGGCCATCGCGGCCCGGATCACGCCGCGATTGAGGCCGGCGCGAGCGATGGCTCGGGCGGCATCCGATGGCGGCAGGACTTCCGGTTTCCAGGGCTGTCCCGACCGGCGCTGCTGCCGGGGCTGGAAGGGGCGATCGAACTGGCGCCGGGCGGGCGCGAAGCGTTCGTCGAAGCGGCGGCGAAACTCGGCCTGATATTGCTCGCGGACATCGCGGTCCTGGATCGTGGCCGCCAGATCGCCGAGGCGCTTCCTCAGGCCGGCCTTCGCCTCGGGGGTGTCGAGCGGTTGGGCATCGAGTTCGGCGCGCCAGACCAGTTCGTCGAGGCTGATCGTCTCGCCGAGCAGCTGTTCGACCGCGCGCGCGCCGCCCGCCTTGACGAGGTCGTCGGGGTCCTGTCCGCCGGGCAGCAGGGCGAAGCGCAGAGTGCGCCCCGGCACGACCATCGGCAGCGCGCGGTGCGCGGCACGCACGGCGGCCTTCTGTCCGGCCTTGTCTCCGTCGAAACAGAGAATCGGTGTTTCGGCCATCCGCCACAGCCGTTCGAGCTGCATTTCGGTCAGCGCGGTCCCGAGCGGCGCGACCGCTTCGTCGATCCCGGCCTTGGCCAGGGCGATGACATCCATATAGCCCTCGACGGCGATCACGCGCCCGGCCTTGCGCGCCGCGCCGCCGGCCCGGTCGATGTTGAAGAGCGTCCGGCCCTTGTCGAACAGGGGGGTGTCCGGAGAGTTCAGATATTTGGGCTCGCCCTGGTCCAATATGCGCCCGCCAAAGGCGATGACCCGGCCGCGCGCGTCCCGGATCGGAATCATAAGCCGGCCGCGAAAGCGGTCATAGGGCTCCTTGCCCTCGACCGAGATCAGCATGCCGCATTCGATAAGTTGCTCGTCGCCGAAGCTCTTGAGTGCGGCCTTCAGGCGTCCGCGACTGTCGGGCGCGAAGCCCATGCCAAACGCCTTGGCGAGCGATGCACTGATCCCGCGGCGCTCAAGATAGGTGCGTGCGGCGGTCCCGTCGATGCCGCCCAACTGCTCCTCGAACCAGTTGGCGGCGGCCTGCATGACGTCGTGGAGACCCGCCTGCCGCTCGTTGCGCTGGGCGGCGCGCGGATCGGGCGCGGGCACCTCCATGCCCGCGCTCCCGGCGAGTTCCTTGACCGCATCGATAAAGCTGAGGCCCTTGGCCTCGGTCAGGAATCGGATCGCGTCGCCATGCGCGCCGCAACCGAAACAGTGGTAGAAGCCCTTGTCGTCGTTGACGTAGAAGCTCGGGCTCTTCTCGTCATGAAATGGGCAGCAGGCCTTATACTCGCGCCCCGCCTTGACGAGCTTTACCGAGCGCCCGATCAGCGTCGACAGCGTGACCCGACCGCGCAGTTCGTCGAGAAATTGCGGCGAAAGCGACATGGTCGGTCAGACCGGCTTCGACAGGGCAGGGCGGCGAGCGCCCTCTGCCGGCGCTATCACCCCGCCAACCGGGCCTTCACGAGGCCGCTTGCCTTGCCCATGTCCATCTGGCCGGCGAAGCGCTCCTTCAGCGCGGCCATCACGCGGCCCATGTCCTTGACCGAGGATGCGTCGAGTTCGGCCGCCAGCGCGTCGATCGCGGCGCGGGCCTCGTCCTCGGTCATCTGGCGCGGCAGGAAGCGCTCGATCACCTCGACCTCGGCCGCTTCGGCGGCGGCGAGTTCCGGACGGTTGCCCTTCTCGTACATCTCGATGGATTCGCGGCGCTGCTTGATCATCTTCTGCAGCACTTCGGTGATCAGCAGATCGTCATCGGGAAGGGTGGCAGCGGTCCGCAGCTCGATGTCGCGGTTCTTGATGGTCGACTGGATCAGGCGGATTGCCGCCGTCGTGGTCGTGTCGCGCGCCTTCATGGCGACGACGAGAGCCGCCTTGATATCGTCTCGAATCATGGGGTGCACCAAAGCTGGTTCCGGAAAGGAGGTCGCCTAGCACAGAGAAAGTTATTTTAATAGAATTGACCCTGTGGTGTGGGGCCCCTAGTTACGCCGCCGTTTGCCCGCCGACCCAAGCCCAAAGGAGAGCCCTAGTGGCCCAGCCCGATCACGCGCGTCCGATACCCCCCGAGGGAGCCACGGGCGTCCTAGTATTGGGCGATGGCACCGTCATATGGGGCAGGGGCTTCGGCGCCGAGGGCGATGCCGTCGGTGAAGTCTGCTTCAACACCGCGATGACCGGCTATCAGGAGGTGATGACCGATCCCTCCTATGCCGGGCAGATCATCACCTTCACCTTCCCGCATATCGGCAATGTCGGCACCAATGCCGAGGATGTCGAAGCGACCAACCCCCACGCCCTGGGCATGATCGTTCGGGAGGATGTCACCGGGCAGGCCAATTTCCGAGCCACGCAGGACCTCGACAGCTGGCTGCGCCAGAACGGGCGGATCGGCATCTCCGGCGTCGATACCCGCGCCCTGACCCGGCTGATCCGCATCCAGGGCGCCCCCAATGGTGTGATTGCCCACAATGCCGAGGGTCGCTTCGACATCGATGCGCTGATCGCCAAGGCACGCGCCTGGCCGGGGCTGGAGGGCATGGACCTCGCGAAGCAGGTCGCGACCACCCAGACCTACACGTGGAACGACGGCCTGTGGGCTATCCGGGAGGGCTATGCGGTCGATGCGGCTGCCGCCGACGCGCCGCACGTCGTCGCGATCGACTTCGGCCTGAAGCGCAACATTCTGCGCAACCTGGTCGCGGCCGGCGCGCGGGTGACGGTGGTTCCGGCGACCGCCAGTTTCGAAGAGGTGATGTCGCACGAGCCGGACGGGGTGTTCCTTTCCAACGGTCCCGGCGATCCCGCTGCCACCGGCGAATATGCTGTGCCCGTGATCCGTCAGCTGCTCGAAACCGGCAAGCCGCTGTTCGGTATCTGCCTGGGGCATCAGATGCTTGGCCTCGCCGTGGGGGCGCGCACCTACAAGATGCATCAGGGGCATCGCGGCGCCAATCATCCGGTCAAGCGCAACGACGACGGCCGCGTCGAGATCACCTCGATGAACCATGGCTTCGCGGTCGACACCGAAAGCCTCCCGGCCAATGTCGAGGCGACCCATATCTCTCTGTTCGACGGCAGCCTTGCCGGTCTTCGCCTGACCGACAAGCCGGCGTTCAGCGTCCAGTACCATCCCGAAGCAAGCCCCGGCCCGCAGGACAGCCATTATCTGTTCCAGCAGTTCGTCGGTCAGTTGAAGAAGAGCGCCTGATGCCCAAGCGTACCGACATCAAATCGATCCTGATCATCGGCGCCGGGCCGATCGTCATCGGCCAGGCCTGCGAGTTCGACTATTCGGGCACCCAGGCATGCAAGGCGCTCCGCGAGGAAGGCTATCGCATCATATTGGTCAACTCCAATCCGGCCACGATCATGACCGATCCGGACATGGCGGATGCGACCTATGTCGAGCCCATCACGCCCGAGATCGTCGCCAAGATCATCGAGAAGGAGCGGCCCGACGCGGTCCTGCCGACGATGGGCGGACAGACCGCGCTCAACACGGCGCTCGCGCTGTTCAATGACGGCACGCTCGAAAAATATGGCTGCCAGATGATCGGGGCAGACGCCGAGGCCATCGACAAGGCCGAGGACCGCATGAAGTTCCGCCAGGCGATGGACAAGATCGGGCTCGAGAGCCCGCGCTCGGACGTCGCGCATACGCTCGAGGAGGCGCTCCGCATTCTCGATTATGTCGGCCTGCCGACGATCATCCGCCCGAGCTTCACCATGGGCGGCACCGGCTGCGGAATCGCCTATAACAAGGCCGAATTCGTCAAGGTCGTCACCGGCGGCCTCGACGCCTCGCCGACCACCGAAGTCCTGATCGAGGAATCGGTCCTGGGCTGGAAGGAGTATGAGATGGAGGTCGTGCGGGATCGCAACGACAACGCCATCATCGTCTGCTCGATCGAGAATGTCGATCCGATGGGGGTCCATACCGGCGACTCGATCACGGTCGCTCCGGCGCTGACGCTCACCGACAAGGAATATCAGATCATGCGCAACGCCTCGCTGGCGGTGCTGCGTGAGATCGGTGTCGAGACGGGCGGTTCCAACGTCCAGTTCGCGGTCAACCCCGCCGACGGTCGCCTGGTCGTGATCGAGATGAACCCCCGCGTGTCGCGCTCCTCGGCGCTCGCGTCGAAGGCGACGGGTTTCCCGATCGCCAAAGTCGCCGCCAAGCTGGCGGTCGGCTACACGCTCGACGAGATTATGAACGACATCACCGGGGCGACCCCGGCTTCGTTCGAACCGACGATCGACTATGTCGTCACCAAGATCCCGCGCTTCGCCTTCGAGAAGTTCAAGGGCGCCGAGCCGCTGCTCTCGACCGCGATGAAATCGGTCGGCGAGACGATGGCGATCGGCCGCAATATCCATGAGTCGATGCAGAAGGCCTTGCGCGGCCTCGAAACCGGTCTGTCGGGCTTCAATATCGTCGACCAGCTGAAGGGCGCGCCCAAGTCGGTGATTGCCGAGGAACTGGCGCGGCCGACTCCGGACCGCCTTCTGGTTGCTGCCCAGGCGCTGCGTGAAGGTTTTACCGTCGACGAGATCCACCGCATCGCCAAGTTCGAACCCTGGTTCATCGAGCGTCTGGCCGAGATCGTCGCCGCCGAACAGGAAGTGTGCCGCAACGGCCTGCCGCAGGACGCGGCCGGCATGCGCCGCCTCAAGTCGATGGGCTTCTCCGACAAG
>JAIYAJ010000519.1 GCA_027489105.1 Zymomonas sp. | reverse complement strand
TCGGCATCGGCTTCCTCGGCCTCGGCCTGTGGCCCGACAAGACCCGGCAGGAACTGCCGATCATGCCCAAGGGCCGCTACGACATCATGCTGCGCCACATGCCGCGCGTCGGATCGATGGGCCTCGATATGATGCTGCGCACCTGCACCATTCAGACCAACCTCGACTATTCGAGCGAAGCGGACATGGTGCGCAAGTTCCGCCTGAGCCTCGCGCTCCAGCCGCTGGCGACCGCACTGTTCGCCAACTCGCCCTTCCTCGAGGGCAAGCCCAATGGCTTCCTCAGCTATCGCAGCCATATCTGGACCGACACCGATCCGCACCGCACCGGCATGCTGCCCTTCGTGTTCGAAGATGGCTTCGGCTATGAGCGCTATGCCGATTATATGCTCGACGTGCCGATGTATTTCGCCTTCCGCGACGGCTATGTCGACGCGGCAGGGCTCAACTTCCGCGACTTCATGGCCGGCACGCTGCCGGTCCTGCCCGGCGAGAAGCCCACGATCGCCGACTGGAAGGACCATCTGTCGACGGCCTTCCCCGAGGTGCGGCTCAAGAGCTTCCTCGAGATGCGTGGCGCCGATGGCGGGCCGCATGGTCGGATCTGTGCCCTGCCCGCCTTCTGGGTCGGCCTGCTCTATGACGACGCGGCGATGGACGCGGCCTGGGACGAGGTCAAACATTGGACGATCGAGGATCACCAGCGCATCCGTGACGAGGTGCCGAGGTTCGGCCTCAAGGCCCGCGGCCCCCGCGGCCGGACGCTTCAGGAATTGGCCGGTACGATCCTCGACATCGCGGCGAGCGGCCTGCGTGCGCGTGCGCGCCTCAACGGCGCGGGCGATGACGAGACCGGCTATCTCAATCCGCTGCGGGAGATCGTCGCCTCGGGCAAGACGCCGGCGGAGCAGTTGCTGGAGAGCTATCATGGCGAATGGCAGGGCGACATCAGCCGCGCTTATGCGGACGCCCGATTCTGACACCGCAGGACAGTGGCTCGACTGCAACAATTAACCGTAAAAGCGCCGGATAGGCTGACGCGACATAATCGGGACATGTTTGGGACGCGGACTCGGCTAGCGTACAACTACGCTATCGGATAGGAAGCTGTTGCTGCGTCGGCAGGGACAATCGCTTCAAGGCGAGCCCTTTCGCAGGAGGGGAATGCACCGGTGAAAGTCCGGTAACGGCGTGCAGGACGTGGTGGCTGCGGTAAAATCGAGGCTTGGAAATATTCAGGCCCGAGCCGGGGGATCCGGCCCGCAGCACCACCGCATTTTTTCCATCCGACCTCCACGACACCGGCCTGAACGGTCGTCCGCTCGCCCGTGGCACGGGCAACCCGATCGGTTCGGGTGATCACCCTGGTTAGCGCCGCATAAACCTCGATCGGAATCTATCGGATTTCCGCCCTTCTTCTCATGCGCCAGGCCGCTCGACGGTGAATTTCGCGGTCACCAGTCCCGCCAACCATCAGGCAAGAGGGACAGGAATAGGCTTCCGGGTATCGATCCCGTGGAGCACATCATGCGTCTCGACCCGCGCAAGAGGAACATCGCGAAGCTGGCGGCCGCTCTTGGCCTCGCCCTTGCCGCCCCGTTCGTGCAAGGCGCAACCGGTTTCGACAACAATCTGAACCAACGGCTTCTCGCCAGCCACAATCGCGAGCGCGCCTCTTTGGGCATCCCGCCGCTGGCGTGGAACGAACTGCTCGAGCGCGACGCCCGACTTTATGCCCAGCATCTCGTTCGCGTCGGCTATCTGGTGCACTCGGAGGACCCCCCCGGCGAGACCGATCCGCAGGGCGAGAATCTCTGGGCCGGAACGCGTGGCTATTACGGGCCCGAATCGATGGTGGGCCTGTGGATCTCCGAGAAGGACGACTTCAAGGAGGGCATCTTCCCCAACAACAGCGTCAGCGGTGATCTGGAAAAGGTCGCCCATTATACGCAGGTGATGTGGCGCTCGTCGCGCGCAGTGGGCTGCGCGGTGGCGCATGGCCGTGCCGACGATTTTCTCGTCTGTCGCTACAGCGAAGGCGGCAATGTGATTGGCGAGCGGCCCTTCTGAGGCGCAGCGCACTCACGGCGGCTGATTCCAGTCAGAGGCTGTAAAGCGGGCGGCCGCAATGCCGCCCTGCCATCAGATCAGGATGGCTGGACGCCGGTCGCAGTCGACGTGCCGTTGCGCCGGTAGGACACCCGCGCGACGCCGCCGATCAGCCCGAAGCCAAGCATCAGCTGCACCCAGGTCGACGGCTCCGGAACGCCCGACGAGTCGGGGGGCGGGACGCCGCCCGACGGCGGAACAAAGATGCGCGGGGTCAGCGGCACCGCAGCATCGGGGGGCGGGGCTTCGGCAACCTGGAGCGGAGTCGATTCCATCGGCACCGGCGTGACCGTGGGCAGGTTGGACAGGGCGAAGGGCGTGACGCTGGGGCAAGGGCTATCGGCTGAAGCGACCTGCATGCCTTCCTCGGGCGCCGCGCGAACGCGGGTCTTCGGCTTGGCATATTGGCGTGGCTGCGTGGCCTTGTGGACCGCATCGCGCACCTGCGGAACTCCAAGGCTGAGCGCGGTGGTGCCGGCGACCGGACAAACGCAGGTCATCAGCAATTTGGCGGCCTTGGACGCTACTGCTTCTTTCAACATGCAATACTACCCCAAACACCCCAGCACGTGATACGACAAGCTTCTATCACAAATGCAGCGCGGCACAAAATCGCACTGGTGAAGCCGGTGGTAAACTAATGCAAAGTCCTTGCCGAATTGTGCACTAGGATCGCGCAGGGCGGGTCCCCACCTGTTCGACGCGGTTTCGATCGGCTATGCACCACCCACGACATCGATTGGCTCGCCCGACGCTGCGCCGCACGCATGTGGCACATGATCGGGACGAGAGATCGGGACTGACGGGGCGTGAGTAGCATGACGGGCGACATGGTGAGGAGGCGGGAGCCTGGGGTTCGTCCCGAACGCTACGGCCTCGCCGATCTTGCGCCGCTGCTTTCGGCGCTACGACATCGCTGGCTGCTCGTGCTCGGCGGCCTGCTGATCGCGCTTCCCACCCTGTACGGAGTCGCGACCCAGAGCTGGGTGACCGAGCAGGGCGCCCACGGCCCGATCGTTCTGGCGACCGGCCTGTGGCTGTTCTGGCGCCGCTGGACCGAAGCGCGTGCCGTCGCAACGCCGGGAAGGACGCGCACCGCGATCGCATTTTACCTGATCCTGATCCCCCTTTACGTCACCACCCGCATCATCAACGTGATCGAGATCGAAGGCTTTCTGATGTACGGCCTGCTGCTGACCAGCGCCTATTGGCTGGTGGGGTGGACGGCGTTGCGGGCGATGTGGTTTCCCATCCTCTACACCGCCTTCATCTTCCCGCCGCCGGACACTGTCGTCGCGATGGTCACCCAGCCGCTCAAGATCGCCATCTCCGAGGTTGCGATCCGCCTGCTCTACAATCTCGGTTATCCGATCGCGGGATCGGGCGTGACGATCATCATCGGCCAGTATCAACTGCTGATCGCGGCGGCCTGTGCCGGCCTCAACTCGCTTATCAGCCTGTCGGCGATCGGTCTGTTCTACATCTACATCCGGCACAATGCGAACTGGCGCTACGCCCTGCTGCTGATGGCGGCGATCGTCCCGGTCGCCGTGCTCGCCAATTTCGTGCGGGTGCTCGCGCTGATCATGATCACTTATTATCTCGGCGACGAGGCCGCCCAGGGCTTCCTCCACAATTTTTCCGGTCTGACCATGTTCCTGTTCTCGGTCCTGTGCATCTTCGCCGTCGATGCGCTCGCCTCGCCGCTGCGCGACCGTCTGGCGCGGAGAGCGGGAACGTGACGGATAAGACCGAGACCGTGCCTCCCGAACAGGAAGGCCTCGTCACGCGACGCTCGATGATCGCCGGAGGCCTGCTCGCAGCGACGGCGGCGATCGCGAATTCGCGCCGTCCCGATGAGCCCTTCCTGATGCTGCCGGGAAAGCCGCAGCTCAACCCGCTCTTCCCTCTGAAGGTGGGCGACTGGGAATATCAGACAAGCAGCGGGCTGGTGCTCCCCCCGCCGGACCAGCTGAGCGACCGGCTCTACAACGCCATCATCACCCGCTATTATGCGTCTCCGAACGGCCTGCCGGTGATGATGCTGGTGGCCTATAACGGGGTGCAGGACGGGATGCTTCAGGTGCATCGGCCCGAAGTCTGCTATCCCGCCGCCGGCTACCGGATCGAGGAGGAGCGGATCGTACCGCTCGACGCCGGACGCGGCGTGCGCGTGCCGGGCCATTATCTGGCGACCCGCAGCGTCAGCCGCTTCGAACAGCTGATCTACTGGACCCGCATCGGCAACGACTTTCCGACCGAATGGTGGCAGCAGCATTGGGCCGTCGCGAAAGAGAATCTGAAGGGACGTGTTCCCGACGGCGTGCTGATCCGCTTTTCCACCGCAGCCCCCGATGACGAGACAGCGATCGCCACGCTGAAGCGCTTCCTGGATTCGCTGTTCGCACAGCTCGGTCCCACTGGGCGTCGCCTGCTGTTCGGCGAAGCGGGCGCACCGCTTCCCCGACGCTGAGGCTGATCGACGAATTAGTCGACCGGCTTGTCGAGCGGGCGCAGCGCTATGTGGATGTAGGCCAACGTGCCGACGATCACCGCGCCGGCCAGGAGGTGGTAGGCCAGCCCCCGGCCCGCCACCGCCTCGTTGCCGAAATAGTTGGCGACCGCACAGCCGGCCGAGGCCGCCAGATATTGGAACATCGAATCCCCCGGCGGCCGGTCGCCGACCGAGCGCTGCAGGAAGAGCACGACGAGCCCGGCGAAGATCGCCACGGTCAGCCAATCGTAAACTGTTTCCAACC
>JAIYAJ010000424.1 GCA_027489105.1 Zymomonas sp. | reverse complement strand
GTTGCAGCGGCGCCGCAAAGCCGCCGCACACGACGTCGCCCAGCACGTCGAAAATCACCACGTCGGTGTCTTCCAGCAGGTGGTGCTGCTTGAGCAGCTTCACCGTCTGGCCGACGACATAGCCGCCGCAGCCCGTGCCTGCAGGCGGTCCGCCAGCCTCGACGCACATGACGCCGTTATAGCCTTCGAACATATAATCCTCGGGGCGCAACTCCTCGCTGTGGAATTCGACGGTCTCGAGCACGTCGATGACGGTCGGCATCAGCTTCTTGGTCAGCGTGAAGGTGCTGTCATGCTTGGGATCGCAGCCGATCTGGAGCACACGCTTGCCGAGCAGCGAGAACGCGGCAGACAAGTTCGACGAGGTGGTCGACTTGCCGATCCCACCCTTGCCATAGACGGCGAACACCTTGGCGGTGCCGATCCGGTCATTGGGGTCGAGCGCGACCTGGAGCGAGCCTTCGCCATCCAGTTTCTTCGCAGGGGGATCGAACAGGGCCATCATCAATTTCCTTATGCCGCCACGGGGGTGACGCCTTCGAGGCGGTCTTCGAGTTCGTCGCTGGCCGCCTGAAGCGCGGCGAGAGTTTCCGGATCGGGCATCCAAAACTGGCGTTCGCTGGCCTCGATCAGGCGGTTGGCCACGCGGGCCGAGGCTTTCGGATTGAGCGCAGCGAGGCGCTCGCGCATTGCCGGATCGAGGACATAGGTTTCGCTGATGCGCTGGTAGATCCAGGGCGCGACCTGTCCCGTGGTGGCCGACCAGCCCATGGTGTTGGTCACGTGGCTCTCGATGTTCCGCACGCCTTCGAAGCCGTGCTTGAGCTGCCCTTCGTACCACAGCGGGTTGAGCATCCGCGTCCGCGTCTCGAGATCGACCTGCTCGGCGAGCGTGCGGACCTTGGTCGGCCCTTGCGTCGCGTCGACGATGTAGATCGGAGCGGGACTGCCCTTGGCGCGCGTGATCGAGCGGCTGATCCCGCCCAGCGCATCGACATAATGGTCGATGTCGGTGACGCCCAGTTCGACCGAGTCGAGATTCTGATAGGCGAGTTCGACCGTCGCCAGCGCGGACTTGAACAGTTCGGCCTGACGCGCCGGCTTGCCGTCGGGGCCATAGGCATAGCCCTTCTGGCGCTCGAACACTTCGGCGATCTCGTCGGGATCGGTCCATGCACCGTCGTCGATCAGCATATTGACGTTGGCGCCGTACGAACCTTCGGCGTTGGAGAAGACCCGCAACGCCGCCGTCTGGAGGTCGCAGCTGTGCCGGTCGGCATGCGCAAGGCTGTGCTTGCGAACGAAATTCTGCGTCAGCGGTTCGTCGGCCGAGGCGGCGAGCCAGGCGGCCTCGGCGATCATGCGCGTCTGGAGGGGCAGAAGATCGCGGAAGATGCCCGACAGGGTCACGACCACGTCGATGCGCGGGCGGCCGAGTTCCGCCAGCGGCACCAGCTCTGCCCCGGCAAGCCGGCCATAGCCGTCGAACCGCGGGCGCGCGCCGATCAGCGTCATCGCCTGCGCGATCTGCACGCCTTCGGACTTGAGGTTGTCGGTGCCCCACAGCACCATTGCCAGCGTCTCGGGCAGCGCACCGTCGGCGCCATGCCGAGCGAGCAGCGCATCCGCCTGCCGCTTGCCCTCGGCCATCGCATAGGCGCCGGGGATGCGGAAGGGATCGAAGCCGTGGATGTTGCGCCCGGTCGGCAGCACCTTGGGGTTGCGCAGCACGTCGCCGCCCGGTGCCGGCCGGACGAAGCCGCCGTCGAGCGCATGGACCAGCGCGTCGAGTTCGCCATTATGCTCCGGCATCTCGGCACCGGCTGCGATCATCTCGGCGCGTTGAGCCTCGGGGATCGGCTGGCCCAGGACGTGCAGGCCGTGCGGGATCAACTCACGCTCGATCTCGTAGATGCGGCTCGAAAGCACCGCGATGTCGCTGGCATCGAGGTCGAGCAACTCCGCCGATGCCGCGATCATCGGCTCCAGTGCGGCGCGCTCCTCGATCGACGGCGATGAGCGCCAGCGCTCGATCAGCGCCTTGAGGTCGGTAAGGCCCTTGTAGAGCCCCGACTGCGCAAGGGCGGGCGTCAGATAGCTGAGCAAGGTTGCGCCGGAGCGGCGCTTCGCGATCAGGCCTTCGGACGGGTTGTTTGCGGCGTAAAGATAGATGTTGGGCAGATCGCCGATCAGCCGCTCCGGCCAGCAATCGCCGCTCAGCCCGGCCTGCTTGCCGGGCATGAACTCCAGCGCGCCATGGGTGCCGAAATGGAGCACGGCGTCCGCACTGAAATCCTCGCGCAGCCAGCGATAGAAGGCGCTGAACGCGTGGGTCGGCGTGAAGCGGCCCTCGAACAGCAGCCGCATCGGATCGCCTTCATAGCCGAAGGCGGGCTGGATGCCGACGAAGACGCTGCCGAATTGCGCGCCCAGCACATGAATGGTGCCGCCGTCGCTCTGCTGCTTGCCGGGCGCGGGCCCCCATTGGGCCTCGATCGCTGCCAGATGCGGCTCGCGGCGCACATGGTCGTCGGTCTGGATCCGCGCATGGACATTGGCGTCTGCGCCGTAACGGGCGGCATTGCCCTTCAGCACCGCATCGCGCAGCGCATCGACATCGGCGGGGACAGTGACGTCATAGCCTTCGCCAGCCAGGCGGGTCAGCGTTGCATGAAGCGATTCCCAGACCGCGAGATGCGCCGCCGTGCCGGTAGCACCGGCGTTGGGCGGGAAGTTGAACAGCACGATCGCGAGCTTGCGCGCCGCGCGCTCGGAGCGGCGCAGCGCTGCCAGCTTCGCGACCTTGCCCGCCAGCGCCTCGGCGCGTTCGGGGCAGGACTGCATCTCGCGTGTCAGCGCCGCAGCGGGGAAGGTGCAGCCGCGCCCGCAACCGGTGCAGGGCGCGCCCGATCCGTCCGCCCGCCCGCCGAACACGCTCGGCAGGATCGCGCCGTCGATCTCGGGGATCGCGACCATCATCGTCGCCTCGATCGGCAGCAAACCCTGGCGGCTGGCGCCCCATTGCTGGAGCGACTGGAATTCGATGGGGTGCGCCGCGACATAGGGCACGTCGAGCGCGGCCAGCATCGCCTCCGCCGCCGCCGCATCGTTATAGGCGGGGCCGCCGACAAGGCTGAAGCCGGTGAGCGATACGACCGCATCGACCGTCGCGCGTCCGTCGGCAATGAAGAAGCGTTCGATAGCTGCGCTCGAGTCGAGCCCGCTCGCGAAGGCGGGGATCACGCGCAGCCCGCGCGCTTCCATCGCCGCGATGACGCCGTCATAATGGCCAGTGTCGCGGCTGAGCAGATAGGAGCGCAGCATCAGCAGGCCGACCGTGCCGTTCCTCGCCTTGGCTGCGGGCAGCGCCTCGATCCGGTCAGTCATCCGCTCGGCAAGCCGGGGATGATACAACCCGACATCGGGATAGTCGCGGGGGCTTTCGGCGCGCGTCGCGTGACCAGCGTAGCGATGGGCCAGCGCGCGGACCATGCCGACGACATTGTCGTCGGACCCGGCGAGCCAATATTGCAGCGTCAGGAAATAGGCGCGGACATCCTGCGCGGTGCCGGGAATGAAGCGCAGCATCTTGGGCAGGCGGCGCAGCATCTTCATCTGCCCCGCGCCTGACGAGCCGCCCGACTTGGACGACCCGCGCAGCCGCTTGAGCAGCGCGAGCGGCCCCTTTGCGGGCTTGTCCATGCGATAATCGCCCAGCCGGGTCAGCTTCACGACCTCGGCGCCCGACATCAGGCCCACCATCGCCGCGCAGGTCTCGCGCCGTGCTGCGAGTGCGGGCAGGACGGCGCGGATATGATCGTCGAGAAACAGCATCGACGCGATGATGATGTCGCCGCGCGCGATGTCGGCGAGGCAGGCAGTGAGGCGGGTTGGATCGCGGTCCCAGTCGGCGGCGGCGTGGAAGCCGATCGTGATATCGGCCCCGTCTGCGGCGAACCGCGCTGCTGCGCGCTCGGCGGCGCCCGACAGATGATTGTCGAGCGTGACGATCACGACCCGGAGAGGGGTCTGGCGAGGAGGTGCGCTATTAGCGGGCATAAGGCGCCTTCGCTTCATACCGCGTGTCGAGGGTGATCGTGGCGAGGCCGCGCTCGGCTGCGAATTTCTCGGTGTTCCGCCGCGCCTTGCCGCGGACGAAGAAGGGGATCTTGAGCAGTTCGCGCTCGGCCTCGGCGGCCCAGCCCCCGACCGCGTCGACCGATGGCTCGAGCGCGGCTTCGGCGCGCGGCTCGGACACGGCCACTGCGGGGGCGCCGTGGCCCAGATGGCTTGCGCCATGCGCATCGGAAAATTCGAAATCTTCCCGGAACATCGTCAGCAGATGCTCCTCAAGCCCCATCACCAGCGGGTGGACCCAGGTGTCGAACAGCACGTTCGCGCCCTCGAACCCCATTTGCGGGCTGTAGCGCGCGGGGAAATCCTGGACATGGACCGGCGCGGACATCACGGCGCAGGGAATGCGCAGGCGCTTGGCGATGTGCCGCTCCATCTGCGTACCAAGAACCAGCTCGGGCTGGAGCGCCTGGATCGCGTCCTCGACGGCGAGATAATCGTCGGTGATCAGCGGCTCGACGCCGTAGCGTGCCGCCGCCTCGCGCAGGTCGCGGGCGAATTCGCGATTGTAGCAGCCGAGCCCGACGACTTCGAAGCCGAGTTCGTCGCGCGCCACACGGGCGGCGGCGATGGCGTGGGTCGCGTCGCCGAAGATGAAGACGCGCTTGCCGGTCAGATAGGTCGAATCGACCGAACGGCTCCACCAGGGCATATTCGACGTGTCGAGCGCGGCTGCCGGGTCGATGCCCGCAAGGGCTGCGACCTCGGCGATGAAGTCGCGGGTGGCGCCGTAGCCGATCGGCACGGTCCGCACCGTCTTCTGCGCATAAGTGCGCTCGAGCC
>JAIYAJ010000470.1 GCA_027489105.1 Zymomonas sp. | reverse complement strand
CCCGGCAATGACCCTTCGTCAGCGGGACGCGGTTATCGCCAGCGTTTTTGGAACTCTCGATTGCATCACACTCGTAAGTGCGCACAGGCGCGTCGGGTTCCGGCGCGCGCCTCAACTTCGCGGGCCGACCGAGGCGAAGCGACCGCACCTCTCCGACCTCGCCATACCGATTGGCGGCGGTCGCGCCGCCATCCATGAGGATGTCGCTGCCGGTGATGAAGCCGCCGTCGGGACCCATCAGCAGCGCCGCGATGTTCGCGACCTCGTCGGGCGTGCCGGCGCGCTTCGCCGCGGGCCCCGCGATCAGCCAAGGGCAGTTGGCCCGAAGGGCATTGGCCTGACGATGTCGAGCGATCCTGGCGTCGGAGACCTTTGGGCCGCAGAACCGCGTCCGCCATGTGTGGAATGTGGCATCGCCGATGCCGCGCTTGCGGGAGATGTCCGCCACCAGGATGCCGGCTGCGTGCTCCTTCACGAGACCGATGATCGGGTCGCCGCACCAAGGAAGCCGCGAAACGAACACCCGCTCTTCCCATCGATCTGCGCGTTCGTCAGGAGGCTGGCTCGGAGCGAGGGCATTTCAGGGGGCAACGTCAATGGGGCCGGAGGCAGACCGACAGCTTTCGGAGATACACTGTGACAAGCTGATCTTCATCCCGAGATCGGCAGTGTCTCGACTTGACCCAAGACAGCCATCAAACCGTTTCTTTGAGCCCCCGATTGCGGAAGTTCATCGCGGATTTATGGGGCCTTCCAATTGACATCAGCGACAAACGGAGGTTCGACAGCAATCACGGGGGCGGATTATGTGCTGCAAAATGCATAATTGTAGTCCGCCACCGAAGCTAGCTTGCAGCTCATCCACTGGCGGGATTTGAATTAGATACTGCGCGTGCGCAGTTCGTTGAGAATCTGAAATTGTGCTGAAAAATTAGGCCTTTGCTTGTTCCAGCCTTTTCTGGCGATCAGTGTAGGAACGCCAAAAGTTGTCGCCCACGCGCTCGCCCATTGAAACAGCGCTTTCAATCATTGCGGCCGCGATTTCTTGCCGTTCTGGCGGGCGCACCAGTTCAGCGGCGAATGCAATGCTCAGGGCAACCGCATTGTCCTGGTCGGTCCCGACCGCAACCGCTATTCCGCCGACACCGGAGATAGCATCCCCGTTGGCCTCGGAAAATCCGGTTTGTCGAATGACATCAAGGCGCTCGATCAACTCCTCAATCGAGCGGGGCGCCGTGGGACTGCTGCCCGTCAGCGGACCGGGATGCAGCCTTCTCACATCATCATCCGCAAGCCGCGCCAGCAGCGCGCGCCCTGGCGAACGCAGGTAAGCAGGACCGCCAATCAGATGGTCCGATGTATGGACGCGAATCGCGCGTGTTCCGAGCTTGACCCTGACGGCAATAGCGTTTGATCCGTCAAGCACCATGACAAAACCAGTGTGCCCGAAGCGCCCGACCAGGACATCGAGTTCAGCGGACGCCATTTCGGCAAGGTCGACACTGGCGCGATGCTGCCTTGCGCCGGCCAGCAGCAACGGTCCCGGGCGGTAGCGGCGAGACACGCGGTCCTGTTCAAGAAAACCAACCTTCGCCATGTCCTGCATCAAGCGCGAGACCGTGCTCTTTGGCAGATCCAGCTCCTCAGTCAGCCTTGTCACGGACAATTCCTGATGGGTCTCAAAGCAGCGCAAGACCCGCGCCACGCTCGTTATGACAGCCATCGCTCGATATCACCCCAATTTCGGACATCTGTCTCATATGACGGGACATGAGCACTAGCAATCCGCTGCGCAGACACGAACCACGCACGTGTGCCGCTTGCCCATTGGTGCGCTTGACGGAGAAAGATATTTGTCCCACATTCGTCTTGTCGTCCCAAATATTGGAACTTATTGGAGCTGTGTTGGTTTCCCTGCAACGCCCTCCCGTACGCGCCGCCGGTTCTGGCCCCATGCCGACAGCCCGGCGTGGGTTCATGTTCGGCGACGTGACGATTGATCGCGTCGTCGAAATGCTTGGCCCGGTCCGTGAACCGGGGGCCCTGTTCCCCGATTGGTCAGGGTCGGCATGGGATGCAGAGCTGCCATGGATGGCGCCGGACTTCGTCGATCAGACATCCGGTCATTACATTTCTTCGATCCAGAGCTGGGTTTTACGCCAGACGGGTGGTCCCACCATTATTGTCGACACCTGCGTGGGCAACGGGCGCGAACGTCCTCATTCGCCGCGGTATCACGCACTGTCGAGTCCTTATGTTGCCGATATGCAAAGACTGGGCGTTGCAGCCGAGGCTGTCGATATCGTCGTTTTGACGCATCTGCACGAAGATCACGTCGGCTGGAACACGCATTGGCACGATGACGGGTGGAAGCCCATGTTCCCCAATGCCCGCTATCTGGTCTCGAAGCTTGAACTCGACTCCTTTCTTGCGCGCGCGGATCACAGACCGCCGATTGATGACAGCACGCTGATTCTCGCTGACTCAATTGCGCCACTGATCGCTGCCGGCCTCCTTGACACTTTCGATCCGCCCTTCGCGTTTGCTCCAGGGTTGACGCTCGAAGAGGCACCCGGGCATACCGTCGGGCAATGCGTGCTGAGGCTGACCTCGTGTGGACAGGATGCGCTGTTTACAGCCGATGTTCTGCATCATCCCATTCAGATCATTCAGCCAGGGTGGAGCACCCGATTCTGCGAGCACCCCGAGATTGCGGCACTGACGCGTCACCGCATTCTGGCAGAAGCGGCTGATCGGAACGTTCTGCTGTGCCCGGGGCACTTTGGCCAGCGACAGCTGGCGCGCATCTCCCGCAACGAGCAAGGGTATCGCCCGGTCTGGATCGACCTGGACAAGAAGGCGGCGGGCACTTGATGACCGCCGTGACACAAGTCGGCAAAGGCATCAAGCCAGAAGGGCGCGCCAGCCGTGCGATCCCTGCGACTGCATGGCTGGTCGTGCCAACCGGTTTGTTCTTCGTGATCTTTTTTGTTCTGCCCTTCGCGTTGATGGCGCTGCTCAGCATCCTCAGTGGCAATCCACTGACGCAGTCGAATGTTGGTTTCACCTCACGCTCCTATGAGCGCTTTGCCGCAGATCCGCTCTATCTGGAGGCTCTTTGGGAGACACTTTGGCTTGGCGGGCTCACCACACTCGCCGCGCTGCTGATGGGTTATCCGATTGCACTGTGGCTGGCGCGAATGCGCTCGAAGACAGGCTACACCTTGCTGCTGATGGCGGTTGTGGCGCCGATGTTGACGGGCATCGTGGTGCGCACCTTCGCCTGGATGACCATCCTCTCCGACAAGGGCGTGATCAACGTCTCTCTCGCGTCACTGGGGCTGATCGATCGTCCATTGCCGCTCATGTACAATGCTTTCGGCACTATTGTGGCACTGGTCCATATCTACGTGCCATTCATGGTTCTGACGCTTGCAGGGGTGATCGGTCGCATCGACCATCGGCTTGAAGAAGCTGCTATCAGTCTCGGCGCCAACCGCTTTCGGGCGTTTTTGGAGGTCACGCTGCCGCTCAGCCTTCCTGGCATCCTCGCGGGATCGCTCCTTGTCTTTGCGCTCACGATATCGGCCTACGTGACGCCTTATCTAATGGGTGGCAGCAGGGTTTTGACCTTGCCCATGCTGATCTACCAGCAGGTTTCGGCAAGCTTCAATATCGCGTTTGCGGCCACGCTTGGCGTGGTCCTGCTGGCTGTCTCCCTGGTCCTGCTCATGGCATACAATCGTATCATCAGTCAGGTCTCCGGCCGGGAGGATCTGGCATGAAAGGCAGGTTGCGCGATCTTGATATCGGTGCGACGGCCTTCCGCGCGCTGAACATTGCGATCCTGGTATTTCTGTTGGGGCCGCTCGCAATCGTCGCTGTGTTTGCGGTCAATCCGCTGCCATACATCTCGTTTCCGCCTGTCGGGCTGACGACACGCTGGTTCGAGAAGTTTTTCGCAAGTGAAGCATTCGTCAACGGGTTGCTGCTGTCACTCAAGATTGCGGTGATCGTGACGATCATCTCAGGTCTGCTTGGGGCTGCGGCAGCCATCGCGCTAGCGCGCGGGCGGATTCCGGGCGCCAAACTCCTGATTTCAGCTTTCCTCGCGCCGCTGATGCTGCCGGCAATTCTGACGGGTTTCGCGATTTTCCAGTGTCTGATCACCCTCGGGATCGGCCGTCCCATCTGGGCGCTGGTCGTCGGACACATCATTGTCGCTGTTCCCTATGTCATCCGGACAACCCTTGCCGTTCTTTCAGACTTCGACAAACGCATCGAGGAGGCGGCGTCGCTGTTTGGAGCAACGCCACCCCGGGTGTTTTTCGAGGTGACACTGCCCCTGATCCGGCCTGGCGTGATCGCCGGTTGCATCTTTGCCTTCATCACATCGTTTGATCAGTTTCCGGTCTCGCTGTTCTTGGTTTCGCCGGGCAACGAGACCCTGCCGATCGTCATGTTCAACTATATGAAATTTGACCTTGATGGGGCGCTCGCTGCGGCCTCGATGGTCTCGATCCTCATCTCGTTGGCCGTGGTTCTGACCGTCGATCGTCTGGTTGGACTCCGGGCGACGATGAATCTCTGACAGTTCCAACCCACACGGAGAAACGCCATGAGCCTATATCGTCCGACACGCCGTCAGATCATCAAGACGTCCATCGCAGCCGCGGCACTTGCTCCGCTTGCGGCGCCGCATCTGGCCAACGCACAGGCTGCGACGCTGCGGATCACGGGCTGGGGCGGTCGCTGGTCCGATACCATGAAGGCCACTGTCATTCCGGCCTTCGAAGCTGCAGCGAGATGCAAGATCGAGATGGACAGCGCCTTTCCCTTTATCCCGAAACTTCAGGCGAGCGCCAGGAATGCACCGATCTATGACGTGCTCCACACCAACGCCAATGAACAGTGGGGTGCCTTCGCGCAGGGCCTGGTCATCGACAAGATATTGGCCAAGGATGTGCCCAACATCAAGGATCTTCACCCCTATGCGACGTCGGACAAGGTCGTTGGCGTCACGATGTTCTCGAACGCGATCGGCCTGGTCTATCGCACGGACAAGGGGATCACAGTTCCGACGTCGTGGAAGGATTTTGCCGACCGCCGCCATGATGGGCAGCGGGGCACACAGTCGATTCTCGTGGGAACCTTTGGGCAAGCCCATTTGATGATGCTGGGTAAGATTTATGGCAAGGGCTTCCAGGATCTCGATGCAGCCTATCGGGCGCTTGAACAGCTCAAGCCGATGAAAATCGTCGACTTTGCAGGCCAGATGGAACGCATGCTGCTGGCCTCGGAGGTTTCGATCGCCCTTCTTCACGAGGCTGGCTGTTACCGCAATGAAGGCCAGCCGCTGGAGTTCTGCGCTCCGGCGGAAGGCACGCTGGCGCTGGAACAGGTGCTGAGCGTCACGCCAGGTTCCAAGGTGAAGGAACTGGCCTATGCCTTCATCGATCACATGCTCAAGCCGGAAAACCAGAAATTGCTTGGCGAGGCAATGTGGTACGGCCCGACCAACAAGCTGACGACGCTGGATGCAAAGTTCAGCAAACTGCCAGTCTCCCCGGCTCAGGTTGCAAGTCTCACCCAGTTCGACTGGAAATGGTACAACGAGCAGAAAGACGCGATCGACGCCCGCGTCGCTCGTATCCTGCGCGGCTGAGCCCTGCTTTGTTTTGGCTGCTCCCGGCGCAGTATCGTCGGGAGCAGAGTCCTTGCTCTGATTGGAAGTCAAATGCTGTCGCCACTTGCCCAAGACCTGTTTGCGCGGCCGGCTGCGTCGATCTCGATCGAGAATGTCCGCAAGAGCTTTGGCCCTTTCAATGCTGTCGATGGCATCGATCTTTCAATCGCGCCCGGTGAGCTCTTTTCGCTGCTGGGACCTTCCGGATGTGGCAAGACCACAACGCTTCGGATGATCGCAGGGTTTGAGCGTGTCGACGAGGGAAGGATCGTCGTGGGCGAACGAGATTTGACAGATGTCCCCGTCCACAAGCGCGACATGGGAATGGTGTTCCAATCCTATGCCCTCTTGCCGCACCGGACGGTCGCCGAAAACGTGGCGTTCGGCCTGAGGATGCGCAACGTTCCAAAGCCCGAGATCGACAAACGTGTTGAGGCTGCCCTGGCCCAGGTCAAGTTGACAGGAATGGAGCAACGGCAGCCATCGCAACTTTCGGGCGGCCAGCAGCAACGTGTCGCCTTGGCGCGCGCCATCGTCATTCAGCCGCCTGTCCTGCTGTGCGACGAGCCGCTCGGAGCGCTTGACCGCAAGTTGCGTCAAGCCATGCAATTCGAACTGAAGGAATTACAGCGTGCGCTCGGGGTTACGCTGGTCTTCGTGACCCATGATCAAGAGGAAGCACTGGCCATGTCGGATCGTATCGGGATCATGAATGCCGGCAAGCTTGAGCAAGTTGGCACGCCGACCGATATTTACGACAGGCCGCGCACACGGTTCGTCGCCGAGTTCATCGGCGATATCAACCTGTTTAAAGGGCAGGCTCGTCATGACGGCTTCCTGTCGCATGAAGGCGTGAGGTTGCCAGCGCCATCCGAAGCTCGTGGAGAAGCCCTGCTTGCCGTTCGGCCGGAGCGGATCAGATTGACGGCCGCAGGCGCTGGCGTACTCGATGGCGTGGTGCGCGATGCAAGCTTCATCGGCGACCAGATCATCTACACGTTGATGACGACCAACGACATGGTTGTCCACGTTAAGGAGCGCAACCGCGGCGATGGGGAGGTTCATGCCGCCGGAAGCCAGGCCGGACTCGTTTGGGATGCGCAGGCGGCGGTGATTGTCAATTCTGACTGACCGTACACACATCGAAAGCACTGCAGGCGGCACATTTGAGAGAGGAGCGTCAATGCATACCGAACGAAGCCGCATGACGATGTCACCAGAAGCGCGGCAGCAATGCGGCGGTAGTTCGAGCGACGCGCCCGGGCACTGTCCTTGCTAGATGCTAATCTCGAACGAGCAATAGTGGGGATCGTGCTGATGTTGACCACGTACGTCCCGCAATTCGCATTGATCCTTCAGCCAAAATGACTGGTCCAGCTCGTGGCCAGTTTCTGGACCAGGTCCTGGCCATTGTCGGTCCGTCGGGCCTTCTGACCGGGCCTGCAGAGATCGCCCCGTTTGTCACGGATTGGCGCGGCATCAAGAAGGGAACGGCTTGGGCCGTTGTGAGGCCAGCCTCTACCGAGGCGGTCTCGCAGGTCATCAGGGTTTGCGCTGAACAGGGTGTTGCTGTCTTGCCTCAAGGCGGCAACACCGGGCTGACCTATGCGACCGTCGATCCTTCGCAGACGCCGAAGATCATCCTGTCGCTGGCACGCATGAACACCATTCGTCATGTTGATCCGATGGGCATGACCATCGTTGCCGAGGCCGGCTGCATCTTGCAGGCGGTCAAGTCCGCAGCTGAAACCGCCGGTCGATCCTTACCCATTTCCCTGGCGGCAGAAGGCTCGGCCATGATTGGCGGGGTCATCGCGACCAATGCAGGCGGCACAAATGTCCTACGCCATGGCATGACGCGGCAATTCGTGCTCGGGCTGGAAGCCGTGCTGGCCGATGGCTCGGTTGTCAGCAGCCTGAGAGCGCTCAGGAAGGACAATGCCGGATACGACTGGAAGCAGCTGTTCATCGGCTCGGAAGGCACGCTTGGCGTTGTTACCGCCGCGACCTTGCGGATGCTGCCCGCGCCGCGCTTCACGGAGGTGGCGCTGATCGCAGTCCAGAGCCCCGCTGCCGCCCTCCAACTCCTGAACCTGATGCAGGATGAGCTCGGTGACACGCTCTCGGCGTTTGAACTGATCCCGGATGCCGGCATGCAGCTGGTCGAAAGACATTTTGGTTTGCGCAGGCTCATTGGCGCCTCGCCGTGGCTGGTCCTGGTCGAGGTCCAATCAAGCTTGATGGGTCTCAGGGAGGGATTCGAGAACGCGATGGCAGCGGCATTCGAAACGGGCATTGCAGAGGACGGCGTGATCGCCGAAAGCAAGGCGCAAGCTGCGCAAATCTGGGCGCTGCGCGAACATCTGACCGAGGCCGAGCAGCGCGAAGGGGCCAGCATCAAGCATGATGTATCGGTCCCCATCCCTTCAATCGCAGAGTTTCTGGAGAAGGCCGCCCAAGCCGTTCTGGCCATCGCGCCAGACGCGCGCTTCAATCTGTTCGGCCATCTGGGCGATGGCAACATTCATTTCAACGTGCTGGCTGATCCGGCATTGAGCGATCAGGTCAACGAAGCCGTTCATAATCTGGTAATTGCCTTGCATGGCAGCATTTCGGCCGAGCATGGCATTGGTCGCTATCGCATCGAGGCCTTGCGGCAAATGCGCTCCGAGAAGGAAATGGTGCTGATGAAGCTCATCAAGCACGCGCTGGACCCGTCGGACCGGTTCAGCCCGGATGTGATGCTTGATCGCGACTGACAGAGCGGGTTGCCGCCAGCGTTAGACACCAGCATCGGAGAATTTGATGGCGTGATATCGCGCCAGATAACAGACGATGCGCACTGGGCCGATGATCGGTCGGCCGCAGATGCAGGACCTTTCAATGTCGTCAATCGCCGAGTCCACTCCGAAACCATGAACGTCAGCACATGGCGCAATTGCAAGCACTTAATGCGATGGTTCAAAGCTGAGATTCCACAATCGTTGATGTCTGCCGACAGGGAGAAGCATACCAAGCTTGCCGCACGCGCTTTACGCGTCCTTTACGCTCGAGGATGCCAATTCACATCGCGCCTTTATGCCCATGAGCAGTAGTTGAGCCGCCATCCTCAATCAGGGTGGCATCCATGACTATTGACATCGTGCTGGGCTTGGCGCTTGCGACAGGCCTGCTTGCGTACTTGCTGGCGGCGCTGCTCGTGCCCGAGCGCTTCTGACAGGAGCGCATCATGCAGGCCGATCTTCTCCAAGCAGGGCTTTACGCGCTCGTTCTTGTCGCCGTCGCCATGCCCCTGGGCTGGTACATGGCGCAGGTCTTCACCGGGCAGATCACCTTCCTTGCGCCGATCGAACGCGCCATCCTTGGCGCAGCCGGCGCGCGAGGTGCGCAACGCTGGACGAGCTACGCTGCGGCGCTCGTGATTTCCAACTTCGCCGGCTTCATGGCGCTGCTGCTGATGCTGCGCTTCCAGTGACGTTGCCCCCTGAAATGCCCTCGCTCTGAACTAGACTCCTGACGAAGGAGCAGAGTGATGAGGAAGAGCAGGTTTTCGGACGATCAGATCATCGGAGTTTTGAAGGAGCAAGCTGCCGGCATTTCGGTGGCGGACATCTGCCGCAAGCACGGCATCAGCGACGCGACCTTCTACACCTGGCGGACGCGGTTCGGCGGCATGGAGGTCTCCGACGCCAGGAAGCTGAAGGCGCTCGAGGAGGAGAACCGCAAGCTCAAGAAGCTGTTGGCCGAGTCGATGCTCGACTTGGCCACGCTTCGCGAGGCACTCGGAAAAACTTCTGACGCCCAGAGCACGGAGAGGCTTCGTGGACTGGGCGATCGAAGAGAAGGGTTACTCGCAGCGGCGCGCTTGCGTACTCGTCGGCATAGAACCGAAGACCTATCGCTACACCTCGCGCCGACCGGAGGATACAGCGACGCGCTCCCGCTTGCGGGAGCTGGCGAACGAGCGCCGCCGCTTCGGCTATCGGCGGCTACACATCCTGCTCAAACGCGAGGGCGTGTCACTGAACCACAAGAAACTCTTCCGCCTTTACCGCGAGGAGCGTCTGACGGTGAGGCGCCGTAGCGGTCGAAAGCGCGCGCTCGGCACCCGGGCGCCTATGGCGATCCCGCAGGGCCCAAACCAGCGCTGGAGCTTGGACTTTGTGTCCGACGTGCTGGCGGACGGCCGACGCTTCCGGGTGCTGGTAGTGGTCGACGACTTCAGCCGCGAGTGCCTGGCGCTCGTGGTCGATACCTCGCTGTCGGGAGCCCGCCTCACGCGCGAACTCGACCAGCTCGCCGAACGACGCGGCTTGCCGCTGATGGTCGTGAGCGACAACGGCACGGAGCTCACCAGCCGGGCGATCCTGGCCTGGCAGGAGGAGCGCTGCGTCGAATGGCACTACATTGCTCCCGGCAAACCAGTGCAGAACGCCTTCGTCGAAAGCCTGAACGGCCGCTTCCGCGACGAATGCCTGAACGAGCACAGCTTCCGGGGCTTGCACATGGCCGGCAGATCATTGAAGCTTGGCGGGTCGACTACAACACCCGCCGGCCTCACACGAGCCTCGGCGGGCTAACCCCCGACGAGTTCGCCACCCGGTCCAGACAGGTCCACAACCAGAACAGAGTCTGGTTATGAACGGGGGCAATCAGGGGGCAACGTCAACCTTTGTCGCGATTGCAGAACACGGAAGCTTTACGCGCGCCGCTCATGCGCTGAGGCGCAGCCAGCCGACCGTGACTGAGACCCTGCGTGAACTGGAAGATGCGCTCAACGTGCAGCTTCTGGCCCGCACCACACGCAGCGTGAGTCTGACGAGCGAAGGGGAAGCATTCGCCGAGATGAGCGCACGTGTGCTGCGCGACGTCGACGGGCTGATTGCCGACATGCGCGCTCTCGGCAATCTGGAGCGGGGCCGTGTCCGGGTCGTCGCTGCGCCATCAGTCGCGACACTCGTGCTCGCCCGGCCCTTTGCCGCTTTCGCACAGCGCTTTCCCGGCATTCGTCTGTCACTTGCCGATGTCACCTCGCGTGAGGCCGAACGGCAGTTGCTCGACGGTCAGGCCGACATCGCCTTCACATCCCGCTGGTCAGCGCGGACGGACCTCGCCTTCCAGGCACTGCTCAGAGACAGATTTGGCGTTGTCTGCCCCCGATCTCACCGGCTTGCACAGGGCGACGGCGCGATCGACTGGAAGGAACTTGCCGATGAACGTTGCGTCGGACTTGCGGACGCCACCGGCATTCGGGCCATCCTGCGCGAGGCGCCTGACTTGCCGGTCTCGGTCACAAATCCCTTCTACGAAGCGGCGACGACGACCAGCCTTGAAATGATGGTCACGCAGGGCCTCGGCGTGGCGGTATTGCCCGCCCTCGCTGCACGGCGGCCGCCGCTGGACGGCCTAACCTTTCGTCCTCTCGTGGACCCAGTCTCGCATCGCGAAATCGGCTGCATCTGGCGAGCCGACAGAAAGCTGCGGCCGGCAGAGATGCGGCTGACAACTGCCGTCGCCGATGAACTTAAAGCATTGGCACCACTCGCCGCACCGGAACTAATCAGCCTCATGTGAGCGCCCTGCCGGACCTTGCATTTGAAATTTCTGTTCGACGGAATGGGCAGTCGCCCTGCAAAACCAACACTTGATGCAAGTTTCTGCTTGATCGCTCAGTGCGCCTCTGAAGTTTGACCACCGAATTGTGCGCTGTGGGGCACAATCCATATCTCATCAAAGTCACGCGCAATTTGGCCGGTTCAAAGTCATTTTCTAATTTTGCATCTACCGCTCGTGGTAGAATCTACCCAGATCATTGAAGCCTGACGAATGGTAGGTTTCGGGGAGAAAACCTGGAACCTTGAGTGACCGATCTCGGGGCGCATACCGGACATACAAACCAATCTCTGCGAAGCTTCGAACCGCTCTCGGATTCGCGCACCGGGCGCACTCGGAAAATGCCCACATGGGGGCCGAGAATTGCCTTGAATTTGGCCCACGAAGCGCCCGAAATTCTCTGTTTTCGGCTTTCTCTGGGAGAGGGGCATTTGCCTAAGTCTCTGAAATCGCCAGCCTTCACTCTTAGAACCGGAAAATCATCGGTTCTGACGAGAGTGGCTGGTGCTGCGAGAGAGGATTGAACTCTCGACCTCTCCATTACCAATGGAGTGCTCTACCACTGAGCTACCGCAGCGCCGCGAGGGGGGAGCCGGCCGCTTGAAGCGGCCGTTCCGCCGGCTGCCGCTGGATAGACGAAGGGGGTTGCCAAATCAACCCATCATATCCAGCTCGAGCCGGCCGGCAGGGGGCTGAGGCCGAGATGGGCGGCGACGCTCTGGCCGATGTCGGAGAAGCTGGCGCGGCGCCCGACGGCCAGCCCGGCGAT
>JAIYAJ010000015.1 GCA_027489105.1 Zymomonas sp. | reverse complement strand
GTATAGGGTGACTTGTTGCCGACCGTGTCAGGCCGCACCGTGTTGCGCAGGATCTTGCTGTCGAGGACGTTCCCGCCCGCCGTCAGCGTGACGCCGCGAACCGGGCGATAGACGACACCCAACTCGGCGCCCTGCAACCGGACCTTGTCGATGTTCGAAACCACGCGGAGCAGACCGAAGGTGCCCGTGTAGAATTCGAAGAACTGCATGTCGCGGACGATGTTGCGATAGACCGCGCCATCGATCTGCAGCTTGCCGCCGGCGAGACGCAGCTTGAAGCCGGCCTCGATCGCGTTCGACTTCTCCTTCTTATAGTCGTCGGTCACGCCGAGATTCGACCCGAGCAGCTGGTTGAAGAACTGGTCGATGATCGCACCCGAGCCCTGGCTGTTGAAGCCGCCAGCCTTGAAGCCAACGCCATAGTCGACATAGAGATTGACGTCGGGCGTGACTTCATAGCGCGCCGTGAACTTCGGCTGCGCGAGCTGGTAGGTGTTCTTCTTCGGCACGATCGAGCCGACCGAGAAGCCCGGGTTGATCGGGCCACCGGTGACCGGATCGAGCACGTTCGGAACCAGCGGAACCACCTTGCGCTCTTCACGGTCGTAGCGCAGCGCGCCCGAGACGGTCAGCTTGTCGGTCGGCTTGTACTGAAGCGAACCGAAGGCTGCATATGCATCGGTCAGCAGCTTGTCGTCGAACAGCTGCGAGGTCGGATTGATCGAGCCCGGCGGGTTGTAGAGTGTATCGAGCGAACCTTGGCCCGTATCCTCGTTCACTGCCACGCCGTAGTGACGGTTGATGTGCAGATAATAAGCGCCGACCGACCAGGACAGCGGACCGTCGGTGGTCGAGACGAGCCGGACTTCGGCGCTGACGTCCTTCTGGTCGCGCACGGTCACCTGAATACCGTCGCAGGTGGTCGGCCCGAACGGACCGAAAATCGAAGCGGCTGGCGTCGGCCCGAGCACGAGCGGTGCCGGCAAGGTGACGCCCGCTGCGAACAGCGCTGCCGTGCTGGCAATGCACGAGGGACGGTTGTTGAAGCGGCCGAGCGAGGCAGCCGAGGCGTCACCGACGAAGGTTTCGTCGATGTCAGAGTAGGACGCCCAGGCAGTCAGCTTCGCCGTATCGAACTCATAATCGGCCTTGATCGAGGCTTCGACCGTCCGCTGGTTGTTACGGTTCTTGATGTTGCGCTGATAGTTGAAGCGGGTGTGATCGTTGACGTCTTCATTGAACTTCGGGCTGCCAAGCGCCGAGGCGAAATCGGGCAGTGCGAAGATCGCTTCGAAGTTCAACGCGGCGGCGTTGACCTTGCCATAGCGCGCCTTCATGTCGATCGACAACCTGTCGGTGGGATCGTAGACGAGGCGGCCGCCAAGGTTCCAGCCCTTGTAATTGTCCACAATCTTGCCGCGCAGATCGGCCGTTGGGCCGTTGTTGCGGTAGAAGCCGTCGGTGTGACGATATTGTCCGAACAGGACGAAGCCGAGCGTGTCGCTCAGCGGACCCGAAACCGATCCCTCAGCAAGCTGGCCATTCTGAGTTGCCAGAAAACCCCGCCCACTGGCCTCGAGCGTCTTGCCCGGCTTCTTGGTCGTGAGGACGAAGGCACCGGCGGTCGCACCACGACCATAATAAGCGCCCTGCGGACCCTTCAGCACTTCGAACTGCTGCAGGTCGCCCTGATATTGGTTCACTGCGGCGGTGTTGGTCTTGAGAATGCCGTCGACGACGAGCGCGACGTTGTTCTCCGCATCGCGGGCGCCATTGACGCCGCGAATGTTGATCTGTGCGTCGCCGACCTGAGCGGCGTTCGAAACGATCGTCACGCCGGGCGTGAACGCGATCGCCTGTTCCGTCGTGACGATACCGGAGGCGCGGATATTTTCGGCGGTAAGCACCGACACCGAAGCCGGAACGTCGACGAGACGCTCGCTCTGACGGCGGGCGGTAACGGTGATTTCCTGCTGTCCGTCGACAGCCCCCGAAGGCGTTTCCTGCGCCTGAACCCCCTGGCCTCCAAAGGCCAGCATCGCGACACTACCGAGCAAAACCGAGCGAATCTTCGTCATATACAGCTCCCCTTTTGAGCTTCCCCCTGCGCGGCATCTCTTTTCGTTAGGCAGATAGTGCCGCGAATCGGGACGTTCGTACACAAAAAAGTTGTGACTGTATAAAATCGCATTGCAAGCCCTTTGTCTTGCGCCCTGTTTTTCCTCTCAGAACGGTGTTTTTTGGCCACAGGCAGAAAATTAGTGCACAAGGGAAAAAATTTGGTACACAAATTCCAGCTGGTCGGCCACGGTCGGCACTCTAAGCCCAGCCACTGACGCAGTCCCGAGGGAGGCTCCATGAAATACGGTGTGTTTCTGCCCAGCGCGCGCAACGGCTTTACCATCTCCGAGGCGGCGCCGCTCTACGATCCCAGCTTCGAACATAATCTCGAAGCGACGATCGAGGCCGAACGGCAGGGCTTCGATTTCGCCCTCGCGATGATGAAGTGGAAGGGCTTTGGCGGCACCACCGGCTATTGGGATGGCTGCCTGGAGACCTTCACGCTGTGCGCCGGCATGGCTGCCCGCACCTCGAAGATCCAGCTGATCCCCAGCACCACCCTTCTCACCACCCATCCCGCCGTGTGCGCGCGGATGATCGCCACGATCAACGACATTTCGGGCGGGCGATGCGGGCTGAACATCGTCACCGGCTGGAACCATATCGAATATGAATCGATGGGGATCTGGCCGGGCAGCGACTATTATGAGCGGCGCTACGACTATGCCGCCGAATATATCCATGTGGTCAAGCGCCTGTGGACCGAGGACGAAGTCACGCACGACGGCGAGTTCTTCAAGCTGAACCGCGCGACCGTGTCCCCGAAGCCCGCGAGCATGCCGACGATCGTCAGCGCCGGCCAGTCGCCCAAGGGGCTCGATTTCACCGTGAACAATGCCGACTACAGCTTCGTCATGACGGGGACGGAGAACCTCAAGAAGTTCACCTCCAGCATGAACGAGAAGGCCGCCGCCGCTGGCCGGCAGGTCGGGACGCTCCCGCTCTATGCGGTCGTGACCGGTCGGACCGACGCCGAGGCGCAGCGTCTCGCCGATGACGTGATCGCAAAGGCGGACCGCTCGGCGATCGGCAACATCCTCGGCAGCGCCGCGCTCGACACAAACGAGGGCGGTTCGAGCTCACACCTCCAGGCCGCGCTCGACCTGCCCGCGGAGCAGGGCAACATGGCGTTCATGAGCTTCCCGCTGCTGTGCGGCACGCCGGAGACGGTGGCGAGCAAGATCAACGACATCGTCGCGGAAACCGGCGTCCCCGGCGTGATGATGAGCTGGCTCGACTTCACCGCAGGCATTCGCGAGTTCGGCGAGAAGATCGCCCCCAAGGTCAAATATTGAACGGATAACAGGCTGTGACGATCGATCGCATAAGCTTCGTCGAGGTCGGACCTCGCGACGGGCTGCAGAATGAGAAACAGGTCATCGAGACCGCCGACAAGGTCGAACTGGTCCGCCGGTCGATCGAGGCGGGCGCGCGCCGCATCGAGGTGACCAGCTTCGTCAATCCGCGCCGCGTCCCGCAGATGGCCGATGCCGACGAGCTGTGCGCACTGCTGCCCGAGGCGGACGGCGTCAGCTATATCGGCCTGGTCATGAACATGCGCGGCGCCGAACGCGCCATCGCCACGGGCCGCCTCCACGAGCTTGGCGCCGTCTGCGTCTCGACCGACAGTTTCGCCATGGCGAACCAGGGCCAGACGAGCGACGAGTCGGTCGAGGCCGCAAAGGCCATCATCCGCGCGGCGCAGGATGCCGGCCTGAAGGGCCAGGTCACGATCGGCGCCTCCTTCGGCTGCCCCTTCGAAGGCGAGGTCGATCAGGACCGCGTGGTCGCCATGGCTCGCTCGCTGGCCGAGGCGAATCCGGTCGAGATCGGGCTGGCCGACACGATCGGCGTCGCCGATCCGGCGAGCGTTTCCCGGCTGGTGAACAAAGTCGCCGAAGCGGTCGCGCCGATTCCGGTGCGCGTCCATTTCCACAACACGCGCGGCACCGGCATCGCCAATGTCTGGGCAGCAGTCCAGTCGGGCGCAACGATCGTCGACGCGGCGCTCGGCGGCCTCGGCGGCTGCCCCTTCGCGCCGGGCGCGGCGGGCAACGTCGCCAGCGAGGACGTCGTCTATATGCTGCATCGCGCCGGCGTGGGCACGGGCATGGACCTGGGCCGCCTCATCGAGGCCAACGCCTGGTTCAGCGAGATCATGCACCGCAAACTTCCCGGGATGGTGGCGCAGGCGCCGCTCTTCCCCAAGACCGTACAGGAGTAGAAACGAATGGGTTATCGCCTGGGCGTGGACGTCGGAGGAACCTTCACCGACCTCCTCCTATTCGACGTCGAAAGCGGCGCCTTCTGGCGTCACAAGACGCCGTCGACGCCGCATGACAGTTCCGAGGGCATCCTCAACGGCGTCGTCGCCATCTGCGAGAAGGCCGGCATTACCCCGGCTGACGTCGAGTTCTTCCTGCACGGCACCACCGTCGCAACCAATGCGGTGCTCGAGGGCAAGGGGTCGCGCGTCGGCCTGGTGACCACCGAGGGCTATCGCCACATCATGCAGATCGCGCGCAGCTATGTGCCGGGCGGTCTTGCAGGCTGGATCGTATGGCCGAAGCCGCAGCCGCTGGCCGCGCTCGAGGACACGGTCACGATCAAGGGCCGCATGAACGCGGACGGCCAGGAAGTCCGCCCGATCGACGACGCCGACATCCGCGCCCAGCTCGAATTTCTGAAGGCGCAGGGCGTCGAGGCGATCACGGTGAGCCTGATCAACGCCTATCTCAACGGCGCGCACGAGAAGCGCGTCGGGGAATTGGCGGCCGAGGTGCTGCCGGGCGTCCCCGTGTCGCTGAGCCACGAAGTCCTGCCCGAAATGCAGGAATATGAGCGCACCCTGACGACCGTGGCCAACGCCTCGGTCCGTCCGGTCGTGGGCAAATATGTGTCGAACCTGCGCAACAAGCTCGCCTCGGCGGGCATGGCCGGCAAACTCTCGCTGCTGCGTTCGGACGGCGGCCTGATGTCCGCGCAAAAGGCCGAGGAGCATCCGGTCAACATCCTGATGTCGGGTCCGGCCGGCGGCGTCACCGGCGCGATCTGGGTCGGCCGCAACGCCGGCATCAAGAATATCCTGACGCTCGACGTGGGCGGCACCTCCACCGACGTGGCGCTGATCGCGAATCTCGAAGCGCGCCGTGTGCGGACCACCGAAGTCGGCCATCTCTCGGTCCGCGCCTCGGCGCTCGACGTGAAGACGGTCGGCGCCGGCGGCGGCTCGATCGCCTACGTCCCCGAACTGACCAAGGCGCTGCGCGTCGGCCCGCAGTCGGCGGGCGCGGTTCCGGGGCCGGTCGCTTATGGCAAGGGCGGCACTCTGCCGACCGTCACCGACGCCAACGTCGTGC
>JAIYAJ010000134.1 GCA_027489105.1 Zymomonas sp. | reverse complement strand
GTCATTGCCGAGATTGCCGTTGACGGTATCGTTGCCATTGCCGCCTTCGATACGGTCATTACCCTGACCGCCGAAGATCCGGTCCGACCCGTCCTGGCCGTTGAGCGAATCGTCACCGGCATTGCCCTGCAGATAATCGCTTCCGGCGCCACCGTTGAGGGTATCCGCTCCATCCCCGGCGAGGGCGGTGGCGGCTGCGCCGTAGAGATGGTCATTGCTGTTGCCACCGGTGATCGAGTCGGTGCCGAGGCCGCCCATGATGACATTGCCATTGTCATTCGCGGTGGCGACGTCGTTGCCACTGCCCAGCGTCAGCGCGTCGATCCGCGTGTCATAAGCGATGGCGAGATTCTTCGAGAGGCCGGCGACGCTGCTGAAACTGCCTGCGTGAAGATCCACGGTCGAGGCCTGGCTGAAGCCGGACAGATCGAGTGCGTTGCCCGTCCCCTTGTTCCACAGCGTCACGACCGGCCGGCTATTCTGCGTGAAGTCATAGAACTTCCCGATGTCGCCCCCGATATTGCTGTTGAAGCCATAGGTCTGCCCACCCGACAGTGGCGTATCGACCGCGACCCCGTACATCCGCTGGATCGCGAGAATGTCGAGCATCATCGGGGTCGTGGGATCGTTGCCGTAGTTGAGGCCGTTGCTCGAACGCGAGGTTCCCCAGCGAAAGGAGCTGTCGGGATCGAGATAGGACATGATTGTCCAGGCGCGGTTGTCATAGGCGGTGTAGGCCGTCTCCGCGACGCCCGCGCCCTCGTCATAGGCACCGCCATGGCCCAGGCCCAGGACATGGCCCCATTCATGGATCAGGGTGGTGTAAGGGTAGCCGCCATATTCGGAGAAAGCGGCGCCAAGCGGGCCGAAACCGGCGGTGGATGTATCGATCGTGATCTCGCCATCGGTCGCGCGACCGACCCGCGAGGTGCCGGTTGCCCCCGGAATGAAGCTGCTCTGGCCGCCCGATGCCGATCCGTCATTGCCGCGAGTGATCAGGATGTCGGCCGTGCCCGGTGAGGCCGCAACGAAGCGGATATTGGCGACCGCTGACCATAGAGCCGCAGTTTGCGTGAATGCTTGCTGCTCGACCGTCGACCAGTTGGAGGCCGTATCGAAGCCATAGCTGATCGTCGCACCGGTGCCGGCCGTGCCGGGGCCGAATTTCGCAGTATAATTGGGGCTGGACGAATATGTCGCCGGACTGTCGTTGTTCCATGTCCAGAAGCTCTGCGCAGCCAGCAGACCGTTCGCATCGATCCCGGTCAGATAGGTGAGCTGGCTTTCCTGTGCCGCGTCGATGGTCGCCATAAATCCGTCGCCCTGTTCGCTCTATCTACTTTCTGTATCGCGATTTGGTTGAACGGCATATTGCGGCGCTGTGCCATATGGCGAAAAGTTCCGCTGTTCGTCGCATTTTCCTGTCGAAAGGACGATGCGCTGGCCAAAAAAAGACCCGGTCGCCAGGCGGCGCCGGGTCTCTAAAATCACTATGAAGACTAGCCTCAGGCTTCGCTGGCCTTTTCGGCCAGAACCGTCAGACCCTTTTCATTCACTTCGGCGAAACCGCCTTCGACGTGAATGCGCGCTGCGATCGTATTCGGGCCCGAATAGATTGCCAGTTCGCCCGTCCGGACCGTCGACATGAACGGGGCATGCCCGGCAAGCACGCCAAAGTCGCCCTCGGCGCCCGGGACCACGACCATATGGACGTCTTCCGAACGGAGCAGCTTCTCCGGGGTGACGAGTTCGAAATGCAGATCTGCCATCGATCAATCCTGTCTGGCTTGCAGGGCAAGGTCGAAGGCCGTCGCGGCTTTTTCGAACTTGTCCCGGCAACCCGGGTTACAGAAGCCGACGACCGCGCCGCGATAGCGGGTCAGCGAATCCGCCGCGATCGGTTTTCCCGACCAGGGGCAGAGTTCGTTGACCGCGTCCTCGAGGCGCGGCCGGTCTTCCATCAGGCCGCTTCGGCGGCCAGCTTCTTGGCCTTCTCGACCGCTTCGTCGATGCCGCCGACCATGTAGAAGGCAGCCTCGGGGAGGTGGTCATATTCGCCGTCGACGACGGCCTTGAACGACTTCACCGTGTCCTCGATCGACACGAACTTGCCCGAGATGCCGGTGAAGACTTCGGCGACGTGGAAGGGCTGCGACAGGAAGCGCTGGATCTTGCGGGCGCGCTGGACGGTCAGCTTATCCTCTTCCGACAGCTCGTCCATGCCGAGGATCGCGATGATGTCCTGCAGCGACTTGTACTTCTGCAGCGTCTCCTGGACGGCGCGGGCGGTCTCATAATGTTCCTGACCGACGACGCGCGGCTCGAGCACGCGGCTGGTCGAGTCGAGCGGGTCCACGGCCGGGTAGATGCCCAGCTCGGAGATGGCGCGCGACAGAACGGTCGTGGCGTCGAGGTGGGCGAAGGAGGTGGCCGGCGCCGGGTCCGTCAGGTCGTCCGCGGGCACGTACACCGCCTGCACGGAGGTCACCGAGCCCTTGGTGGTGGAGGTGATGCGCTCCTG
>JAIYAJ010000193.1 GCA_027489105.1 Zymomonas sp. | reverse complement strand
TCGGTACCCCCTTCTTCTTCCACGGCGTGGAGGGCGACACCCCCGGCCAGATGGTCTTCAGCGCGGGGGATATCGTGGCGATGGGGCCGCTGCTGGATCGGGCGGCCTGAGGTCCGGAACCAGCCGCGCCTACACCCGCGTCATCGGGGTCGCGACCGTTCAGGCTGTCGAGCGAGCGCATGACGGGCGTGACGGTCAGTCCGTGCAGGACGATCGTTGCGCCGATGGCGATGCAGATGATCGGCAATGACAGCGGAAGCCGCTTCAGGGCAAGCGGCAACCAGGCAGCCAGCGCGATGAGCGGCCCCACCCCCGTCGACCAGAGAATTTAGGGCTCCGGGGAAGAGAAGCCGGACATCTCACGCCACAGCCCCGCCCTGAGTTCATGGCCGCCGGCCGGCTGGCCGCGCTACGGCCAATAGGGCGAACGTCAACAGCCTCGCCCTGCACCCCGGTCCGAAGGCGCCAGCGGGCCATTTGCCCTTTCAGGGCGGGGCGGAGGACGTGTTGTGCTGCGCGTCTGGGATTGCGCGGAGAAGCAATGCGTGACACCGGCCGCAACCAAGATGCATGATGATTATTTCCTGTGCGGCTGGCGCGTTCACAGCGCACTGCCCATCCCGGAACTGGTCCGCTGGCCCGCTGGCGACGACCGTCCGCCGGACATATTCGTTGAGGAAGGGGTCGTGCCGGAATGGCTCGGCGGAGCGCAGCGACTTAGCCGCTACGTCATGGTCGATCCTGCGGGCACCATTCTTCTGAACATTGCCGATCGCCAGCGCTTCCTCATCGAGGATGGATCTCGTGTAACGGTTGACCTTATGAAGCGTGAAGAGCCGGGCAGCTGGCACCTGTTCTTCCTCGGCATCGTCCTGGGGTATCTGTGTCATCAGCGAGGCGTGTTCCCGCTGCGCGCCGCAACTTTACGCGTTGGCGGTCAGGCCATCGTCATCGCTGGAGCATCGGGGGCCGGAAAGTCGACCCTCGCCCATGCTCTCAATCAACGCGGGCATCCCGTGCTGTCCGACGAGATAACAGCCATCCGTGACCGGCATCGCCATCTGGAAATCGTGCCGGCGTTCCCTCGTCTCAATCTGTGGCGAAGCGCGCTGGACGCTGCCACGATCAGCATATCAGGGTTGCCGCAGCTACGCGGCCAGATCGAGAAATACGCCGTCGAGCCGCAGGGAGGCTTCGACCTGAGACCGCTGCCACCCGACACCATCGTCATATTGGGGGAAGCCACGCAGGCCAGCTTGACGAAGCTGACGCCGGCCTTTGCCTTCCCCGCAATCCAGGCGTACATCCCCCAACAGAAGGTCGCCGCCGCCCTCGGTCAACATAAGCGGCTTTTCGCAACGACGGCGCGGATCGTGTCAAAGCTACCCATTTACCGTCTGCTGCACCCCAAGCGCTTCGAAGCATTGCAGGAGGTCGTCTCGCTCGTGGAAAGCGTAGCCGGCTGATGGAGGCGCGCGGCGTTCACTGGCTGGCTTCCTATCCCAAGTCCGGGAACACATGGGTGCGCATCGCGCTTGCCTGCCTGGTAAACGGAGGTCGCCTGCCCGATCTTTCCCGGGCCGCCGGACTGTGCCCGAATTCCGCCGCCCTGGGCTGGATGGAAGATATGCTGGACCTCCCGCTCGGCCACATGACGCCGACGGAACAGTCGCTGATGCGTACGGAGGCCTGCAGACTATATGCCGAGACTACTCCAGGCCCAGCTTTCCTCAAGGTCCATGACGCCTATTCCGCCTCCTTGTTCGCCCCTGTGTCGTGCGCGGGAACGGTCCTGATCGTCCGTGACCCACGCGACGTGGCCCCCTCCTGGGCCGACCATATGGGCGTCGAACTCGATGACGCGATCAAGGCAATGGGCGGCGCCCATTTCGCCATGGGCCTGGCTGGCATGCATCAAAGCAGCCACAGCCTTCAGCGTCTGGAAAGCTGGTCCGCCAATGTCCAATCCTGGCTGGACGCCCCCGGTGCAAAGTTGCTCTTGCGGTATGAAGATATGTTGGCGGAACCAGCTGCCTCCTTGACCGCTCTGGCCCGCTTCACTGGGCTTCCTGTTAATGCCGCCCTGGTGGAAGACGCTGTCACCGCCACATCCTTTCAAAGTCTGCGTGCTGCTGAAGCCCAACAGGGATTCAGAGAACGTGTACGCGACCAGAAGAAGTTCTTTCGCCAAGGGCGGTCGGGTGCTTGGAAGCAGAGCCTCAGCCCGATGCAGATCGATCGTCTTTGGAGCGACCATCATAAAATGATGGCGCGCCTTGGCTATGGCGAGGATGGCACCCTGTCCACACCATCACCGTAGCGCTTCACGCTGAAACAAGGCGCTTTTAAAGGTGTTTTGGCACGCTACCCCACCCACTGCGAGAATGTCGCGCCGCCATCCAAATGCGGGTGACGTCCGTGAATCGGATCGCATCGGACGTACCTTTCCCAAAAAAAGGCTTTTTGCTGGATGTTCGACATGAACCGGCGCAAAGTGCTTTGCTTGGAAGGAGAAACCTGATGGATCACACCAGTGAAACCGAAAACCCCATGAACGAGGCTAAAGTTCGGGAGCCTTGGAATAAGCCGGAAATCAAGGTCTTGCCGGTTGAGCAAACCCATACCGCCTCTTCCACGGGCAACGACGGAAATGGCACATTTACGCAATCCTGATCTTTAAGGTGCACCGACCCGTTCGTGAGTGATTTTGCAGGCCTGTGGCGTTTTGACGATCGGTCGGTGGCGCAATCCGATCTGAAGCGGATGGCAGCCGGCCTTGACGGTCACAATGTGGGACCCTCGCGTTTCTGGCATGATGGAGCGATCGGCCTCGTCCATCGCCAGCATGTCTTCACCCCGGAAGATCTTGCCGAACGCATGCCTCTGGTCGGCCTCTCCGGGAATAGGCTGGTCGCCGATTGCCGGTTGAATAATCGCCGTGAACTTGCCAGGCAATTGGGCTTGGAAAATGGCTCCTCGCCAGATGGCGCCCTGATTCTGGCGGCGTTCGACCGATGGGGGCCGGACTGTGTTTCCCGGCTGCTCGGCGACTTCGCAGCCGCCATCTGGGAACCTGCCGGGCGCAGGCTGGTTCTGCTCCGCGACCATTGCGGTAGCCGCACACTATACCTGCATCGCAATGAGAGATTCGTCGCTTTTTCAACCCGCCTGTGTGCCCTGTTGGCGCTGCCGGATATCCCCCGCGATCTCGACGACGCTGCGATTGCCGATCACCTCATCCTGAATCTCGGGCCGCCGACGCGGACGCTGTATCGCGCGATTACCCGTGTCCCTATTGCACATCTCGCTATAGTGACACGCGAAACTGTGCGACTTTCGCGGCACTGGCAATCGCCGGAACCTGGCAGCCTGACCCGTCCGTCCGACAAGGCCTATGAGGAAGAAGGCCGGTACATCCTCGACCAGGCGGTGGGAGACGCGCTGCGGGCACGAGGGCCGGTCACGCAACTTCTGACCGCCGGACTCGACAGTGCCGCCATCGTGGAAAGCGCAGCCCGCCAACTAGCGCCGGGCCGACATCTGGCGATGACGAAAATCCCCTCTGGCGCCATCGCGGAAGCAACTGCGGATCGGTACCATGACGAATCGCCCCGCGCTCGCCTCTTGGCCGGGCATTTGCCCTCGCTGGACTGGCACGGCGTGGCAAGCGACGAACGGGAGCAAGACGATCTCGATCCGTTCCGCGCATATGTGATGGGCGGAAAGCCAAGCCGCGCCCCTCAGAATGTCGCCTGGTTCTATCCCATCTATCGCCACATGGCCCGCCTCGGCAGCAACGTCAGCCTTGGCGGAGAATTAGGGAATACCTATTTCAGCGAGAGCGGTCTGGCGTTTCTGCCGATGATGCTGACCGGCCTGCGCTGGGCGAGTCTGGCCAGAGAAATCCGGGCGTTGTCGCAAGTCGAGGGTCGTTCTGCCTGGCAGGTGACCAAGCGGGCATTGCGTCCGCTGGAACCTCTGGCTTGGCGCATGCGCCGTGTTCAGTCCTCGTCCGAACCCTGGGCCAGCCATTCGGCCATCAACCCGCAATTTGCGGCGGATTTGCGTTTGGGAGAAGCGCTCGACGTCGGACGCTATCGGATGCGCACGGGCGGCGGCCACCGCTCCATCACAGCGCTCCGCGCCTGGGTCTGGGAGGATGAGGTTGCTCGGGACGATGAGACGATCCGACGCGCCGTAACCGGGATCGACCACCGCCTACCGCTGGCCGACCGCCGTGTGGTGGATTTCTTCGGAGCGCTGCCGCCGGACCAGTTTCTGAGAAATGGAGAAACGCGGTCGATTGCCCGTCGCCTGCTTCGAGGCCGGCTCCCTCCTGAAATCGTCGAAAGCAGGGCTCGGGGCGTGCAGAACGGCGACTGGTTCCGTATCCTGAAGGCGCATCGACCGGCCATGCTGGCGGACCTCGCCCAGCTTCGCACCAAGCCGCTGGCAAGTCGGGTAGTGGATCTGGATCGGCTACAGTCTTTGCTGGAAACCTGGCCGAGCGATCTGGTGTCGGCGCAGAGGCAACGCGCCCAGTATCTTCAGATGTTGACGCGCGGCCTGGAGATGGCGCGGTTCCTCGCTTGGCATGAGGGCGGGAATAGCTGACCCTCGGTTAGTTGCTCATCAGAAGGCGATCTGTTTCGGAGCCTCGTCGAGAAAGCCCCGGAGGCAATGCGAGACTATAATGGCCGACATTCGGGTGGCCCAGAACATCGATGCAACCTCGAACGGGGTGCGCCATCCTGCAATGTCCTCCTTTAACGCTCCCCTCACCCCACTGCCGGCAGTGCCCAGTCGATCGGCGGCATCCCATGCGCCTCCAGAAAGGCGTTGGCCTTCGAGAAATGCCGGCAGCCGAAGAAGCCATTATAGGCCGATAGCGGCGAGGGGTGCGGCGCCTTCAGGACGAGGTGGCGGCCGCCCTTGTCGGTGCTGTCGACGAAGGCCGCCTTCTTCTGCGCATAGCTGCCCCACAGCAGGAAGACGACCGGATCGCTCTTCGCGTTGACCAGGCGGATCACCGCGTCGGTGAACTTTTCCCAGCCACGGTCGCGGTGGGAGGCGGCCTGGGCCATTTCGACGGTCAGCACCGAGTTGAGCAGCAGCACCCCCTGTTGCGCCCAATGTTCGAGGAATCCGTGCGCCGGGCGTTCCAGCCCCAGGTCGCTGTGCAGTTCCTTGTAGATGTTGACGAGACTGGGCGGCGGCGGGACGCCGGGGCGGACGCTGAAGCAGAGGCCGTGGGCCTGGCCGGGGCCATGATAGGGGTCCTGCCCCAGGATCACGACGCGCACCTTGTCGAGCGGGGTGAGGTCGAGCGCGCGAAACCATTCGCTCGCCGCCGGGAAGACACGCCGCCCCTCGGCACGCTGCTCGATCAGAAACTGGCGCAGCGCCGCCATATAGGGGGCCTCGAATTCGGGGGAGAGCGGTCCCTTCCAGCTCTCGTGCAGCTTGATGTCGGCCATGGCCGCTGTGTGGCGCAGCTTGAGCGGAGGAACAAGAGCGGCGGGCAGCGACGCGCGGCCGGGCCGCGCGGGCGGGATCAGACCAGCAGGCGCTCGATCGCCTGGGCGAGCGCGACATAGAGCTTGCCCATGTCGGACGACAGCATCGTCACCGCCAGCGCCCCGCCGTCGCGGCTGGCGAGGACGCGGCGCAGCAGCGCCTCGAAATCGTGGATATAGCGGTTCACATGGCCACGGAAATCGACGTCGGCGTCATAAAGCGCCGCGATCCGCCGCGCCTCCTCGGTCCGCAGCAGGCGGACGGCGGCGCGGGTGAAGGCGCCGTGGTCACCGTGAAGATAGGCTTTCCACGCGCCGTCGGGCACGTCGTGCGACAATAGCTTGGTGACGTCGATCGCCGCCGAATTGAGATGCTCGACGAGGACGGCGACCTCGCGGCTGATCGCTTCCTGGTCGGTCTTTTCCTGGGTCGCGCCCGCCTCGGCGACGCGCTTTTCCATCGTCGCGGCAGCCTCGGTGATCGACAGCATCTGCTGCATCAGCCGTTCGCTCGCCTGATTGGCGGCAGCGACCGCCGCCTCGGCGGTGTCGGAGATCAGGTGGATGCGCTGGGTGATCTGGTCGCCGAAGGTGCGCTCGATCGCCTCGGCGCCGCTGCGCGCCAGCGTCTCGCTGGCGTCGGGGATGATCGATTCGAGTGCCTCGCGCGCGCCACGCGCCGCCTCGCTCGCGGTTTCGCGGACCTTGAGGATCGCGTCGACCAGCTTGCTGCCCGACAATTCGGACAGAGCGCGCATATTGCCCTCGCTCTCCGCGATCAGGCGGGCGAGTTCGTTCGAATGGTCGCGCAGCGCCTCGAGCCGGGCATTGGCCTCTTCGGCGAAGGCGTCGGAGAGTTCACGCTGCCGTTCGAGCAGAGCGTCGCCATCGGCGGCGATGCCGGCCATACGGCGGGCAGCAAGATCGCCCAGCCCCGCAATCGCCTCACGCTGGCGGTCGATCAGCAGGTCGGCCGAGCCGAGCCGGTCGGTCGCACGCTCGACCGTCTGGGTCAGCTGTTCGGCCTGCGCGGTGATCGCGCGCATGACGCCGTCTCCGCGCGCGGCCTCCGCTTCGACCCGGTGCATCACCTGCGGCAGGTCGCGCTCGACATTGGCGATGATCGAATCGAACGCGATGCGCAGTGCATTGGCGCGATCGGTGAGGGTGCGGGCGCCGGCCATGCTGTTGGTCACCGCCTGGCCCAGATTGTCGACATGGTCGCTGAGGGTGACGACCAGTTCGGCGAGGTCGGCGGTCTGTTCGGTGCCGGTGGCGCCCAGCGCCTCGAACCGGCTTTCGATCGCCGACAGCGCATGTTCGAGATTGGCGACCAGCCGGCGGGCATCCTCGTCCTGGCGGGTCAGCTGGCGCGACAGGTCGCTCGCCATCGCGCCCATTTCGGTCAGGCGCTGCGCGATCGAGGCGGCGGCGGCCGTGCCCGCCTCGTCCAGCGCGGCGCGGCCATGATCGATCATCGCCGCCATCGCCTCACGCTGGGCATCGATGCCCGATCCGACCTGGTCGATCGCGGAAATCGCCTTGTCGAGCGTGCCGTCGATCGTCTGGCCGAGCGAGGCGGCCGCTTCCTCGATCGTGCGGGTGGTGCGTTCGGCGCGAGTCTCGATCCGGCCGATCTGGGTCGCGAGGCGGCCCGAAGCGGTGCCGATCATCTCGTCAGCCTCATGGCTGCGCGCGACGATCGCCGACAGCGCCTCCGACAGCCCGTCGGCATGATCCTTGGCGGTGCCGCCGATCGACCCGATCAGTTCGGCCACTTCCTTCACCATGTCGAGCGAACGCGGCAGATCGAGCATCAGCCCGCTCATGTCCGAGCGGGCACCGCCGGCGGCATTCTGCAGCAATTCGGTCTGGCGCGCGAGCAGATCGGTCTCGTCGCGCATGTCCATGCTGATCTGCTGGAGCTTTTCGGCCGCGCGGTTGCCTTCGTCGAGCAGCGCGCTGGTGTGGCCGGCGAGGTCGGTGCGGCGGTTGTCGAGCACGGCGGTGATCCGGCCCACCGCCTCTTCCAGCCGGCGGGCCTCGACCCGCAGCGACAGGGCGGTGTCGCCGAAGCGCTTCGCCTCGCGGAGCGAGCCGCGCTGAAGCAGGATGTAGAGGATGCCGAGCAAGGCGAGCGGCCCGCTGAGCAGGGCCACGCCATTGGCGATTGCAGCAAGGTCGACCGACGTGGGCGCGGCGCCGCCGACCCACAGCGCGACCCAGCCGGTCGCGAGCGCACCGAACAGCACGCCGATGGCGATGTCGGCACCGCGACGGCGCGGCATGTACGAAACCGGATCGAGATGCGCCGGAGCATCCTCGCGCGCGCCTTCGCCCAGGATCAGTTCGCCGCTGTCGGCCGGGATTTCGGAAGTTGCGGCGGCGGCCGCCTCCTCTCCATTGGGCAGCGTCGCAGCGGAACGAACGGCATCGGCCTCGGCCGCGTTGGCGGCGCGCCAGCGATCCAGCGGATGCGGTGCCTTCCCCATGGGCCTATCCCCTACAGGAATCGCGAGTCGCGGCATAGCCCGCAGTAACGAAATCTTTACGCCTGCGGGCGTTGATGGCGACATGACCATCGACCCAGGAACGCTCGACCGCCTTCTCGCCGACGCCGTCGGCCCCGACAGCATGGTTGCGGCCGATCTGCGGGCGCTGTTCCTCGCCTCGGCCACCCAGCATCTCGCCGCCATGTCGCAGCCACCCTCCCCCGCCGCCTGGCGCGACGAGGCACTGCGCCTGCAGGGGCTTGCCGCAAGCTTCGGTCTGGTCGAACTGGCGGAGCAGGCCGCCCAGGCTGCGGCGTCCGCTCCCGATGCGGAGCTGCTCGACCGGCTCGCCTGCAGCCTGGCCGACTGCCGCCGCTGAGGCACCGCCCACCAGTCTCCCAACCGGCCGCCGCCTTGCCGTCTCGACCCGGCCCGAAAGGGGACGGGACGAGCCATGATCGGCTTTGCAGAATCCTCCTTTTCCCCCTATGGCGACCGGCTTGCCGAGGGGGACGAGTCCATTGCCGCTCGCCGCGCTGATTGCCGCGCAGGATCAGGTCGACAGGGGTGACGGGCTGCGCGCGGTCCTGCCGCTGGCCGGTCGCACGCTGATCGAACATCAGGCCGGGCTCGCGCGCCGGGCCGGCGCCGCGCATGTCGTGGTGCTCGTCGAACGCGTGCCTGCCGCGCTGGCGCAGGCGATCGACCGGCTGCGGCGCGACGGCCTGCGCATCGAGATCGCGCGCAGCGTGGGCGACGCTGTCGACCGCTTCCATCCCGACGAACGCGTACTTCTGGTCGCCGATGGCGTGGTCGCGGCGCAGGCGGCGGTCGACGCGCTGGTCGAAACATCCGGCCCCGCGCTCCTCGCGCTTCCGGACATGCCCGAACATGCGGCGTTCGAGCGGATCGACGCCGAGGATCGCTGGGCCGGCTATGCCGTGACCGACAAGGCGATGCTGGTCGCCACCGCCAACATGCTGGGCGACTGGGATTTCGGCTCTACCCTGCTGCGGCGAATGGTGCAGGGCGACGCGCAGCGCATCCCCGCGCTGGCCCCCGACGGCCCCCCGGCCGAAGGAGGCGCGCCGCTCCCGCCCCCGGTGATCGCGACCGGCCTGTCTGGTACGGCGGCAATCGAGCATATGCTGTTCAGGCGGGCGGAGCGGGTCGACGGCAACTGGGCCGAGCGTCACCTCCACCGACTGATCGCGTCGCCGCTGCTGCCGCAAGCGATGGTCCGGCGCATCGACGAGCGGCAGGTCGCCTGGGGATCGGTGGCGGTCGCCTCGCTCGCGGTGCTGCTGGCGGGATTCGGCTATTTCTGGGGGGCAGTGCTGCTGCTGCCGATCGCGGCCGCCGGGGGGGCGCTCGCGCGGCGCATGGGGCTGGTGTGGAGCGAGGCACCGGCCGAGTTCCTGCCCGGCCTGGCGCGGATGCTGGCGGGTGCCACGGTGCTTGGCCTGGTCGCCCGGCAGGAGGCAGCGACGGGGGGCTGGGGCTGGTGGACGATCGCGCTGCTGGTGCCCGCCGCACTGGGCGGCATGACGGCGCTCCGCCCCGTGGTCCGCGCGCTTGGCGCTTCGCCGACGCCGCTCTGGACCGCCAGCGGGGATGCGCTACTGTGGCTGACGCCTGTCCTGGCTGTGCTGGGCGGGTGGCGCTGGGCGATCGCGGCGCTTGCGGCCTATGCCATGGCATCCTTCCTCGAACGCTTCCGGGCGGTGTGGAAGAGCGCAAGTGCTTGCGAGGATTGATCGTTTAGCTTCGATTTAACGACATTTCGATACGAACGACGCATGATGGGGTTGGACGACGAGTGGCGGCCGGAGGGGCAGCCCGCGGCAACGCGGTGGCTGCATGACGCTGCGCGCGCGCTCGACAGCGTCGAAAGCCGCGTCGGCCGCGCCGCCAGCGACCTGTTCCACGACAGCGCCATAACCCTGTCCGACCAGCATCGCGCGCAGATCGCGCAACTGATCCGCGCGCTGATCGGCGCGATCGAGGACGAGCTGCGCGTCCGCCTGATCGGTGCGCTAGAGAGCGGTTATCTCCCTAATAATACTGGATTTTCATCTGGATCGGATGGGGCCGCGGCACGCGGGCCGCACGACGCGCGCCGCGCCCCGCCACAGGCCACGCCCGACGCCGTGCTGATCGCGCAGCTCGGCTCCGCCACCACCCCGATCGCCCTGCCGCTTCTCGAACCAACCCCGCTGCTGCGCGAGCCCGACCTGGTCGCCGCGATGCTCCGTCGGGTCGACGAACATCGCCTGGCGCTGATGCTGGGGCGCGATTCGCCCTATCATGTCGCGGACCTCGCCCAGCGGCTGCTCGACAAGGGCGACGCCGTGCTGGCGGAGGCGACGATGGCGCTGCTGGTGGCAGAGAGCCGCCGCTATGACGCCTTCGGCGATCCGGCGCTCGCCCGCACCGATCTGCAGCCCGGCCCGCATCGCAAGCTGCTCTGGGCCGTGGCGGCGGCGCTGCGCCATTATCTGGTCGACCGGCAGGGCATGGCCGAACCCCGCGCCGACCTTCTGATGGCGGGCGCGGTGCGCGGGCTGCTCGCCGAACATGACGATGCCGACACGCTGGAGGCGCGCGCCGACATTCTGGCGAAACTGCTGTACGACCGCGACATGATCGACGACCGGCTGCTGGTCGACGCGCTGGAGGAGGGATGGCTGGCGCTGTTCACCGCTGCGATCGCCCAGCGCGCAGGGATGGATTCGACCGGCGTCTGGTCGATGGTGACCGATCCGCACGGGCTGATGCTGGGCACGATCCTGCGCGCGATCGACTGCGATCGGGCGGCCGCTGTGACGATGCTGTACCGCCTCGGATCGGCCGAGGGCGTGGCCGAGGACGAGATCGTCGCCCGCGCCGAGGCGTTCGACCGAATGAGCCAGCGTCAGGCAGCCGAAGCCGTGCTGATCTGGCGGCTCGACCCCAATTATCGCCGCGCGGTTATCGAGATCGGCGAAGGCGGCCGCCGCAGATGAACGCTCCGCAGGGCGTACGGCCCGTGTTCGGCAAGGTCGACGCGCAGGGGCGCCTGGTGGAGGCCGATCCTCCGCTGCTGCGGCTGCACCAGCAGGCGGGCGGCGTCGCCGGCGGGACGATCGCCGTGCCCCAGCTGGGACAGATTGCGCGGCTGTCGCGTCGGCTGGGCATTCCGATCGCGCGGCAGGTTATCGCCGCGAGCGGCGAGCAGGATGTCGCTTTGTGGGTGTCGGTGCGCCCCGCAGAGGATAGCGACGGCGTCATCCTTGCCATCACCGGCTGGCAGGAGAATGTCGCATCGCAGCCCGCCCCCGCGATCGAAGCGATGCGCTGGCGCGATTTCGGCCGCGCTGCCGCCGACTGGATCGTCGAGACCGACGCCACGCTGCGCATCGCGCAGAGCCCGCCCAACCTGCCCGCGACGATCGGCGCACCGGTGGAAACGCTCCTGTCCTTCGGCCGCGATGCCGAGGGGCTGTCCTCGATCGTGGCGGCGGCAATGCGCGCCGACCGGTTCGAGGATGGCGAGGCCCATTTCCTGCTCGGCCCCGGCGTGGCGGTGCGCGTCGCGGGCGTCCCCAGCTTCGGCACGAACGGGGGCTTTGCCGGCTATCAGCTGCTGATCAGCCGCCGCGACGCCCCGCGCCCGCTTAACGCCATCGGCGCCGGTGGACGCACCGATCCGCCGCCGCTCGACGCGGCCTTCGGCACGGCTTTAGGCCGGGCGATGCGCGACCCGCTCGACCGGATCATCGCCCATGCCGACAGCATCTCCGATCGCGGCGATGGTCCCGTCCGGCGCGATTATGCAAGCTATGCCGAGGATATCGCGGGGGCCGGCCGCCACCTGCTCGCGCTGGTCGAGGATCTGGTCGATTTGCAGACGATCGAGCGCCCCGATTTCCGACCGGAAACCGAGGCGGTCGACCTGATCGACGCCGCCGCCCGCGCCGCCGGCCTGCTCGCTGTGCGCGCCGACCTGGCGCAGGTGCGCGTGATCGGCCCCGCCTGGCAGCGTGGGCCTGCGCTGGCCCCGGCGCTCGTCGCGGCAACCCTGTCGGCGGGTGCGGCGCAGCCCCCTGCGGCAGCGCCGATCGCCTCCCCGTCTCCCGACCAGACAGCGGCACCGGCGGCCATGGCAGGCGATCCTGCAGCCCAGAACGACGGCACTCCGCGCCCCGCCCCGCACCGAGGCGTGTCCGGGCCGATGGCGGCACAGTGGCGGCCGATTCCCGACCCGTCCGCATCGCCGACCGTCTCGCCCATCGTCGCGCACGGCGATTTCCGCCGGATTCTTCAGATCCTGATCAACCTGCTGAGCAACGCGATCCGCCACACGCCGCCCGGCGGGACGGTACGCATCGACTGCGCCCGCGAAGGCGACATCGCCGCCGTGATCGTCGCCGACGAAGGCGAGGGCATCGCTCCCGAGGACCAGGAGCGCATCTTCGACCGGTTCGAGCGGCTGGGCCTGCACGACGGCACCGGCAGCGGCCTCGGCCTCTACATCTCCCGCCGCCTCGCCCGCGCGATGGGCGGCGAACTCGGCGTCGACAGCGCCCCCGGCGCAGGGGCGAGGTTCGTGCTGACGCTGCCGGTGGCCGAATGAAGGACGCGCGGCGCCTGCCGCCCGGTCAGCTCTCGCTGAGTTCCACGATCTCGAACTGAAAGGACTGCCAGCCTCTGGCCTTCGCGGCTTCCGCTGCCGCCTCCTTCTTGCCCCCCGCCTCCTTGGCCGATTTGCTATGGCCCCAGAAGACCTCGGTCTTTCCGTTTTCGAGAAGAGCGACGATGCGCCAGAAATGGGTGAAAGGTGCCGCGGTCGGGCCGATCGTCTTCACATAGCCGTCGGCCATGGTCGCGGTCAGGGTGCGCTTTTTTCTCGCCATCAGGCGCTGATAATGGCCAGCATCACCCTCGTCACGGCCTCTCGTGGGGCAATCGTGCAGAGCGCGCACCAATCTGCCGGTCATGCACCGCGCTCAAGCCCGCCAGCGCCGCTGCCGCGCCGATAAGGCACATCAGCATGTCCCACTGCGTATCCCAGACATCCCCCTGCGTGCCGAGAAATTCGTCGGCGCCCTGGCCAAGGAGCATCGCGGCGGCGAACTCGATCAGTTCGTAGGTGGCGCTGACCGCGAGACAGCAGGCCAGGACGAGCGCGGTCAGGCGCTTGCCGGACGCAATCCGGCCCAGCCGGATCAGCAGTTCGCGCAGCACGATCGCCGGGACGAAGCCCTGCATGAAATGGCCGAGGCGATCGTAAGGATTGCGCGCCAGATCGAGCCAGTCCTGCACCACGAAGCCGATCGGCACGCGCGCATAGCTATAGGCGCCGCCGACGATCAGGACGAGGCCGTGAACCGCGATCAAGCCGAGGGCGAGGCCGGTCAGCGGGAAGCGCGCGGCGGTCAGCCAGAGGACCGGAAGCGCGATCATCACCGGCGCGACCTCCATCCACCAGGTCGCGCGGTCGAAAGGATGCCAGCCCGACCAGGCGAGCGCCACCAGCCAGACTATCGTCACCGCCAGAAGCGGCTTTCGCTGATCGATCAGATGCATCACTCCCCTCTCCCGGCGTCGTCACCAAGGCCATGGCCGCGCGCAGGTGAGCACCACAAATGAAAAGAGGCCCGGCGGTGCCGAGCCTCTTTCCTTATCGGACGCGGTCCGCCACCCTCACTCCGCCGCGGGAAGGTAGATCTCGCCGCCTTTCTCGCGGAACACGTCGCTCATCGCGCGCATGCCGGCTTCGGCGTCGCCCGCCGCGATGAACTGGTCGGCGGGGGCGTTCTTCGTCGCGGCGAAGTCGCGCACTTCCTGCGTGATCTTCATCGAGCAGAATTTCGGCCCGCACATCGAGCAGAAATGCGCGGTCT
>JAIYAJ010000347.1 GCA_027489105.1 Zymomonas sp. | reverse complement strand
GCCTTTCGAGCGGATGAGATCGAGATAGAAGGCGGTACCCGAACTGTTGAAGGCATAGCCGTCCTTCTGGCCCTGGATCGCCAGGGTCGGCAGCACACGGTTGCGCGACGATCCGATATAGGTCGGGGTGGAGGACAGGCCGAGACCGATCGAGATCCGGTCCCCGCCGATCTTCACATCGTCCGGAACGCCGGAAACGTCCTGCGCGACCGCCGCCGTCGAGCCGAGCGACACCGCACAGAGGAGAAGGGCGAACGCCCTCGTGCGTCGACAGCTCATGCTCGGACTTTCGACGGGGCGAGCACCGCATCGAGTTCGGACGCCAGGGTCCGGAACAGGCCATCGGCGTCGCGGTGCAGGGGATGACCGCCCGGCAGCGCGATCCGCCGGGCGTTGGGCTGCGTCAGCAGCGGACAGAGGCTGTCCTTCTCTTCCTGACCCTGGACGCAAAGGAGCGGCACGCCCGTCACGGTGCGGCCCGTATCGATCGCCGCAGCATCGGGCCTGACGAGGTCGAGCGTCTCGGCGGGGGAAACGCGATAGATCACCGTGTCGGTCGGCACGACGAGAACGACCATCGCGAGCCGCCTCTTCAGATCGACCGGCAGACCCGCAAAGCCGACATGCACCATGTCGGCGCCATAGGACTGGCCGATCAGCACAAGCCGATCGGCATGGCCATAGCGAAGTCCGCGCCGTACGGCCTGTTCGAGCAGTTCCGTGGCCTCTTCCGCCGTTCTGCGATGGCGAAAATAGACCAGCGAGTCGACGCCGAGGACCGGTATCCCGCTGGCCGATAGCCGCTGGGCGATCTGACGCCCCATCCCGACCCTCAGCCCCATGTCGCCCGACAGGAGCACCGCTGCGACACCCCGATGTGCCGGACTTGCAGTGCCCTGCGCCGGAAAACCGACATAGAGATCGCGGCCGCCGAAATAGCCGAGCCACGCTCCATAGCCGATCAGGGCCAACAGAAGAGCAGCCATCAGTCCAAACAGCCAAAGGCGAATGCTGCGCATCAGATGAGCCCTTTCAGGACGGTCGCGGCGAGAACGTCGTCATTGCCGCCGAAATGATGGCCGCCCGCCAGCACGACCTGATCGACCAGCCCCGCCGGCAAGGTCAGGCAGCCGCTGTCATCCTCATCCGAACCGCGCACGCATTGCATCGGCGTGCCACGCAGCGCCTCCACCGCCGGCCGGGTCGGCAGCGCCCCTTTGCCGGGAACGTCGAGCCAGGACGCGAGATGGAACTGGAAGTCGGCGGTTCCGCTCAGACCCAGCATGCTCACGCGCGCGACAGCAGAGCGCTGGTTCGCGGGCAGCCCGCCGACAATATAGGGAAGATCGTCGGCCCCGAAGGAATAGCCCACGAACAGGACGCGCTTGCGCTGCCAGGCCTGGGCGAAATGATCGACGATCCGGGCCGCGTCGGCGGATGCCTGGGCCGGGGTGCGCGCGGTCCAGAAATAGCGCAGGCTGTCGACGCCGACCACCGGCACCCCGCGTGCGGCGAGGCTAGCAGCGAGATCACGGTCGATCCCTGCCCAGCCTCCGTCACCCGAGTAAAGAACGGCCATCAGGTCGGTCTGGGGCGCGCCGGGGTCGCGGACGACGGTAAGCGGAAGATCGGCGACGCTCGCTTCGCCCTGGGCGGAGCCTGGCGTCTCGGACGTCAGCAGCTGTTCGATCGCGTCGCGAAATTGCGGCATCCAGTTCCGCTGAACCGAGAAGCCATGGCCCACCTTGGGCAATTCTATCAGCCGCCCCTGCGGTACGGCGGCCACGAAACGCCGCGCGGCATCCGCACTCACGACCTGATCGGCAGCACCCTGCAACACGATCCAGGGGCCGGGAAGATGGGCGGCCGGGCCGAAGAGCCAGCCATGTTCGGGCTTGGTGATCCGCGAAACGCTCACGCCGGGGATCGCGCACCAGGGCTTTCCGCCGCCGATATCGGGGCCGAAGCCGAGCGAAATCGCCGCCTTCCACGTACCCGCCGGAGCCTGGGCCAGCGCGGCATAGGCGATCGTCGCGCCCGACGAATAGCCGATCAGCATGGGCTGGACATAGGCCGGCAGGCCGAGCCGATGTTCATAGTCCTGTGCCAGCGCCTGAAGGACGAAATTGGGATTGACGCAATGGCCAGCGCTGCGTTCCAGCTGCTTCTGGAAGGCAGGTACCGACAATCCCGCTACCGCCACGCCGCGCGCGGCGAGCGCCTGGGCCATGTCCACGACGCCGAGGTTCCAGCCGCCGTCGCCCGACAGAAAGATGGCGACACCCCGGATCGGCCCCTGCGGGCGATAGGAGGCAATATCGAGGCCCTGGCTGGTGAAAGCCGCGCTGTCGACGGTGACGTCCGCCGGCGGCCGCTCGACCGCAGCCACCGGGCTCGGCGCGCTGGCGACGACAGGGGTCGACGTCGAGGAGACCGATGCGATCAGCAACGCGGCCACCCCGGCGAGGATCGAAAAAGCTGCGAACAGTCTGCGCACCGGACATCTCCTGAGCGGATCGATATCCGGTGCTAGCTCCTGGCTCCCTGTCGCAGCGTGGGGACGACGTTAAACATCGGTAATCCGCTCAAACAGCCTTGCCGCGTTCCTCGACATGCAGGCGCAAATCGACGCGCAGACCGGGCGCATTGTCGCCCAGTTCCAGCCGTCCGCCATGCAGATGTGCCACAGCCGCAGCCAAGGCGAGACCGAGCCCCGCGCCGGCCTTGCTGCGCGCCGCATCGAGCCTCCCGAAGCGACGCAAGGCCTCGGTCCGCTGCGTCTCGGCGATGCCATCACCCTGGTCCGTCACCGATATGATCGCCTCATCGACCGCGCGCCGCGCCGAGACGGTGATGCGGCCGGCGCCATATTTCATCGCATTGTCGATCAGGTTGGCGAGCGCCTGCCCCAGCAATTCGCGATGCACATGGGCGGGGACCGGCCCCGCGATGTCGGCCACGATCTCGAACCCGTTATCCTCGGCCAGCGGGCCGTAGACCTCGACCAGATCCTCGACCATCACCGCCAGATCGATCGCGACGAACTGGTCGCGGCCCAGTCCCGCCTCTGCCCGGCTTATCCGCAAGGCGGTATCGAGCATGGCGAGCAACCGGTCGCCCTCGTCGATCGCCCGCGCGACCGAGCCCCGCGCCTCGTCGGACTCGCTCGCCTCGAGCGCACGTTCCAGCGTCGACCGCAGACGGGTGAGCGGCGAGCGAAGATCATGGGCCAGACCGTCCGTCGCGATCTTGAGCTCGGTCATCAGCGCATCGATCCGATCGAGCATCTGGTTGATCGTGACCCCCAGCGCGTCGAACACATCCTCGCTATGATCTACCGGAACGCGCCGGGCGAGATCGCCCGCCGTCACCGCGCGGGCGGTATCGACGGTCGCTGCCAGCCGCCGGTGGATCAGCCGCGCAGCAGCCCAGGCGGCGAAAGCGGCCAGAGCGATCGCCACGGCGACGCCGCCGACCATCGCCTCCTCCAGGATCAGCGTGAAGCGCAACTCGCTTTCGACGACATGGCCGACGAGCAGCCTCGCGCCATCGTCGAGAGACACGGCGGACGCATAGATGCGTTCCGATTCGTCGCGACCAACGCGGAAGAGCTCGAGTGTTGCCGGCGAACCACCCGGCGCAAGCGACGGCGGCCATTCGGCGAGATTCCCGGCCAGGACCTGCCCTCCGCCGTCGACAAGCAGCAGGACCCTGCCCTGCGCACGCGCCGGCGAGAGCGCCTGTCCGACCTCAGCCGCCAGCACCGGCAGGCCAGCACGGCGATAATCGTCGATCAGCGCGCCACGCAGATCGTCGGCTTGAGCCTCGGCCTCGGCGGTGATCTGATGATGGGTGAGCAGGCGGACGGTACCGAGCAGCAAGCCCGCCCCCGCGAGCTGCAACAGGAACACGAGCGCGGCGAAGCGGAATATCGTCGACCGCGCGAGCGCCATGGCTCAGCCTTCGACGCCGAGACGATAGCCCGAACCGCGCACCGTATGCAGAAGCGGCCGGGCATGGCCCTCGTCGATCTTCTTGCGCAGCCGGCTGACATGGACATCGATCACGTTCGTGCCGGGGTCGAAATGATAATCCCACACCCCTTCCAGCAACATGGTGCGCGTGACGACCTGGTCGACATGGCGGAGCATGAATTCCAGCAGGCGGAACTCGCGCGGCTGCAGGTCGACGCTCTGCCCGGCCCGCTTCACCTTGCGCGACAGCAGGTCCATTTCGAGATCGGCGCAGAACAGGCGCGTCTCGGGCGCGGCGCCGGTGCCATTGCCGGCGCGGCGGATCAGCAACCGCACGCGTGCGAGCAGTTCGGCGAAGGCGAAGGGCTTGGTCAGATAGTCGTCCGATCCGCCCTCCAGTCCCTTCACCCGGTCCTCCGCGGATCCCAGCGCCGACAGGATGATCACGGGCGTCTCGATCCCGGCGGCCCGCAGCGCGCCGAGCACCGCCATGCCCTCCATGCCGGGCAGCATTCTGTCGAGGACGATGCAGTCATAGCTGCCGTCGGTCGCGTGGAAGAGCCCATCGCGGCCATTGTTCGCCTTGTCGACAACGAAGCCATGTTCGATCAGCCCGGCGGCGACGAAATCGGCGGTCGTGGCGTCATCCTCGACGACGAGGATCTTGTGACTCATTGGCTTTCCCCTGACCCGCGCGGGACCCCGATCTCCATCAGCTGCCCGTTACGCCTAACCTGAAGATGGACGATCGCAAAGCTGCCTGCGGCCACGTCGCGATTGAGTGCGGACATCGTCGGCGCCGGCCGGCCATCGACCGTCTCGATCGCATCGCCCACGCGCAAGCCGGCACGCTGTGCCGGGCCGTCCGACCGCAGGCTGGTGACGACCAGACGCGGCCGCCCCTCGGTATCGATCGTCGCCAGTGTCGCGCCGGTCGAGCGCCACCGTCCGGCAACGATATCGTGCCGCAAAGACCGATCCGACAGCTGCAGCGCGATCACGGTGATCGCCAGCAGCGCACAGATCAGCGCGACCCATCCCATCCAGGCCGGCGAGCGAGCCACGTCACTGCCCTCCCTGCTGCTGCCGTTCTCCAACCAGAACGGTCAGCCGCTCGATCATCTCGTGCAGCCGCAATATCTCCAGTTCGGCGCGCAGGTTGACCTCATAGTCGAGGCTGGCGGCCAGCCGGTCCTTTGCGGCCTGCCGGTTCTGGCTCATCATGATGATCGGTGCCTGGACGGCGGCGAGCGTCGACAGGATCAGGTTGAGGAAGATGTAGGGATAGGGGTCGAAGGTGAGGCCCCAGTGGCGGAGCACGCCCGTGTTCAGCAGCATCCAGCCGGCCAGCGCGAAGGCGAAGCCGATGATGAAGGCCCAGCTGCCCCCGACCGCAGCGACGCGGTCGGACAGCCGTTCGCCGAAGGTCGCCTGTGCGTCGGCGACGTCGGCGACATCCTGGGCGATCGGCTGGCGCGTCAGGATCTTGGCGAGGACATTCGCCTCTTCGGGATCGAGCGGCCGGTCACCGAGATAGCGGCCGGCCAGTGTATCGGGGGCGTTGCTTGCCATATCCGGCTCCTTTCACGAACGACATAGGGGACGGCATTATACTCCCGGATGGGCGGCACATTACGAATAGTTCAGTTGCCCCCCACAGCGCCGCCATCCCCGCAGGCCTAGGTCGGCGCCATGATCAAGCGGGGCATAGCAATGCGAAAACTCCTCCTCATCCTGGCGGGTCTGTGGACAGCCAGCGCCACCGCGCCCTGCTGGGCGCAGAACGCCGTCGACGGCCTGTGGCTCAATCCGCATGGCACCGTGGCGGTGCGTACCGGACCCTGCGGCGACAAGCTGTGCGGCTGGATCGTCTGGGCCAGCCCGCAGGCACGGGCCGACGCCAAGGACAGCGGGGTCGACAAGCTCGACGGACTCGAACTGCTCGAAGACTATCGCCCAGACGGCGAGGGCGGCTGGGAGGGAACGGTCTACGTTCCCGACATGGGACACCGTTTCTCTTCCACCATCACCCAGCCCGATGCCCGGAGCCTGCGCGTGAAGGGCTGCCTGATCGGCGGCTTCCTGTGCAAGTCGCAGGTCTGGCAGCGCATCGAAAGCCTGCCGCAATGAACCGCGTCATCGCCTATGTTCGCGCCCGCCGGGCGCCTCTCTCCGCGCTGCTCGTGATCCTGCTGATCGGGTTGGGTTTCCTGGCACTCCACGATCTGACCCGAGAGATCGGGCTGCGCGACGTCAAGAGCGCCTATCATCTGATCGACCGCCGCCAGATCGCGGCCGCACTGGCACTGACCGCCGCGAGCTATCTCGCGCTTACGCTTTACGACGTGCTGGCGCTGCGGACGATCGGACGCCCGCTGCCCTGGCGGACGGCGGCGCTCGCCTCCTTCACCAGCTACACGATCAGCCACAATCTGGGGCTGGGCCTGATCACCGGCGGATCGGCGCGGTTCCGGATCTATACGCGCGCCGGCCTCTCGCCGGGCGACGTGGTCCGCGTGGTGGCGATCGCCTCGGGCACCTTCTGGCTGGGTGTGTTCGCCGTCACGGGCACGGCGCTCCTGTTCGGCGGCGCGAGCGAGGCGACCGCGATGCTGGGCCTTCCCGCCGGCAGTGGCCATATGGCGGGGGCGATGGTGTCGGCGGCGATCGCCGGGCTGTTCCTGATCCGCATCCTCGGCCCGCGCACGATCCGCCTGTTCGGCTGGACGGTCCCGCTGCCTTCCCCGGCGCTGCTGACAGGCCAGTTGATCGTCGCCGCGATCGATCTCGCCACGGCGGCGGCTGCACTGTTCGTGCTCGTACCTTCGGCCGCCCCCGCGATGATGCCGGCCTTCTTCGTCGCTTATGCACTGGCGATGATCGCGGCGCTGATCACCCATGTGCCCGGCGGCCTCGGTATCTTCGAGGCGGTAATCCTGGCGACGCTACCAGTCGACAAGGCCGGCCTTGTCGCCGCACTGATCGCCTACCGGTTGATCTACTATATCCTGCCCCTCGCGCTCGGTGTCCTGTTGCTGACCCTGCAGGAAGGCCGCGATCGGCGCCTGGGCCGGCTGCTGTCGCAGGCGCAGAAGATGGCCAGCGGCGTCGCCCCTATGCTGATGAGCGTATCGAGCTTCCTCGGCGGCACGCTGCTGCTGCTGTCGGGCTCAACCCCCGCGGTGCCCGGCCGTCTTCACGATCTGCACGCCGTGGTACCGCTCCCCTTCATCGAGGCATCGCACTTCGCTGCCAGCCTGTCCGGAACGGGCCTTCTGTTGCTGGCGCCTGCCCTGTACCGGCGGCTGGACGGGGCGTTCGTCGCGGCCCGCGCGCTGCTGCTTGCCGGAGCCGTCTTCTCGCTGACCAAGGGCATCGATTATGAAGAGGCGCTGGTCTGCCTCGCCATTGCCGGCCTGCTGCAGTGGACCCGTCCCGCCTTCTATCGCTCGACGACCCTGGTATCGGGCATTTTCACCCCGGCCTGGATCGCCTGCGTCGGCGCGGTAGGCGCACTGACCCTCTGGGTCGGCCTCTTCTCCTACAAGCATGTTCCCTATGAAAACGGCCTTTGGTGGGACTTCGCGCTGCACGGCGACGCGTCGCGCTATCTGCGCGCCAGCCTGGGCGCGACGATGCTGCTCGCCGCCGTCGCTTTCTGGCGCCTGTTTGCGCCAGCCTCGCCCCACCGCGCCCCGACCGGCCTGCCCGACATGGTGCCGACCCTGTTGGTGGAAGCCGATCGGACCGACGCCATGCTCGCTTTGACCGGCGACAAGCGCTTTCTCTTCTCGTCGGACGGCGACGCCATGCTGATGTACCAGATTCGCGGCGTCAGCTGGATCGTGATGGGCGACCCGGTGGGACCGCGCCACGCCTGGACCGAACTGCTCTGGCAGATCCGCTCTATGGCGCACGCCGCGCAGGGCCGCCTGATGCTCTATCAGATCAGCAGCGAGATGCTCGAACTGGCGATCGCGCTCGGCCTCCAGATCATCAAATATGGCGAGGAGGCGATCGTCGATGTCCCCCCCTTCTCGCTCGAAGGATCGCGGATGCGCTCGATCCGGCAGACCGTCCGCCGCGCCGAACGCGAAGGCGCGCAGTTCGAAGTCGTGCCGGCCGAAAACGTGCCCGCGCTGCTGCCCGAACTGGCGCGGATTTCCGACGATTGGCTCGAAAGCAAGGGACAGCGCGAAAAGGGCTTCAGTCTCGGTCGCTTCGATGCCGACTATCTGGCGCAGTTCGACTGTGCGCTGGTGCGGGTGGGCGGTCGGATCGTCGCCTTCGCCAATATCTGGCGGACGGCCAACCGGCGGGAATTGTCGGTCGACCTCATGCGGCACAGCGGCGACGCTCCCACGGGTACGATGGACTTCCTGTTCGCGCAGCTCATGCGCTGGGGTCAGGAGCAGGGCTATGCCCGCTTCTCGCTTGGCCTCGCGCCTTTGTCGGGCATCGATTCCCATCGCCTGTCGCCGCTCTGGGCGAAGGCTGCCGCGGTCATCTTCCGGCATGGCGAGCGGCTGTACGGCTTCCGCGGCCTGCGCGCCTATAAGGAGAAATTCGCGCCCCGCTGGGAGCCCCGCTACATCGCGGCGCCCGGCGGCGCGGGTCTCATCCTGGCGATGCGCGACCTCAATCGGCTGATCGGCAGCCCGATGCCGAGCCCTGCCGGGCGCCGCAACGCCCCCACGCCGCGCATGGCGCTCGACGCTCCTGTCGCACCCATGACCGCGCTCGTCCCGGCGGAGTGAGGCCATGGCCAAGATGAACGGAATTTCACGCGGGGGTCACCCCGACACAAGGGGCGAAGCGGCATTCAACGGGGAACAGGAGGACCCCATGACCGTCGAAACCCTGATCGAAACCAAGCCCCGCCGCGTCCGCCCGTCAAAGCGCCGCACGATCGGCGCCATCACCCGCGCCTGCCGCGAAGGGCAGCATGTGCCCGAAGCGAGCTTTACCGTCGACGAACAGGGCATGCAGCACAGCCGCTGCCGTCATTGCGGCTGCTCGCTGGCGCGGGTGCCCGTCCTGCGCCGCTGGTTCCGGACGGGGCCCATGGGCTGAGCCCCGCAGCGGTCCGAGCGCTGACCTGTCAGCCCGGCAGAGACAGGGTTATGCTGGCGCCGGTAATCGTGCCGGCATCCGCCGACAGGAGGAAGGCGATCGCCTTGGCGGCGCCCGCCGGAGTCACCCAGCCCGACCGATCGGCATCGGGCATGTCGGCGCGGTTGGTCGGCGTGTCGATGATCGTCGGCAATACCGCATTGACCCGGATCGACCGGCTCTTGAGCTCGTCCGCGAAGCTCTCGGTAAAGGCCTTGATGCCCGCCTTCGACGCCGCATAGGGCGCCATGCCCATCGCCGCATTGCCGGCTGCCGCCGCCCCGATGTTCACGATCGCACCGCCGGCCTGCATGTGCGCTGCGGCTGCCCGCGACGAGATCACCGCGGTGCGCAGGTTCAGGCGATACATGCGGTCCCAGCTGTCGAGGCTGCCGTCCGCCACCGTCTCCCACAGGAAGCCGCCCGCGACGTTCACCAGTCCGTCGATCCCGCCCAGCCGTTCGGCGATCGTGCCATAAGCGGCCTGCACCGCCGCCTCGTCGGTGAGGTCGACACCGCCCAGGGTCAGGGCACCCTGCGTCTCGCCCGAAGGCGTCGCCACGTCGACCACCGCGACCTCATGGCCCCGCGCGGCGAGTTCCGCCACCACGGCCCGCCCCAGCGCCCCAAGTCCTCCGGTAACGATGATCTTCATGCGTTTCTGGTCCTCTGCCCTGGCATGTCCGCCAATCTCTGCTGCTGATCGGTGCTACCATCCCGATCACTCAGTGTAAGACGGCGCTGGGCATCGCCGGACGGGCGCGCGGGCATAGCTGGCGAGACGATGCCGGAAGGATCATCTGGTGCACCATCGGACCACCCCGGCCCGGCCCCGGCCTTGGGCGTCACCGTGCGCGCCGTTCAGCTTCTCGACAGCTTGGGCGCGAATCACTTCGACGACTGTGATGGCCAGGGGCATGCCCATGGCGCCCCGTAAAGTTACGGTAGCGTGCCGAATCTCGCGCTGCAGCGCCATTTTCCGGGCTTTTCCTGACAGGCTTGAAAGTCGCTGTCACAGTTGAAGAAGCTGCCACGGAACGGTAATAATCGCGGCATAAACACCGCGCCACTGGAGCACGGCCGGTGACGGACAGCGGTAGAACCGCCCGTGATGCTTGTGCGCCGCACAAAGCCATTTTGGCGTCCAAAGGGGACATTTGGAATGCGTAATTTCTCGCTCGGCTGCGCGGTGGGCGCGCTTGCCATCGCCATGGTCGCGTCCGCGCCGGCCCAGGCCCAGGAAACCACCTCCTCGATCTCGGGCACGGTCACGTCGAACGGGGCCCCGGTCGCCGGTGCGACAGTGACGATCCTGCACGTGCCGTCGGGCACCAAGTCGACGCTGACCACCGACGCGTCGGGCAATTTCAACGCCAACGGCCTGCGCATCGGCGGCCCGTTCAGCGTGTCGGTTTCGGCCAGCGGCTACACCAACGCCCAGGTCACCGACATCAACACCTTCATCGGTCAGCCCTACACGCTGCCGATCGAGCTGACCGAAGTCGGCGGCCAGGAAATCGTCGTCACCGCCAGCAGCATCAAGAATGCGCGCACCGTCTCGCAGGGTCCGGCGACCGTGCTGACCTCGTCCGACGTCGCCAAGATCGCGACGATCAACCGCGACATCCGCGACCTGATGCGCCGCGACCCGTTCGCCCGTCTCGACGACACCCCCTCGGGCGGCCGCGCCGTTTCCTTCGCCGGTCAGAATGCGCGCTTCAACCGCTTCACCGTCGACGGCGTGCCGATCACCGACAATTTCGGCCTGAACCCGGACGGCCTTCCCAGCCGCCGTTCGCCGATCCCGCTGGACGCGGTCGGCCAGTTCCAGACCAAGGTCGCGCCCTATGATGTGCGCGAAGGCAATTTCCAGGGCGGCGTGATCAACATCGTGCTGCGCTCGGGCACCAACGACTTCCAGGGCACCGGTTTCTACGCCTATTCGTCGGACGAACTGAGCGGCAAGAAGACCAAGGCGGGCCCCGGCGTGCCGACCGGCCGCGTGACCCTGCCGAACTTCAAGTACAAGAATTATGGCGCCGAACTTTCCGGCCCGATCATCAAGGACAAGCTGTTCTTCATGATCGCGGGCGAGCGCATCCGCGCACCGCGTCCGATCGCCGAAGGCTCGCTCGAGAACAACGCCGGCACCGCGATCCCGAACCTGACCCAGGCGCTGGTCGATCAGGTCGTCTCGACTGCCAAGAGTCGCTACAATTATGATGCGGGCGGTGTCGTCGATACCAATGGCGACAAGGACGATCGTCTCGTCGCCAAGATCGACGCCAACCTGTCCGAGACGCAGCGTCTGTCCTTCACCTACGCCTATGCGAAGGACGAGATCGTTCTGACCAACAACACCAACAGCGGCAATGTGCAGCCGGCGCTGGGCCTTTCGTCCAACGCCTATGTCCAAGGCAACAAGCTCCAGACCGGCGTGGTCCAGATCAACTCCGACTGGACGGACGATTTCTCGACCGAAGCCCGAGGCTTCTACAAGAAATATGTTCGCCTGCAGGACCCGCTGCTCGGCCGAGGCTTCGCCCAGTTCCGCGTCTGCACCGCGCCGACCTCGGATCGCGGCACCGGTACCGGTACCGGCACGACCGAAGCGACCAACTGCCCGAACGGCGTTCCGGTCGTGTCGATCGGCCCGGACAATTCGCGGCAGTCGAACGCGCTCAACACGCGCACTTATGGCGGTTCGTTCCTCGCTCGCCTGAACCGCGGCGATCACGACATTCGCGCCTTCGTCGACTTCTCGGACGTGAAAATCTTCAACCTGTTCCTGCAGAACACCGCAGGTAACTATTATTTCGACTCGCTCGCCGACTTCGCCGCTGGCAACGCGCAGCAGTTGATCTATCAGAACGCCATCCCGTCGCTCGATCCGAACGACGCGGCAGCGCGCTTCCGTTATCAGTCCTATGCCTTCGGCCTGCAGGACACCTGGCGCCCGGATCCGACCTTCAGCCTGTCTTACGGTCTTCGCTACGACCTCTATGGCGGCAGCAGCCGACCGACGGTCAACCCGAACTTCGTCGCGCGCTATGGCTTCAACAACGCCGCCTATCTCAGCGGTCGCGGCCTGCTCCAGCCACGCCTCGGCTTCGACTGGAAGCCCAGCGCACGTCTGTCGGTCCGCGGCGGTGGCGGCATCTTCGGCGGCGGCGCACCGGACGTCTATTTCTCGAACAGCTTCTCCAACACCGGCGTGCTGTCGAACAACCAGACGATCCGCATGCTGAACAATGGCGGCTTCAGCGTTCCGGGCCTGACCGGCGCGGCGGCGACCTCGGTCGGCACGGCGGCGCTGATCAACGTGGCGGGCAATTCGATCCCCGGCGCGGTCAACCAGTATATCGCCAATGGCAGCATCGTCGCGAACTCCTCGACCAATGCGGTCGATCCGTCGTTCAAGATCCCGTCGCAGTGGCGCGCTACGCTGTCGACCGACTATCGGGCGGATCTCGGCTTCCTGGGCGACGACTGGCAATTCGGCGTGGACTTGCTCTACTCGAAGGTCCGCAACCAGGTGTTCTTCACCGACATCCGTTCGGTGCCGATCGTCGGTTCGCTGACCCCGGATGGCCGTCAGCGCTATACCAGCATCACCTCGCTGGGCTTCGCCGACAACAACTCCGACCTCTATCTGACCAACACCAAGAAGGGTCGCAGCTACGTCGCGGTCGCCCGCGTCGACAAATCGTGGGACTTCGGTCTCTCGGCCGGCCTGCGCTTCACCTGGCAGGACATCAAGGACCAGACGCCGGCGACCTCGTCGACCGCTTCGTCCAACTATGGCAACGGCGCCTTCTTCGACGCCAATGGTGCGGCCTATGGCATCTCCAACGACCAGGTGAAGTACAACATCAAGTACAACCTCTCGTTCGAACGTGAGTTCTTCGGGGACAACAAGACTACCATTGCGCTGTTCGGCGAAACCCGTATCGGTCGGCCCTATAGCTACACGATGTTCGATCCGGCGTCGGGTCGCAGCCCGGTGTTCGGTACGACCGGCAGCGGATCGCGCTACCTGCTCTATGTTCCGACGATCGGCGGCGACCCGCGCGTTTCCTATGACTCGGCAGCGACGCAGGCTGCGTTCGAGAACTTCATCCGCAACTCGGGCCTGAACAAATATCAGGGCAAGGTTGCACCGCGTAACGGCTTCAACTCGAAGTGGTTCACGCGTTTCGACCTTCACCTGTCGCAAGAGGTTCCGACCGGCCTGGGGGACTCGAAGGTCACCTTCTTCGCCGACATCGAGAACTTCACGAACCTGATCAACAAGAAGTGGGGTCAGATCCGCGAGTATATTTTCCCGTACAACGTCTCGCCGGTCCGCGTGGCCTGCCTGACCACCGCGGGCAATGCAAACGGCCAGGGAACGCGGGCGACCAGCTCGTCGCAGCCCTGCGCCCAGTACCAATATTCGCAGTTCACCAACCCGACCGACACGATCTATGCGAGCCAGTCGCTCTACGCGATCCGCGTCGGCGTCCGCTTCGCCGTCTGATCTGAAGTACAATCCGGCCATCGAAGGGCGCCGCTTTGCGGGGCCCTTCTTTTTTGTGGGCGGGCTGGTCTGAATCCCCTTTTTCCGCCACGGATAAACGATGATGTTCGTGCGCTTTTTCCGTTCCGTTCTCGCCGCCGGCCTTGCCCTGTTCGGCATGGAGGCGGCACAGGCGACCGGGCCGATCACCTTGTGCGAAGGCGTCTGGGTCGACCCCGGCCGCGAGCGCCCCATCCCGATCCGCATCCGCATGCCTGCCGGCGCCGAGAAGGTGGGCGTGATCCTCTACAGCCATGGCCTCGGCGGATCGCTCGATGCGGGGACGATCTGGGCCAATGCCTGGGCCGAGGCGGGCTATGCCGTCATCAACCTCCAGCATCGCGGCAGCGACAGCGCGATCTTCGGCAAGCCCGGCTTCCGGGCTGCGCTGGGCAGCCAGCAGTTGATCGCCCGGGCGCGCGACATGCGCTTCGTGATCCGCGAACTGGGCATCCGGCAGGAAGAGGGCATTTGCGATCTTCGACGGATCGACCAGCGCCGGATCGGCATTGCCGGGCACAGCTTCGGCGCGCAGACCGTTCAGGCGGTGGCGGGGCAGATCTTTCCCTTCCCCATCCAGCCACCACTGGTCGACCTGAAGGTCCGCGCCGCGCTGGCGCTGAGCCCCTCTCCGCCGCTGGTCGGATCGCCCGAGGTCGCCTTCTCGCGCATCCACATCCCCTTCCTGTCGATCACGGGGACCGAGGATGCCGTACCCTTCGTCATCCCGATTACCGCGCAGCAGCGGCAAGAGCCGTTCCGGCTGATGCCCGCCGGCGGCAAATTCCTGCTCGTTCTGAAAGGCGCCACGCATGAGATGTTCGCCGGGCAGACCTTCGCCTCGATGCTCAACGGAGAGCCGCCCGCGCATATCCGCAATACGGTAATCGCCACGAGCATCGCCTTCTGGCGTGCGACGCTCGACGATGATGTCCAGGCGATCGAGTGGCTGCACGGCATCGACGGGCTGCGCGCGGGCCTGAAGGACGGCGATTTCTTCGAAAGCCGCTGAGCCGCTTTCAGGCGCCGCGCGCCGCGCGCACGGGTCGCAGCGACACAATCGCATCCGGCTCGAAGCGGCGGTTCAGGGCGACGGCGCAAACCGCCATTGCAGCCAGCAAGAACATGCTGCCCGCATAGGCGCGGTTGTCATAGGGCGTAGCGTCGGTAAGCCAGCGCATCGCAGCGAGCGACCAGACTCCGGTGATCACGCCCAGCGACAGGGTCAGTTGCTGAACGGTCGAATAGAAGCCGGTCGCGGCCGCCATGCGCTCGGCCGGCACCTCGACATAGGCGGCCGGGCCGATCACCAGCATCGCCAGCGCGAGGCCGAAGCCCTGCCCGAAGATCAGCAGATAGAAGAGCGGGATCGGCAGGTCCGCGTGCAGGAAGGCCGTGCCGAGCAGCGACAGCGCAAACACCGCCCCACCCCCGACCGCGACGCTCCTGGGATGCGACCGGGCGATCAGCGGCCCGCCGACGAACCGGCTGACCAGCACGCCGACCGTGCCCGCCGCAAGCATCACGCCCGTTTTGGCCGCCTCGAACCCCATCGCCAGCTGGAACCAGAGCGGCAGCAGGAAGGCATGGGCACCGAACAGGCAGCGGATCAGCGTGCCGGACAGCATCGACAGCCGGAAGCTGGGGATCGCCCAGAGCGTCAGATCGATGATCGGCGCCGCCGCTCGGCGATGATGGCGCAGGTAGAGCAGAGCGGAAACGGCCGAGAGGAGCAGCATGGCGACGGTGAGCGGTGGGCTGACCTGACCGGTGACCCCGCTCAGGCCGATCACCAGCGAGACGATCAGAATGGCGACGATCGCCGTGCCCGGCGCGTCGAAACTCTCGCCCTCTGCGTCGCGCCGGTCGGGGACGAGCCACAGGCTCATCACCACCCCGAGCAGCGCCATCGGCAGGTTGACGAGGAAGATCATGTGCCAGGACGCATAGCTGACGAGGAACCCGCCCAGCGCCGGCCCGATCAGCGGCCCGACAATGCCGGGGATGACGAGCCAGTTCATGGCGCTGATCAGCTCGTGCCGTTCGGCCGATCGCAGGACGAGCAGCCGCGAAACCGGGATCATGATCGCACCGCCCACCCCCTGCAGCGCCCGCGCCGCAACGAGCGTCCCGAGCGACCAGGCCATCGCGCTGGCGACCGCGCCGACCATGAACAGCAGCAGCGAGGCGATGAAGGCGTTGCGCGCGCCGATGCGGTTGGCAAGCACGCCGCCGAGCGGAATGAACACCACGAGGGCCAGCTGATAGGCGAGGATCGCGACGTTGAGGTCGATCGGCGCGACGCGCAGGTCGGCCGCGATCGCGGGCAACGCGGTGTTGATCGCAGTGGCGTCCAGATATTGCATGAACACGGGGATCGATGCGGTCAGTGCGATGGCCCGATAGCCGCTCATCCGTCCCCCTTCTGCTAGCCGGGCGCCGATCTGCCAAAGCCACCCGGCGCCGCAAAGCGCTAAGTGGCGATGCCGCCCTGCCTTGCCGAAATGCGATGGATCAGTGGAAGTCGCGCGAGCGCGGCAGGATGCGGACGTCACGGGGGTGGCTGCCGCGCGGAACATTGTGGCGCGGCATCTGCGGGTGCTCGAACACATCGGCACGCGACAATTCGATCTCGGTGCGATGATCCTCCGACAGCCGGTCGAGTTCGGCACTGCGATCATGGACGATCGCACCCATCAGGTGCACCACCCCCTCGGGGCTGCGCTGGATCTCGCCTTCGACCAACATCAGCCGCGACGCCATCACCTGTCGCCGCTGCACTTCGAAGGTCCGCGCCCAGAGCAGGACATTGGTGACGCCGGTCTCGTCCTCCAGCGTGACGAAGATCGCCTTGCCCTCGCCGGGCCGCTGGCGGACCAGCACGACGCCTGCGACCTTCGCCCGCGATCCGTTGCGCGCCGCCGACGCCTCGGCACAGCTGAGCACCCCTTCGCGCCGGAACAGGTCGCGCAGGAACTGCATCGGGTGGCCCTTCAGCGACAGGCGGGTCAGCTGATAATCCGCCGCCACATGCTCGGACAGCGGCATGGCGGGCAGTTGCGCATCGGGCTCCTCGCCCAGCTCGCGAGCGCGCGCCGCCGCAAACAGCGGCAATTCGCCATCGGGCGTCCGGCGCGCTTCCCACAGCGCCGCGCGGCGGTCGAGGCCGATCGACCGGAAGGCGTCGGCATCGGCCAGAAGGCGCAGCGCGCGGCGCGGCAGATCGGCGCGGCGGGCCAGTTCCTCGATGCTCGCAAACGGCCCCTGCCCACGCGCCGCGACGATCGCTTCCGCCCAGGCCTCGCGAAAGCCATCGACCTGGCGCAAGCCGATACGAAGCGCCAGCCGGTCGGGCGGCCCTTCCAGGCTGTTGTCCCACTGGCTGCGGTTGACGTCGATCGCCCGGATCTCGACACCATGCTCGCGGGCATCGCGGACGATCTGCGCGGGCGCGTAAAATCCCATGGGCTGTGAATTGAGCATTGCGCAGGCGAACACCGCCGGATAGCGGCATTTGAGATAGGAGGAGGCATAGACGAGCAGCGCGAAGGACTGGGCGTGGCTTTCCGGAAAGCCATAGCTGCCGAAGCCCTTGATCTGCTCGAAGCAGCGTTCGGCGAAATCGCGCGGATATCCGCGATCGACCATGCCCCCGACCATCTTGCGCTCGAAGGTCGGCATGGTGCCGACATTGCGGAAGGTCGCCATCGCCCGGCGCAGCCGGTTCGCTTCGGCATCGCTGAACCCAGCCGCGACGATCGCCAGCTTCATCGCCTGTTCCTGGAACAGCGGCACGCCCAGCGTCTTGCCGAGCACCTCGCGCAGTTCGTCCGGATCATGGGGCGGCGCCGGCGAAGGAAAGACGACCGGCTCCAGCTTCTGCCGCCGCCGCAGATAGGGATGGACCATGCCCCCCTGGATCGGCCCCGGCCGCACGATCGCCACCTGGATGACGAGATCGTACAGCTCGCGCGGGCGCAGGCGCGGCAGCATGTTGATCTGCGCGCGGCTCTCCACCTGGAAGACGCCGATGCTGTCGCCCGTGCACAGCATGTCATAGACGTCGGGCTGGTCGGGCGGGATCGTCGCCAGCGCATAGTGGCGCCCGATATGGGTCTCGATCAGCGCGAAGGCCTTGCGGATGCAGGTCAGCATGCCCAGCGCCAGGATATCGACCTTCATCAGCTTCAGCGCGT
>JAIYAJ010000236.1 GCA_027489105.1 Zymomonas sp. | reverse complement strand
GCCGTTCGATGACCATCGGCGCGGTGATGCCGGCCCTGGACAACGCGATCTTCTCGAAGGCGCTTCAGGCCATGCAGGCGGCGCTGGCGGTGGAGGGCTATCTGCTGCTGATCGCCTCGCATGACTACAACCCTGCCGCCGAGACAGAAGCCATCCGCATGCTGGTCTCGCGCGGCGTCGACGGGCTCATCCTGGTCGGGGCCGAGCGCGCGCCGGATGCGGCCGCGTTGCTGGCCGATTGCGCCGTGCCGGTGGTGCTCACCTGGAGCGCGCCCGGGGCCGTGCCGTCCGTGGTGGTGGACAATGTCGCGGCCGGCGAGATGGTGGCGCAGCACCTTCTGGGCCTCGGCCATGCGCGCATCGGCGTCATCACCGGCGCCACCCGCTTCAACGACCGGCAGAGGCTGCGTCTCGCCGGCGTGCGGCGCGCCATTGAGGCCGCGGGCCTCGCCCTGCCGGCCTCGCTGGTCTGCGAGCAGCCCACCACGCTGGCGGGAGGCCGCATGGGCTGCGCCAAGCTGCTGGAGCTCGCCGATCCCCCCACCGCGATCATCGGCGGCATCGACCTCATCGCCATCGGCTGCATGGTGGAGGCGCAGGCGCGCGGCCTGTCCGTTCCGCAGGAGCTGTCGATCGCGGGGATCGACGATCTCGACATGTCGGCCCATGTCTCGCCGTCGCTGACGACCGTGCACGTGCCAACCGCCCGGATCGGCGCCGAAGCGGCACAAGCGCTGATCGCCATCCTCCGCCGCCAGCCGGCGACGGCTCCAACCTGCCTGCCGGTCGAGTTGATCGTCCGCAGATCGACGGGCAAGCCGGCCTGATCACGGCCGCGTCCGACCGGATCGACCCCAGGAGCCGGGATCGCCATCCAGGCGACACGGCGCGCTGCGCGAGGTGACGGCTCGTCAAAAGGAAATGGCGCACCCGACAGGATTCGAACCTGTGACCTCTGCCTTCGGAGGGCAGCGCTCTATCCAGCTGAGCTACGGGTGCGAAGCGCGGGCGAGGGCCTGTTCGCTGAGCGGTGAATAGCCCATCGGGACGGGGGCGGCAATATGGGGCGGCGCGTTGCTCCAAAGGCAGAGGTCACAGGTTCGAATCCTGTCAGGTGCGCCGTGCCTGTGCCGGGGCGTGGTGCGACAGCGATCGCCGGGAGAACCGTCACCAAGGTTTCGGTAACGAGCGACAAGAAAGGCATTGGCCTAGTGCTTGCCGCCCTTCATGCTCGGCATTCGTGGAGGGGTTTCGCAAATGGACTTTTCTAGGCTCGGCAGCGCGAAGAAGACACAGGCGCCAACTGATCCTATTCGGATTTTCGAGACGTTGCCGAGCCTGTCGGGCACGTTCAACGACCTGTGGCGCGGCCAGGACAAAGCGCTGACCGAATGGCATGCCAACCGCGACCGACTAGACCTGCTCGTTTCGCTCAATACGGGCGCTGGGAAGACGATCGTCGGCCTGTTGATCGCGAAAAGTCTCGTCAATGAGGGCTTACGGAACGTGCTCTACGTCTGTTCGACCATCGATCTGGTTCGGCAGACGGCGGCGGAGGCGGATCGCATCGGCATCGACCATTCGATCCGAGTGCGTCGCGAATTCTCGAACGACCTGTTCGAAACCGGCAGGGCGTTCTGCATCACAACCTATGCTGCGCTGTTCAACGGCCATAGCGCGCTGCGTAACCGCTTCTTCCCGCAGGCGATCGTCTTCGACGACGCTCATGTGGCGGGGAGCTTGCTGCGTGACGCGTTCACGCTGCGCGTTGACGTCTACGACCATGAGGCACTGTTCAACGAGATTGTGCAGCTGTTCCGTCCACATTTCCAGGAACTCGGTATCGCCGGACGGTTTCGCGATGCGCTGGATATTTCGCGGCATTCAACGGCGTTCGTCGCGCCGCACGGCCTCTACGAGCGCAGCGAACGCCTGCTGGAAATCATGCTGCGGCACGGGATCAAGGACCATGACGACCTGACCTACCCGTTCGCTTGGCTCGAAGACCGGATCAATGCGTGCGCTGCAGTCTTCACCCGCGGTGCGTTCGAGCTGACACCGCCGTTCCTGCCGTCGCTCGCGCTCGACATCTTCCAGCAGAAGGTTCGGCGCGTCTATCTTTCGGCGACGCTGCAGAGCCAGACTGATTTCATTCGCGCTTTTGGTCGCAAGCCCGACGTCACGGTCACGCCCTCGAACGATGCCGGCAACGGCGAGCGGCTGATCGTCAGCGGCCGCAAGGTCAAGGGCGGCTTTGGTCCGACGTTCGCGGAGAAGCTGGTCGAGAAGCAGAAGGTCGTCGTCGCGGTGCCCGATTATGAGCGCGCTAAGTCCTGGGCGGCCGTGGTCGAGCCGCCGGCGCGAGAGAATTTCTCCGAGCAGCTCGCAGCGTTCCGCAAGGCCGACGGCGGCGCGTTCGCGCTGGTGTCTCGCGTCGACGGCATCGACCTGCCGCACGATACCTGCCGCATCATGATCATGGAGGGGCTGCCGTCTGGCACCTCGCTGCTAGAGCGCTATCAGTGGGAGTTCCTTCGGATGAACAACGTCCATGCGGCGCGCGTCGCCAACCGGCTTGCACAACTGTTCGGGCGGATCAACCGCGGCCGCAACGACTACGGCGCCTTCCTCGTCCAGGGTGACGATCTCGACAAATGGCTTGCCAACGATCGCAATCTCGCCCTGCTGCCGCCCCTCCTTCAGAAGCAAGTGCTGATCGGGCGCGAGGTGCAGGAGGAATTCGGCATCGATACCGCCAAACAAGCAATCGAGTTGATCGAGCGCGTGCTGAGCCGCGACGACGGCTGGCTCGATTATTATCAGCGTGAGGTGAAGCTCGCCGAACTCGACAAGGACCAGCTCGCCCGGCACAATGCGGCTGAACCCTTTTTGGTGTCGGCTGCGCTGAGCGAAGCCAAATATGCCGCTGCGATGTGGCAGGACGACCCGGCGACGGCGCGCCGCGAGCTGGAGAAAACGGTCGACACGACGGCTCAGCACGACACGCCGCTCGGTGGCTGGCATGCGCTATGGGTCGGAGCGGCCTTTGAGCGCGAAGGCGACAAGGACGCGGCACGCGGCGCATATGGACACGCCATGCGCCGCCTCGGTAACAGCATGACCTTGCCGCGCTCGGTCTCCGGCGCGGGCGAGAAGGCGAATCCGGACATGAACGCCTTCGGTCGTTCGCTGCAGGGATTGCTGCGTTACAGCCACGGCAACAAGTTCGAGGCCGAAGTAGAGAAGGTCGCGCAGGCACTCGCGCTGATCGACGACGGCGACCCGAGCCAGGCGGAAGCCGGCGTCCGCGCGCTCGGCGAGCTGCTCGGCTTCACCGCCACTCGGCCCGATAACGACGAGGGGACCGGTCCCGACGTGCTGTGGCTTGACGATGCGACCCAGCGTCAGCTCGGCTTCGAGCTGAAGACCGACAAGGACGATCCCGCGACCTATTTCAAGAAGGATATATCGCAGGGCCACGACCATCTTGAATGGATGGCGCAGAACTTTCCGCAGCATGCCAGCCTAGGACTTTTGTTCGTCGGCCCGGCAGGAAAAGCGCATAGGCAGGCCAACCCCTCGGCTGAAATGAGCCTGTGCCAAGCATCGTCGCTGGCCGCGCTGCGCGACGAGTTGCTAGCGCTGATCGAGGATCTTCGCAGGCACACGCCAATGGAGCGCCTGATTGCCATCAGCAAGGAAACTGCAAAGGATCGCTGGGACATGGGGGAGCTGTTGCAGCGTCTCAATCCCCAACGTTTTGTCAATTAGCCGATAGCCGCCCGTGCCATCCTCCCGAACCCGAGGCTACCCGTTGCTCAAGTCCGCCCTGTCGGCCTAGCCAGAACCGCCGGCGGGCACTGTCAAAAGAAACCTGGATCGTCCCTGAAGGCGGATGGCATAACCTATGCGCCATGACCCGCCTTTCCCTGTGCCGCTACTTCGGGACTTCGTCCGAGGTGATCCACATCGCGGTAATGCAGTATGGGCGTTTCCCGCTATCGCTTCGAAATGTCGAGGTCCAGCCGGATAATTGCGAAAGGGGGTCACAGGTTCGAAGCCTGTAAAGTGTGTTGCGCCTGTGCCGGGGCGGTGAGAGCACGCGTTTGTGTTCTGTCGGGACGACAACGACATAACGCCAGCGAGTCGCGCTAGGAGAGAGGATTAAAATCTATTTAAATGCAATAAAATCAATAATTTAACATAGTCGATGTAGCACTGGATTGTAGCAAAATTTGTAGGTGTCGAATAGCTAACTCCGAGCCGTCAGGCAGGCGACGCCAGCCGACAGGACCGCATACCGGCACTAACGACCTGACGACCGGCAGAGTGCCTGCTGTTCTGCTGCATGTGGCTGGTCAATAAACTCTAGCTGTTTCACGATGCCTGTCATTGCCGGATGACTGGTTCATGCCCATCACAGAGGGCGACGATCGCTTCCCGCACGATTCTGGCGCGCTCTTCGAGGAATGCGCTGTAATCGCCCCGGGCCATTACATCGTAAGGGACAAGATGTGTAGCAAGCCGAGCGCGGATGGCGTTCTCACCTAGCGCCGCAGCTTCTGTTCGAGCCCTGAGATAGTCCGCTGGTGCGCTTGCGGAGAGCTTGCGGTTCGTTCTCCATGTGATCAGAGCGCAATTGAGTGCTCGGTTGAACTCGTTCTCTGCTGTCCCATCAGGAAAGCCCGCAACAGGAAAAATGTGATGATACTCGCGCCGCATGACATTTTGTGGCGTCGCAGGGGCACCATCGGCGAAGTCCAAGCCGCCCTGTCGAAGAGAGGCCGCGAGAATAGCGCGAGGCAGTCGGTCCTTGCGACCCGGCCAGCCCGCCGAAATCAACTCGCTCTCATCGGGGATTGGATTGAGCTTCTCGTCGAACAGCTCGGGCACGGCGCCATTCGCTGCGCCGGCGATCATCAAGGCCAGCACCTTGTAATCTGCATGGGCGCGCGTGGTCGCAGTTTTGACGTAACGGTTCGTGCAGCAGGCGCGCCATAGCGCCTTGCGGATAACGGCGCGCGCATTGCCCTCTTGATCGAAACCGTGCTCGGGCACATCCGCCCATAATGCACACGTTAGATAAACAGCGACCTCGGACGGCAGCGCCTTCGCTCCAAAGATCCCTTCGCGCTGAAGAAAATCCAGTCCCCGACGAAAACCGTGGATCAGGCGCGGCCATACCTCTGCAAGGCTCCGCCCAAAGTCCTTGTCCAGATAGGTGGTCTTTAGGGCGGCCTTGCCGTTGAGAAGCGCGGCTACAGCAAGCACGTTGTCCTCGACATTGCCGTAGGCGGCAAGCGAAGGCACTGCCGCTTGAAGCTCCGCGACTTTATCGTGCAGCGACTCCCCCATCGCCTCTTCGAGCTGCGCGACCACAATGTCGAAGTCCGACAGCGGCGACGCTGACGTGTTCATTTTGATAAAGACGTCGAGCGCTGTTTCCTTACTGGTTCGGACCGGCAGAGCGAGAAACGGGATGACGTAGCTCGCGACACGCTGGCGTAGCGCATAGAAGCGGTCGAGATAGGCGTATGCATCCAACCCTGCCTTCGCCACGGCTTCGCGATAGGCTTTGAGCCGCGTCTCGCCCTTCTGACCGGGGCACAGGCAGGCGATCGGGATAAGGTTCTTACGAAACAACTCAGCGTCGTCGTCGACCCATATTGGACGTCGGGTCCCCTTGTGGACCCATCGCTGTTCAGCCCGAACATCAGGCGCATCGTCGATGAGGTCTACGGCGCCATCGTCAAGCGGCTGCTGAGAAAAATCCACAAGCAATGTCAGGCCGTCGTAGTCAGCCGTTAGTGAGCGCCACAGTGCCGTCATGCGCTGCTGGCCGTCCAGCAAATGCAGCAATGGACGGCCAGCCCGTGCTGGCGCCCCGACGATCGGCCGTGAATGAAACAGCTCGCTGTCACCCACTTCGAGCACGAGCAGTGCGCCGATCGGTAGCGACGGCTCGCGCAGGATGTTTTCTAGCAAACCCTCGATTTGCCTGTGGCTCCAAGCCTCGTGCCGCTGAAAGCGAGGAAGCAGCACGAGGCTCTGCTGAACGATGGCGAACCAGTCATTGATCGTCTTGCCACGCGCTTCCAAAGCCAGAGCTCCACGCCAATTCGTTCTCGTTCCAAATCTGAAACAGAACAAAGCCGAGCTGTTGGGCTTTTGTAAACCGGGTTTGTGTCCGGCCAGGTGATACCGTTTAAACCGCACGCAGCATTCGAGATGTCTGCACGGACCAGACCAACCGATGTCATCCCAAACATTGTCGCGCCTCGGTTCGTGGCTGCGTTCATGAACGGCGCACAGGCCTTTGCATGTTGATAGATAGCCTCCAGATCATTTCAATTAATCCAAGCCGATCTGATGTTTGGACGTCAGCCTATTATTGTCATACTGGAGCATCATTCTGACAAACAAGCCACCCTCCCATGTATATGACTTTATAGTGCTGCCACCGACTCTAATGCTGCCTTGTTCCCTGCCTTCGCATCCGATAATTCTTACTGTATTCCGGTAGCTAATTCCGAGATTTATACGTGAAAATGTTTGTAGGTTGATAGCGCATGTTCCGGTCTCTGTGCCTATGTCGCTTTCTTGCTTTCGGGGAACGGGGGTGGGCACTGGTTCAGCGCGGGGCGGGTCGGGACGTGCGGCTGGCTCCTGCGCCTGCTTCTCTACAACTGCAATCCGACGACGGGCCTCCTCGCTCCTCGCCTCCTCCTCCTGTCGCAACTGCCGCACCCGCGCGAGACGCTGTTGCGCTTCAGAAAGCTCGCGCTCCGCTTCGGTTGCCACTCGCTTCGCCTCGGCCAAAAGCCCTTCTTCACGTTCCGCTTGTTGCTTAAGCTCTCCAGCTGCGCGGCGGTTAGCATCAGCGGTTTCCGCAGCAAGGCGGGCGGATTCCTCTGATCTCGCCTTGGCCTCTACTGCAGCGAGAGCAGCAGCTTCTCGCTCCTGAGCCGCTCGAATAGCTTGCTCTCTTGCTGACTGCGCCGCCAAGCGCTGTTGCGCTTGCTGTTGTTCAAAACGAGCACGCGCTTCTGAATGTCCCGGCTCAACGAAACGGCGCCTAACTTCATTCTCTGCCTGCTGTGATGCTCGTTTCCCAGGGTCCCAATCTCGCCAGGCAATTGTTGGGCGTGGTGTTGATCTGCCAGACGTATTCACTTCAAACATGCATCTAGCAAATGTCTCTCTATAATTCTCAAGCGTCTGATCGGTCCACTCCGTAGCAAGTCGCCCAAGAAAACGCCCATCTACTGGATTCAAACTGAACTGCAAACTATTAAACGATTTTATACAGCCACCATTCGCAGATATCCACTGCGATATATATTCTTCTGCGTGTGTTGTTTTTAGCATTGAAATAAATAATATGAATGACAGTGTAATTTTTTTCATATAACTATCTTTCAAATTAGCAAAATATAGTGTATTTATTAGAATAATTTTCAATTTAATATCACTAATTTATAAATTATATCGGATTAAGAGTAGTCGATGCTTTTGGTCAGTGTATAAGAATCGAAGAAACGCTGCGAGTCTGAGCATCATACTGGCCCAGTCTGGTTTCCCAACCTTTCGCCCGAACTGTCGCGTTGCCCCAGCGACCGAACCCTCACGTCAACAAGAACTTTGCAGACTCGCCGGTTATCAGACAATGCTGCTATCGCAGCAGCATTTCAAGGCTTCGATATACCGACGCCCGCCCGATCTTGAGCTGCCGGGCAATCTCGCTGGCGCCCACGCCAGCGTCGCGAAGCTCCTTGATGCGCTGTGCATCAATCGAAGGCTTCCGGCCCTTGTAAACGCCCGCTGCCTTCGCCTTCACAATGCCTTCCATCTGACGTTCACGACGCAGGTTCGTCTCGAACTCGGCGAACACGCCCAGCATGTCGAGGAAGGCCTTGCCCGCAGCGCTCGTGGTGTCGATCGGCTGGTCGGTCGCTCTGAGATGCGCACCCTTCTGGCGCACGGCGCGGACGATCTCTTGAAGGTCGCCTACGGAGCGGGCAAGCCGATCGATGCGCGTTACCATCAACACGTCGCCGGGCTGCAGGAACTCCAGAAGCAGGGCGAGTTCGTCGCGACCCTCGCGGCTTGCGCCGCTGGCTTTCTCTGCTCTGACGATCGAGCACCCGGCGCCCTTGAGTTTTTCGATCTGGATCGAGAGGTCTTGGTCGGTCGTGCTGACGCGGGCGTATCCGTAAGTGGCCATCGGGGGCTCCTGTCTCGATAGGGTCTAGACCTTGTCTAGCACCTGCCTCGAAGACGTCAAGGAGACCCTATTGAGACAGCCCAACTGTCTCATAGCGGCGCCTCGGTAGGGTATACCTTACCGAGGCGCGAGATCGTGTTTACGATCCTACTTTTGTAACTTTGCCTGAGCCCGATCAAGCTCAAGACGTAGTGCTGAAGCACGATCCTTCGATGTAATTTCCGAAGAGGTCGTCTCCTTATAATCGTGCGTGAGGTCTGAATTTTCTGCTTTACTTGTAGATACAAATTTTTTCTTGTTATCATTTGATATATTTTGTATCAATCCTCCAAGAGATATTCCGATACCAGTAATGATCAATGATACACATATCACGAGTTCATGTATATTGATATACTGACGATCAAATATGACCGGCCCACCTGTCGGATTCAGCATCCGGAACCAACCGTAAACAGTGATCAAAACACCTATTACTAAAGTAATGCGACCCATATGAAATTCCTCATTTTGTTTTTAAATGATTCAGGATACTATTCTTGCGTAATACAATCGCAGTCATTGGTCTGGGCGGGCGCGCTTTAGTCGTCCTAGCTCACCCGCTCAGCCACGTTGTCACTCTAATGGCTAAACAGATGCCGTTGAAAGCCGATAAAGGCATCCCGAATTTCGCTGACGTTGCCTAGAGCACGAGTTGCGTCGTTGACGGACCCGTATTTCAGGCCGATCAGAGCACCCAGCTTCTCCTGATAGAGTTCGTCGATTCCCTCAGTCACATACTGCCCGAGCACAAAATCGAGGAAAGCCTGCAACTCCGCGCTATAGGGCTTAAGGGCTTGCGCACGGCGGCTCTCCACCCGTTCTTCGCGCGTGATCGGCGCCGAGAGGAAGGCGACATAGGCAAGCACGTCGAAAATGTCGCTCTTCTCGGCATTGATGGCCCGGCGCATTTCGGTGAGCTGGTCGCGGCCATAGCCCTTGTCTGCAAGTCCTTGGAGCAATGCCTTGCGGGTTTCGGGCTGGCTCCAGAGGCGGCGCAATTCCTCTTCGTCTTTAAAGAAGGTCGGCAGGTCGCCGAACAGCCTCTCGACGAACTGCGCGGCCGATATCGGCCTGCCGTCGGGGCTCCAGAATGTCGTGGCTGACATATGCTGGATGGTGCGCTCCCTGCCGTCGGCGAGCTTGATCCTGATTGTTTCCGGACGCCGCTCGCCTTCGGCGTCATCCCCCCCAGGTGGCGTCTCTGGCGGTGACGCTTCGCCCCGCTCGGCGCGCGGGCGCGGCTGTTCCGGCTCCAGCGGCTCGCCATCCCACTCAGGGTCGTTGAAGTGCTCATAAGCCTTCACAAAATCATAGATCGTGAAATGCTCCTTGCCATCATAAAGCCGGGTTCCGCGCCCGATGATCTGCTTGAACTCGATCATGGAGTTGACGGGGCGCATCAGCACGATGTTGCGCACGTTGCGGGCATCCACCCCCGTCGAAAGCTTCTGCGAAGTGGTGAGAATCGTCGGAATGGTCTTCTCGTTGTTCTGGAACGCCTTGAGGTGCCCATCGCCGATGGCGCCGTCATTGGCCGTGACGCGGACGCAGTAGAGCGGGTCGGTGCTGGTCTTTATCTGGTTGATCAGATCACGGACGGCAGCGGCGTGATCCTGCGACGCACAGAAGACGATGGTCTTCTCGCGCTGGTCGATCTCGCTGATGAACAGGCGCACCCTGTAGCGTTCGCGGTCCATGATCTCGATGATGCGGTTGAACTCGCCCTCGCGGTAGCGCCGGCCTTCCTCGACCTCGCCAGAGATGACCTCATCATCCGGGGTGTAGATGTAATCGTCGAGCGTGGTCGCGATCTGCTTCACCTTGAAGGGCGTCAGGTAACCGTCGTTGATCCCTTCCTTGAGCGAATAAATGTAAACAGGGTCGCCGAAATAGCGGTAAGTGTCGGCGTTGATCTCGCGCTTGGGCGTGGCCGTCAGGCCCAGCTGCACGGCTGGCGCGAAATATTCGAGAATTTGGCGCCACGTGCTCTCATCCCTCGCGCCGCCGATATGGCATTCGTCGATGATGATGAAGTCGAAGAAGTCCTTGGGATAATCGCCGAAGTTGGGCGCGTCGTTGCCGTCAGCGTCCTTGCCGCTCATGAAGGTCTGGAAGATCGTGAAAAACAGGTTGCCGTTGGTCGGCACGCGATCCTTCTTGGCGATCTCATCAGGGCGGATGCGCACCATGGCATCCTCGGGGAAGGCCGCGAAGGAGCTGAAGTCGTTCTTGGCCTGATTGGCGAGAATGTTCCGGTGCGCGAGAAACAGGATGCGCGGGCGGCGCGTCGGCTCGCCCGAGAGGTTCCATTTCGCCTGAAAGAGCTTCCACGCGATCTGGAAGGCGATGGTCGTCTTGCCTGTGCCGGTGGCGAGCGTCAGCAGGATGCGCGGCTTGCCGGCCGCAATGGCTTCCAGCACCCGGTTTGCGGCATTGTGCTGGTAGTAGCGGACCGACCAGCCGCCGCCCTTCTCGACAAAAGGAATGGCGCCGAATCGCTCGCGCCAGGCATTGGGCTCGGGGAAGGTCGCGGCCCAGAGCGCATCGGGTGACGGGAACGCCTCGACTGGCCCTTCCGCGCCGGTCTGCATATCGACCTGATAGACGCCTTCGCCATTGGTGGAGAAGGCGAAGCGGGTGAGGAGCTTGCCCGCATAGAGCTTGGCTTGGCCAAGGCCTTCGGTGAGTTGCGCGGCGCGCTTCTTGGCCTCGATCACGGCAAGCTTGCTGTTGCGATGGATCAGCACATAATCGGCGATCTCAGCCTTGCCGCGCCGCCCGCCGCCTTCAAGGCGACCGGGCGCGATCACCTCGCGGCGAATGCGGCTGCCCTCGACCACGCCCCAGCCCGCCGCTGCAAGCGCGGGGTCGATCAGCTCGGCGCGGGTTTCGGCTTCATTCATGCGGTTATGGCTTCCCCGGTCAATTGCCCAGAGAAGGCCCGGTGCAGGATGGATTGCTTGAGTTCATCGATCGCCGCGAGTTTCTTGCGGTAGAGGGTTTCGAGGCGGGTGGTTTCCACTTGCAATTCAGTTAGTTGGGATACGATCGCAAGCTGCAAAGCTTTGGATTTTGGATAGCTCACTGGCACCTCGCCGATTTTGCTCGGCGAGGTGTGGCGAACCTTCACGCCAGACGCGCTGTCATGAATTTCTTGGCGAACAAACTTCGTATTGAAAACATAAAAGAAAAAATCGTTTGTCCAGTTAGTTCCGGGCTTTCCGACCACGAGACCTAGCCTCTGGTTGTGCAAAAATTTGCCGGATTCAGGGACCAGAATTGGACTTCCAAGGAGTCCCGCTGCTTGTTCCGTCATGGCCACGAGCAGATCTCCCTCAGACAGAACATAGCCGTCGGGTATTTCGCCAACATAGAACTTCTGCTTATCGCCTCTGTCCCGGTAACCTCCTGCCTCGTAGAAGTTCCCGGGCGTTAAAAGGACGTGATCGCCTGCGTCCGTAAAAAACTCGCTCTTGAAAGCGAAGCCGTGTTTGATGTCGCACAACTGGTCAAAAGTCGTCTCCACCCACCCGTCACCCCTTTGTGAGAAGATGGCGTTAAGGTGGCTGTCGAAGAGGGCGCGGGCGTTTTCGAGGTTGGCCTCGGCATGCTGGCGCATCACAGTTAGCCCGGCAAAGGCCTCATACAGAACGGCCACAATCCGCCGCTGTTCATCGAGCGGGGGGAGTGGGACGGGTAAGACCTTCAGTTTCGCTTTGTTTAGTGTAAGGCCTTTGATTTTGGCATCGTTTTCAGCAGCCTTCTTCCAATCAAAATAGTTGAAGTAGTAGAATAAAAATTCTTTATCTATTGTGTTGCGAGCTATAATGGGAAGGGCAGCAATCGCTTCGTTTGTATATAAATCTCTCCCTGCGAAAGCTACCCTTCCTAGAGTTAGCTTGAAGCTCAGGAGCAATGTTCCACTCTTAACAATTTTAGAGACAAGCGCTCCATCTTCAGAGATGTATTCTGAACTGTCAAAAACCGTATTGTTTTTTGAATTCAGAAGGTCTGCAATCGAGAGCCAAACATTGTTGGTGATGCGGGTTTCGTCCCAGAACCTCCTTTCGCCACGGTAGGGCGTTCGACCGAGGTTGATCTCACATAACTCGCCGAGTGATTTGACTTCCCACCCCTTCATACCAGCACCCGTATGCTGGCGAGGATATCGGCGCTCTCGGCATCCAGCGCAGCGATCTCGTCCATGATCTCCTGCGGGGTGCGGATGGCCGCTTCCTCGCCTTTGTTCGGGTTCTTCACTGAGAGGTCATAGGTCGTCTTGTCGATGGCGCCTGCGTCGATGCTCCAGGAATTGTCGCCGGCGCCGCGCGCCGGCTGGAGCTGCACGAATTCCGCCAGATCATCATCATTGAGCGGGTTGGTCTTGCCCATGTTGCGGCCCGGATCGAGCTTGTAGAACCAGACCGAACGGGTCGGCGCGCCCTTCTCGAAGAACAGCACCACGGTTTTGACGCCCGCCCCCTGAAACGTGCCGCCGGGCATGTCGAGGACGGCGAACAGGTTGAAATTCGCCAGCAATTCGCGCCGCAGGGCGACGCTGGCGTTGTCCGAATTCGAGAGGAACGTGTTCTTGATGACGATCGCCGCCCGCCCGCCTGGCTTCAGCAGCCGCATGAAATGCTGCAGGAACAGGAACGCCGTCTCGCCCGTGCGGATGTCGAAATTTTGCTGCACCTCGGGGCGTTCGCTGCCGCCGAAGGGCGGATTGGCCAGGATGATGTCGAACTGGTCCTTCGCCTGAATGTCTGAGAGGTTCTCGGCCAGCGTGTTGGTGTGGATGACGTTCGGCGCATCGATGCCGTGCAGGATCATGTTCATGATCGCGATGACATAGGCGAGCGGCTTCTTCTCCTTGCCGTAGAGCGTGCGGCTCTGAAGAGTTTCGATATCAGCCGTGCTCTTGGCCATGGGCCTCAGATGCGCGAAGGCCTCGCACAGGAAGCCCGCAGAGCCGACCGCACCATCATAGATGCGCTCGCCGATCTTCGGGTTCAGAACCTTGATCATGGCGCGGATGAGCGGGCGCGGGGTGTAATACTCGCCGCCATTGCGCCCGGCATTGCCCATGCGCTTGATGCGCGACTCATAGAGGTCCGACAGCTCATGCTTTTCGGCCTGAGAGCCGAAGCGCAGCGCATCGATCTCCTGCACCACGTCACGCAGATTGTATCCGGACTGGAAGCGGTTGCGGAGCTCGCCGAAAATCTCGCCGATCTTGTATTCGATCGTGTCCGAGCCGGTGGCGCGCTCCTTGAAGCCCTTGAGGTAGGGAAACAGCTCATCATCGACGTAATCGATCAGGTCCGGACCGGCCTTCGTGCGCATATGGTCGATGCTGCCATCGGACTTCCGGGGCGCGGCCCAGACGGACCAGCGATGCGCGGCATCGATGATCGGGGTATATGAGCGCCCTTCAAGCGCAGCCGTCGCCGAACGTTCTTTTTCCAGATCGTCGAGGTATTTCAGGAACAGAACCCAGGAGGTCTGCTCGATATAGTCGAGTTCGGTTGAACAGCCATCCTCCTTACGCAACGCATCGTCGATGTTCTTGAAGACCTGTTCAAACATGACTGTGATGCAATCCGTGAATCCGTATGTGCGCACAATGGCTCGCCGAATTGCAGGGATGCGTCAAGGGCGGCGGACGGGGACAGAGTATGCCAGCTTCCAATCATGCGCATGACCAAGCGCGCCCGATGCTGGCCAGCCGTTATTGACCAACAAAACTGGTTCCATCTAATAACGAAAATCCGCCAACGCACCTGCGATTGCGTGCTCACGCGCTGTCGAACGCGTATTCGCTCCGAAGCGTTGCTATTATCTGACATGTAGAAGCACGATTATGCAGTTAAAACGTGCATTTCTGCTATCAACGCGACGGATTGCTTGCTGCAATACCGGAGAGCGGCGACATTAGGGGTCGCAGAAAAAATTTCTGCGCTGCAAAAAGGTAGCAATACGGTAGCGTTAGGGTCGCGCTTCCGAGCCGATTTGCGCCTCGTCATGCGCATTTACTGCTATATCTACATCAAAGAAATAGGTATTTTTAGTATAAATCCCGAGCGACTGCTACCGTATTGCAACGATGTATACCGTATTGCACCTCGGTGCCGTTCATGAGGGTCACAGGCGCTTCTCGTAGCTCTCGCAACATGCCGCCGGGAGCGTGGGCGTAGGGTCAAGCCGGTCTGGTTTCAACGCACCTTGATCTCCCGGCGCCAAGTCATGCCCCAGGAAGCGATTAGGTGGGCGCTGGCGGGTGCGGCGACGCTGAGCCTCATCACCTACGTCCCGTTCGCCGCGAGTCTGTGTGAGCTTCCCTGCGCGACGTCACTTGTCAGCGTCCGCCGTGGTTTGGGCGCTCCGAGCTCGCCGAAGTCGTCTTGACTCATCAGCCCGTATGTTCTTGTTTCGTTCTTAGGAGGCAACGATGTCCGAGAGCGACGAGCAATCCACTGAACCAGCGCCGCTCTCTGAGCCGGAAGCGGTCCTGGCCGAGTTCAAAGGCGACGCGCTCGCTGCCATCGCCGCGCTGCTACACGATATGGACGTTCTCGCCCGTGACGCGGCCGAGAGCACGTCCTTCGGCTATGTGCGTGGGCGACTACTTCGGCTTCACTCGGATGCGAGCCGCAAGGCCGAGCGTTGATGCCAGATCAGATCGCTGGATGGCTGCCAGCAGAAGTGTCACCGCGATGGCTGCTGCAGAACCGGATCGCAGTCTCAGCCAGTATCTCTGCGAGCGACTCGACCGACGAGACGGTGGTCCATTCAGTCGCGCTATGCGCACCGCCCCCGTCAGCGCCAAACATTACACAGGGTATGCCTGCTTGCTGAAGGATGGCGCAGTCGGTCCAGAACGGTTCGCCGCGCCACACAGGTTCGTGCCCTGTCTGGGACTTTGCGGCGCCGTATGGCCACGTGCTGCCTGAGACCGAGACGAAGCGTCGTTCCCTTGGGCTAGCCCCTCAGAGCACGGTCGATGTCATTGACGCCGGGAGAGTGACAGCCAGAAGGTTCCGGCTGCTGGACCAGACAGTTCCCCTCTTTGCAGTCCCTTGCACATACCGGAGTCCGAGATGTCACCGCAGGACACAAGAACCCTGGTAGCAAGGTGAGGGCGGGCGCAGCCCGCTCTCGCCGCAGCGCATACTCATCCTCTTGTGTTCGCACAAGCCACAGCCTGAGGCTGTGCTGGACCGGATGTAACACTTTCCAATGCTTTTCTTGTTATATAAGTAATAAAAGAATTGGGGGGCGTTACATTCTGAATGCCCTCGGTAGACTCTGTCTTGTTAAGGCCTGCCTCGGCTGACTAGTAACGTCTCCCGGTTTCGTTTCGTCGAAATGCTGCTGGAGCGCAATCTGCGGTGGAAAGCGTTACACGCTTTTCAGGCTCGGTGCGGAACTTCCAGTTCGCTTTTTCTCTCGGTGCCTCTGCACGCGCTGACGCGTTGCTTCCCGCTTTCGGCAAGCCATGGGGTCTTCGCTCCCATGCCGTCGCTTCAGGTGCTCGATCACCTTCGGCGCCGCTCTTGAGCACTCGGGTGCAAAATGACATCGCTGGCACACACTGTTGGCCGCATCAAACGCCTGCGGAAGATATGCGCACGACGGCATGAAATGCTGGGCTGGGGCGGCGCCCGAGCCGGCGGAAGGAGTGTGACCGCTCAGACTCTCTCTGGCGCGCTCCATCTTTTCCTCGCCAAACGCCGCCGTTGCAACCGCTTCCGGCACGAGCTCCAGTTCATAGACAGCGCGTGCAATCTGATCTGGCCGGCCGAATCGCTCTTTCAGAAGCTCAAGGCACCATTCGACATGAATTTCGCGGAGCTCCGTCGCGACCCCCGCCGACGTCCTGTAGTGGGGCAACAAGGACCACTGAAGCGTTGAGGCCATATATTCCCGGCTCTTTGCATGGACGAGCCGTGTGACATTGTCCGCCCACTTGGGTGAATAAAGCTGGTTGGGGCGCGGCAATCGCTGGCCAGCATCGATCCACAACGGGAAAACAACCTCGAAGAAGCGCTCATATGGCACCGAGAGGCTGTCCGCGAACTGTCGAGCCAGCCAGATGCTAGTGAGTGTGCGTGGATCACGTGGTAGTTCTCCCGGCTTTAGGCCATGACGCTTTTCGCTTTCACCGACGTCAAAATGCCGCCTCCAATGGTTCTTATAGGACTTGTTGTAACACTCGATAAACAACAGTGTGGCGTCTACTGGACTCATGAATCGGTAATCGAACCATTTCTGTGTCAACAGATTACGCTCTTTTGCAATTATATCACTCTGAATACAGTCTGTTATCATGACTGCCTGATGAATTCGGCGCTGGGCCGTATCCAAGCCTGGCTTCATAGGATTTGGTGTTTTCGGGGCTCGTGCCATGAACTCTCCTCTGAGGTCACTGTGATGCAGCGTCAGAGGCGGGGCTTGGCCGGCGCCACCGACATTGAGCCTATAGCGAAATGCGAGCGCGCTTCACGTCGGAATCGACCGTGACGCTCTGAAGCATACAAGCGCGCAGTAAATCGCCCTGCCGCTGAGCAGCGCGTTCGGTGACACCTAACCCACAATCTTGACCGCCGTTGATAGATTATCTACCCGTTGCGCATGGCCGGGCGGAAACGCGACAACGCTTACTATCTCGGTCTCGTCGAGCGGCGCGATCCGGGAATTTTCGCGCGCTATCGCGCAGGCGACATGACCGCGGCTGAGGCCATCCGTGCGGCAGGCGTCAAAACACCGCCGAAGGCCATCCACGCGCTCCGCAGGGCTTGGAAAGCCGCATCAGCAGCGGACCGCACCATCTTCGCGGCCGAGGTCGGGCTTGTGCCGGCTGGCGCTGTTACGGGTCCCTTGTCAACGCCCACCGCAGTGACGGTCACGATTTGCAATCCCGATGGGCGACTGACACGCGATGGGGCGCGGCGAATCCAAGAAATCATGGACAAGCGCGGTATCACGACGGGCGGCATCATGAAGGAGATCGGTCTCGATCCCCTCGACGCGAGCTTGGGGCAAGCGCTTCGGCATTCATCGAGGATCAAGCAGGCGCTAGCTGAAGCGGTGCAGGTCTGGGTTGATCGTCACTGACGCCGGCCACTGCCCCTCTCACGCTGAACCCCGTTCAAGCTGGCAAGCTCAATGATGAGAGATACTGTGCAGGCAATGCCCGAGCCAGCGCCACTGACCTTGGCAGCCATGGCAAACCGCTTCAAGCGCCCAGCATTGCCTGCCTGACCGCCAACGTAGATTCGTCTATCTGCGACGCTGCTTGTCAGATGATTAAAGTCCGAGCGACGATTGATACGACCGAGACGCTGGGAAGGCACAGCCAGTCAGGCACTGCTGCTTTCGACGCTGTTGGCGCGTCATCAACGCCAGAGATTGAGCTGGAGTGGGCTACATAGCAAGCGGGTCGGTCCCTGCCTGTCTGCAGAAGTATGCTTTATGTCGGACTGGCTGATGCTGACCAAAGCCAAGCTGCCCCTCCTACCACTCCGTAGTGATGGCGACTTGTGTCCTGACTGCATCGCGGTGTTTCTTGGGGTTCATGCCATGAAACCGGAATATCGGCCCAATGCTCACGCAAGCCCTGCTCAACCTGCTGGAACCGGCTTATGGCCCCTGCGTGAACTTTTCGGGCGCTTGCGCCGGTGCCTGCATGTGGGAGCCCGCGCGGGGTCTGGTTCCGTGCGCCTTCGGCGGCGCCACTGGCACGTTGGACGAGGTGCGGCTTATCATTGTCACAGCAGAGCCGGGCGACCCGCCGGACAACACCGGATACGCCGGCACGCCCTACGACATGGTGGGCAACTCACTGCGCATCTTCCATGCAGCCATGCGAGAAGGCAGTTTCGAACGGACTGGTCGTCACACGCCTTTCCATCGCAATATGCGGCGGATTCTCGATGCGTTTTGGCCCAACGACGACCTTGAAGCCCAGTTGCGCAAGACATGGTTCACGAATGCCGTCCTTTGCCCAGCTGAGGTTTCGGGTGGGAAACATCCGGAACGTGTGGAACAAGCCTGCGCGCAAACCTACCTTTCCCCCCAGCTTGACCTCTTCCCAAATGCATTCGTCCTGGCACTAGGCGCCAAGGCGCGTGACAGGATTCAAGCAGCTGGCTTGCGGCTCAACTCGGTCGGACTGCATCCAAGTTCGCGGGCGTCTAACGCGGACAAGATGTCATCATGGGCAAAGGCTGCCAGCCTGTTTCGTGGCGAGCAATCGGAAGCGCCGGCCTCCCCACAAGCAGCACAGCCCCAACACCCTCCTGCACTACGGGTTAAGGCAGCCGCCCCATCGCCGAGACTGGAAAACACTGTCGATCTCGAAAACGCGATCGTGGCCCTTCCGCCGGACATTGGTGAATTTGTCCAACGCCTAAGCCGTCATCCTGACTACGAATGCCGAGCAGGACGCATGCAGCTGACCGTGTTCTACCGGGGCGTAAAGGTTGGCGGACTGAACCGTCAGGCGGCGCACTGGTATTTCTCAAAGGTTTTCGTCCGCAATCATGGTGATCTGGACACCATGGCGACCCACGGCTTCAGGCACGTCGTGGACAAGGGGCAGCACGACTATTGGGTGGCCCAGGGCCTTGAGGCGCAGAGCGCTTTCGAGGACGCGATGGTCACGATGACCGGGGTCCGGCCGTGAGGTTCGCGCCAAACTGACATTAGTCCCGACCGTGAAACGAGCGAGAACCGCGCCTTTGTCGCCAGCTTTGACGCCGATCACGAAGGTAGATTCATCTATTTTCTAAACGAGACGATTTGACTGAACGGCGCCGTGCATCGACCGCATCATGCCGTTGACGCTTTAGAGCTTGGTAGCCAAGGCTAGGCGCTCAGAGCGTCCCACAATGCCGGCATCCCCCTCGCTGTAGATGCGTCTATCTAGGACTTCGCTTTCGCAATCAGCCCAGTCGCGCAACCAGATCAGAGGCCCGCAGATGGGTGTAGCGCTGCAGCATACGGAGCTCCTTATGCCCGGAGATGGTGGAGACTTCGACGACGTTCAGCCCGCGCTCGAACAGTCGCGACACGGCTTCATGACGCAGATCATGAAAGTGCAGATCGTGGATGCCAACGCGCCCGCACAGATGGCCCCAGGCTTGCAGCACCGCGCTCTCGCTGGTGTCGAGCACCCTGCCCTCAACGGGCTTTCCTTGCGCGTCCCAGAGCCCCTGCAGCACTGCTCTAGCGCGGGACGATAGCGGCACGTCGCGGCTGTCACCATTCTTCGTCAGGGGCAGATGCGCGACCCCGACATTGAGTTCGATGTGCTTCCAATCGAGGCTGAGCAATTCGCCGCGACGCATGCCCGTCTCAATGGCGAGCACGATGACGTCGCGCAGATAGGCATTGCGACCACCGGACGTTCCATCCAGCAGACGTTGTTCTTCGCCCTCACGCAGACGACGCATCCGGCCCTTGGGCGGGCTGGGTCGACGCACCAGTTTGCAAGGGTTCGCAGGCAGATGAACGCCCCAATCCTTGATGGCATAATCGATGGCGTGGCTGAGCGTGTTGAGCTCCCGGATCACCGAGGCAGGCCCCACGCTTTGCAAGCGCTGATCACGATAAGCGGCAATGTCGGCGCTGGAGAGCAGGGCAAGGGTGCGATGAACGATGGGAAGGCGGCAGATCGCGCGCAGCCGTGCAATCTCTGTGCTAGCGCTGCGCTTGCGAGGCGTCACCTCGGCCATGTAGCGCTCCAGCACCGATAGAAGCGTCGTCGCCTCGGCAAGGCGCGTGTCCTGCATCAACCCGCCTCGGTCGATCTCGCTTTCGAGCTGACGCGCCCAGCGCTCAGCGTCGGCTTTAGCGTCGAACGATTTGGCACGGGGCGCCATCCCCCGACGCCTCACCTGGGCTTGCCAGCGTCCTCGCAGCTTGCGGATCGTTGCCATATGTCCTCTCCTGTCTGAGAGAGTAGAGGACACCGATTGTGCCGCGCCAAGGGTATTTCAGGCACTGGATCAGGAATTCTGGAGCGGAAGTGGCCCTTATGTGCCGAATTCCTGCGGTCTCTGTAAAGCAACAGCCGGCATCCTAGACGAATCAATGACTTCCGTTGACTGACAAATAGGAATTTTAGCCCTTCGGAGGGCAGCGCTCTATCCAGCTGAGCTACGGGTGCGAAGCGCGGGCACGGGCCTGTTCGCTGAGCGGTGAATAGCCCATCGGGGCGGGGCCGGCAATATGGGGCGGCGCGTTGCTCCAAAGGCAGAGGTCACAGGTTCGAATCCTGTCAGATGCGCCGCGCCTGTGCCGAGGCATGACATGCAGTCATGCGCGCCGGCTGCGTCGATGAAGGTCCATCGGCCGATGCTTCGATCAAGACGCATCGCCTACCGCGCCCAAACTCGCTGGAATGATGGTCTTGAGCAGCATTGAGCGCTACGTATCGTTGCGGCTCGAGAGCACACGGCGGCGAAGGGCGGTTCCGGATGAAGCATAGCAACACGCGTCCAGGCGAAATCGAAGTGCCTCTGCCCGAGCGCGCAGATGCGCGCGTGGTCTTCATTGGTGTGATCCGGACGCCGTTCCGCACGCGTGATGAATGCCCGCGCCAAGGCAAGGTCGACGGCCCCTTATGCCGGATCGAACTCCACGATCCGTGGAAGCCTGCCCTGAAGGGCATCGAACGGTTAGGCAGGGTCGAGGTGCTCTACTGGATGCATCAGGCAAGGCGCGACCTCGTCCTGCAAAGCCCGAAATCCAATGGCGAGACGTTCGGCACGTTCGCGCTGCGGTCCCCGGTGCGGCCCAACCCCATCGCGACTTCCATGGTCGAGCTGGTGGCGGTTGAAGACGGCGTGCTGGTCGTGCGTGGACTCGATTGCGTCGACGGCACGCCGCTTGTCGACCTCAAGCCCGACCGCTGCGCCTATACGCCGCTTGCGCCGCCCAACGCGGGCGAACTGACGGAGGCGGCATCATGAGGCTCACCCGCCGTTCCTTCGCATTCGGGGCAAGCGCCGCGATCGCGATGCCGCATGTCGCAAGGGCTCAGACGGTCACCGATGCCGCCGGCCGGTCCATCACCGTGCCGGCCGCCGTCGCGCGCGTCTTTCCCGCAGGCCCGCCTGCCGCGATTACCCACTACACCTTGCAGCCCAGGACATTGCTGGGCTGGCCGCGCGCCAATCGCGGCCCGGAACTAGTCTATCTCGATCCGGAGGTCGGCACGCGCCCCGAACTCGGCCGGCTCACGGGGCGCGGCAACACCACCAATCTCGAAATCCTGCTGCAGCTGAGGCCCGATCTCATCCTCGACATCGGCTCGACGGCCCGCACCTTCGCCGAGACGGCAGACCGGGTGCAGGCGCAGACGGGAATCCCCTACGCGCTGCTCGATGGCCGCTTCAACGCCATTCCGGGCAGCTACCGCCTGCATGGCCGGCTCGTCGGCGAGACGGCGCGGGCGGAGGAGCTGGCCCGTTTCTGCGAGGAGATCATCCGCACCTGCCAGTCGCGCGTCGCGACCGTCCCAGCGGACAGGCGCCCCCGCGTCTACTACGCACGCGGCCCCCGCGGGCTGGACACCGGCCTTGGGGGCTCGATCAATGTCGAGACCATCGAGTTCATGGGCGCGGTCAACGTCGCCGGCCAGACCCGCGGCGGGCTCGCCACCGTGTCGGTCGAGCAGCTGCTGGCCTGGGATCCGGACGTGATCATCACCATCGACCAGGATTTCGCGGCCAGTGTCCGGGCTGATCCCTCTTGGGCAAGCGTGAAGGCCGTGCGCGAGGGACGCGTGCATCTGTCGCCAAAGCTGCCCTTCGGCTGGGTCGACTTCCCGCCGTCGGTCAACCGCATGCCGGGCCTGATCTGGCTGGGCAAGCTGCTCTATCCGGGGCTCTTTCCGGAAGACATGACGACCTTCACCCGAGACTTCCACGCACGCTTTTACCATCGCGCCCCGACCGACGCGCAGATCGCCTTCGTGCTCGAAGGGCGCGGATGACGGGCCGCTTCGGCGCCATGGGCGGGATCGCCGTCGGCCTCGTCCTGCTTCTGCTGGGCGTGGCCGTGGCGTTCTCGGTCGGGCGTTTCCCGATCAGCGTCGGCGATCTCGGCATCGCGCT
>JAIYAJ010000521.1 GCA_027489105.1 Zymomonas sp. | reverse complement strand
GGCGGCATCGACGGCCTGCTCCATGTCACCGACATGGCGTGGCGCCGCGTCAACCACCCGTCCGAGGTGGTCACGATCGGCCAGCAGCTCAAGGTCAAGATCATCAAGATCAACCACGAGACGCACCGCATCTCGCTCGGCATCAAGCAGCTCCTCGCCGATCCGTGGGAGGGCATCGAGGCCAAGTATCCGGTCAACGCCCGCTTCTCGGGCCGCGTGACCAACATCACCGACTACGGCGCCTTCGTGGAGCTGGAGCCGGGCATCGAGGGGCTGATCCACGTCTCCGAGATGTCCTGGACGAAGAAGAACGTCCACCCCGGCAAGATCGTCTCCACCTCCCAGGAGGTCGAGGTCCAGATCCTCGAGGTCGATCCCGTCAAGCGCCGCATCTCGCTGGGCCTCAAGCAGACCCTGCAGAACCCGTGGGATGTCTTCGCGGAAGCGAACCAGCCCGGCGCCGTCATCGAGGGCGAGATCCGCAACATCACCGAGTTCGGCCTGTTCATCGGCCTCGACAACGATGTCGACGGCATGGTCCACATGTCGGACATCGCCTGGGGCGTGACCGGCGAGGAAGCGCTGTCGCTTCACCACAAGGGTGAGACGGTCAAGGCGATCGTCCTCGACATCGACTCCGAGAAGGAGCGCATCTCGCTCGGCATCAAGCAGCTCGAGCGTGGCGGCATCGGCGCCGCGACCTCGGATGGCTCGAAGCTCAACAAGAGCGCGGTCGTTACCGTCACCGTTCTCGCGATCACCGACGGTGGTCTGGAAGTGCAGGCGGGTGACGACGGCGCAGCCGGCTTCATCAAGCGCAGCGATCTCGGTCGCGACCGCGACGAGCAGCGTCCGGAGCGCTTCCAGGTCGGCCAGAAGTTCGACGCGATGGTGACCGGTTTCGACCGTTCCAAGAAGCCGACCTTCTCGGTCAAGGCGATGCAGATCGCCGAAGAGAAGCAGGCCGTCGCCCAGTACGGCTCGTCCGACTCGGGCGCGTCGCTCGGCGACATTCTCGGCGAAGCCCTCAAGGCTCGCCAGAACGGCTGATCCGGACCGGTCCTGCGGGACCGGAAGGAACAAGGGATCGGGGCGCGGAGGCATTGGCTTCCGCGCCCCTTTTCTTTGCGGCGCGTACGCTTGCTTGACGGCATCGCCGCCGCATCGCAGGCAGGGACATGACCGTCACCATCCGTCCCGCCGCGCCCGACGATGCCGAGGCGCTCGCCCGGCTGAAGCTGACCACCTTTCGCCAGACCTTCCTGGAAGAAGGTTTCGCGATCCCCTATCCGCCGGCCGATCTCGCGATCTTCGAGGCGGAGGCCTATTCGGCCGATACCGTCCGTGCGGAGCTGTCCGACGAAGAGCGGCGCAGCTGGGTCGCGGATCGCGACGGCGAACTGCTCGGCTATGCGCAGGTAGGGCCCTGCAAGCTGCCGCATGTCGAGGTCGCACCCGGCGACGGCGAACTCTATCAGCTCTACGTCCTGCGAGAGGCACAGGGGCTCCGCCTTGGCGCGGGGCTGCTCGCCGCCGCGCTCGATCATCTCGCCGTGATACGGCCCGGGCCGGTGTGGCTGGGCGTCTGGTCAGGCAACGCCAAGGCGCAGGCGGTCTATGCCGCGCGCGGGTTCGAGAAGGTCGGCGACTACCGCTTCAAGGTCGGCAGCTGGTATGACGAGGAATATATCATGCGCCGCCGCTGAGGCGGATCGGGCAGGAGGCGCGCCTTATTCGGCGGCGATCTGTGCCGCACCGCCCAGATAGGAGCCGATGTCGACGATCTTCGACGCTTCGACCAGCCGCGCGATCGATCCTTCGACCAGCATCTCGATGCCCTCGTCGCTGGCAAAGCCGCCATAGACCAGGCAGCGCGCCTGCAGCACGCGGGAGAAAGCGTCCCAGATCTTCGCACTTGGCGGAGTCGGATCGCTCCAGAAGCTGTCCAGCGGACCCTGGAAGGTGATGCCGGGGATGTTGTACACCGCCTGGCCGAGCGTGATCACCGGAATGCCCGATGCCAGCGCCAACGTGCCCGTCGTGCTGTTGACGGTGACGACACCCAGCGAATTCTCGACGATGTCGTCGATCCGGCCGCCCTTGGTGAACAGCACGCGATTCTCGACGTTCAGTCGCCGCGCCTCGCGCCGGATGAACCGACGCCAGCTGAACAGGCTGCTGTCGAGGGGATGTTCCTTGACCAGCAGATAGGTGTCGTCGGGCGCCGAGCGGGCGAAGCTCTCGATCACATAGGAGGCGCCCGCCTGCATCGTGCCGAACAGCGAATGGACGCGGATCTGGTGGTCCGACGACAGCTGCAGCGGCAGCGCGAAATAGCGTTTGCCCTCGAGCTGGGCGAGGACGTTCTCGGCCCGGCCTTCCTGCAGCTTGCGCAGCGCGAACTGCTTGAGCCAGCCGAGCGCCTCGGTCACCGCAGAGCGGTCGCGGTGCGACTTGTAGTGCGGGAAGCGCCAGCGGCCGAGCGAGGTGCGGGCATAATAGCTGGTGGCTTCCTGTGCCCGGCGACGGAAACGCGACGGCACGGTCGGGCGCTTGGCCAGCGGCGGCAGGGTGCGCGCCGCCTTCAGATACCAGTTCGGATCGCGCGGCAGCGAGGAATGCCCGTTGACGCCGTCCAGTTCGAGCGTCGCCCAGTCGGGCCGGATATAGCCTTCCTCGAACACATGGACGCGCACGCCGCGCAGCCGTGCCATGCCGCGTGCGGCATTGTGCAGCGGCCGGCAGTCGCCGAACAGGATCAGGTCGGTGATCCGATGGTGGACCAGAAAATCATCGACGAAACTCGGCCAGCGTTCTGCGGTGCCGCGATAATCGACCGCCGGACCCGACCAGGAGGCGACATCGCCGGCGTTGAGATTGATCCGGTGGACCGCATGGCCGTGCTGGCGCAGCGATGCGCCGAGCCGGTCGAAGAAGGGTCCCGGCGGCCCCTGCAGGAACAGGAAGCGCTGCTTGGCGATGTCGTGAAGCCTCAAGCCCGGCCTCCCGCGACGGAGAGGGTGCGGCGCAGGCGGCCCTGAAGGCGGCGCAGGCGGGTCAGCAGCGTCTCGCGCGGTTCCGGCTCTGCTGCAAGGCGCTCCACGAGGATTTCGGGAGGGCAGGGGAGCTTCGTTACCGGGTCGAGATAGCGCGGGTAGAGAATCAAAGTTGCCGCCACAAGCTGCGCCTTCGTTACGTTGCGGCCCCGTCTGCGCTCAATGGGCGGCGCGAGGTCCCGCGTCAATCCCCATCCTGCATAGAAGGGCTGGCCGTGGGTCACAACGTCGCAGCCGCGAATCAGTGCCTCGAACCCCGCGAGAGAGGTCAGCACATGCACGGCATCGACCGCATCGAGCATCGATGCCATCGGCACGTCGCGGACGACCTGATCGACATGGCGCAAAGCGACGGCATCGGGGATCGCACCACGGCGATGGCCGGCGTCGACATCGGGATGCGGCTTGAAGACGAGCCAGGCATCGGGCTCGGCCGCGCGTGCGCGACGGATCAGGTCGAGATTGCCCTCGACCCCGGCTCCGCCGAGCTGCACCGACAGATCGTCCTCGACCTGGCCGGTCACGAGGACGATGCGGCGGTCCTTGACCGGCCGCTCCCAGGGATCCCCGCCGCTCGCATATTTGCTGATCCCGGCGTCGACCAGCGACCGCATGAGCCGTTCCGCACGGGCGAGCAGTGCCGGATCAGCTGGGCCTGCGATCATGGCCTCGAGGTCGGAGGGGCGATTGGGGTCGAGATGGAGGCCCGCACGGTCGAAGATGATAGAATGCGGTGGGTGGCAGTCGCTCCCCAGGCCGGCCGAGCGGAGGAAGCCGTCCTCCACTGGATGCACGCGCACGCCACGGGCTGCGGCTTCCTCGGCAAGCCCGCGCGGCGCCTTTGACGGCCAGACCGCGATGTCGCCGTTCGCTCGCAAAGCGGCTTCGACGGCGTCTGCAGCATTGCCGGCGAAGACGAGGTTGTCGCCGGGCCAGAGCATCGCTTCGACCTCGCGTCGCTTCCAGCGCGCGATGCCGGCTGCGGCGACGAGCCCGCGATTGCGGTCGATCACTTGCCGCCAGAAGGCGAGCTGGTCGATCGCGGCTTCGATCGCGACCGGCCGGCCAGAATAAGGATCGCGATACTCCACGCTATCGATCAGCCAGTGGATCACCGCCCGATCGAGCGCGTCCGGATCTGTGCTGCGCGCGACATCGGCAAAGGGGCCGGGACTGGTCCAGTCGACCGACGCGCCGGCGATCAGCGCGAGCAGGCCGCGCTCGTCGTCTCCGGCGAACGCCAGTCGTTCGCCGCGCGCTACAGGGTTCCAGACATTAGCGTCGCCGGCGGCCCAGAAACGGCCACCGATACGCGCTTCCACGATCCGCTCCCGGACCAGTCGTGCGCGCCCGCTTAGCTGGGGAGGGATTGCGTCGCGCACCGGCGCGAGCGGAAGACGCCGGCTGATGGCCGCCGTAGCGGGGGCCGTGCCGGGAAAGGGCGGCGACCTGAGGATCGGTAGCGAGGGGCTCATCTCACCAGACCGAAAGGGACGGGGTCACGCATTGCAGGAAAATACGCTCCCCCGCTTCCCGCGCAAGCGGGGAGAGGCCCGGCGTACCGGGCGCGGCAACCGTTCATCGGGTAATCGGCAGGACCGGTCGCGCGGCCGCGCGATCAGAACGGAACGTCGTCGTCGAGGTCGCCGACATCGAAGGGATCGGACTTGCGGCCGCCGCCTGCCGGCGCACCGCCGCGACTGCCGCCGCCGAAGCCGCCACCACCGCCGCCGCTGCCGCCACCGAAGCCGGAGCTGCTGCCATAGCCGTCATCGTCGCCCCAGCTGCCGCCAGCAGCGGATCCGCCGCCGCCACCGCCGCCTATGCCGCCACCGCCATCGGGGCGATCGAGGAGCACCATCACTGCGTTGAATCCCTGAAGGACCACTTCGGTCGAGTAGCGCTCCTGGCCCTGCTGGTCGGTCCATTTGCGGGTCTGGAGCTGCCCCTCGAGATAGACCTTGCTGCCCTTGCGCAGATAGCGCTCGGCGACGCCGGCCAGCGCCTCGTTGAAGATCGCGACCGAATGCCATTCGGTCTTGTCGCGACGTTCTCCGGTGCTGCGATCCTTCCACTGCTCCGACGTGGCGATGCGCAGGTTCACCACCTTGCCGCCATTGGCAAAGGAGCGGCTTTCCGGGTCGCGACCGAGATTGCCGACGAGGATCACCTTGTTAACGCTGCCTGCCACGCGGGCCTCCCTACAAACCTAAAGCTAGCGCGCTCCAATAGGTAGCGCCTGCCGCGATGTAAGCCAGACCGAACAAATAGGCCAGCATGAAGCCGGTCCATTTCCAGCTGTTCGTCTCGCGCCGCACGACCGCGATCGTCGACACGCATTGCGGCGCGAAGACGAACCAGGCGAGGAAGGCCAAAGCGGTCGGCAGCGACCATCGGCCCTGCAGGCGTTCGACCAGCGACTGCTCCTGCACCGCCTCATCCTCGGCATCGACGGCATAGACGGTGGCGAGCGCCGAAACGGCGACCTCGCGCGCGGCCATCGCGGGGATAAGCGCCAGTGCCATGTCCCGGTTGAACCCCACCGGTGCGAAAACTGGCTCCAGGGCACCTGCGATCCGGCCCGCGACCGAATAGTCGATCGTCGGCTGCGCATAATCCGCAGGCGCCTTGGGGTAGGAGACGAGCAGCCACAGGACGGCGGTCGTCGCGGCGATGATGGTGCCCGCGCGGCGCAGGAAGATGATCGCCCGCTGCCAAAGGCCCAGCAGCACGTCGCGCAGGATCGGCATCTGGTAGCGCGGCATCTCCATCAGGAAGCCGGGGGCCGGCCCCTTGGTCACCGTCCGACGCAGAATGAAGGCGGCGAGCATCGCGCCGGCGATGCCGGCGATGTAGAGGCAGAAGAGGACGAGGCCCTGCAAGCCGATGCCGGGCCCGACGGTCCGCTCGGGGATGAAGGCCGCGATGATCACGGCATAGACCGGCAGGCGCGCCGAACAGGTCATCAGCGGCGCGATCAGGATCGTCGTCAGCCGGTCCTTGGGATCGTCGATGGTCCGCGTCGCCATGATCCCTGGAATGGCGCAGGCGAAGGAGGACAGGAGCGGGATGAAGGCCCGGCCCGACAGGCCGACGCGCGCCATCAGCTGGTCCATGATGAACGCTGCGCGGACCATATAGCCCGACGCTTCGAGCAGCAGGATGAACAGGAAAAGGATCAGGATCTGCGGCAGGAACACGATCACCGCGCCCACACCGGCGATCAGCCCTTCGGCGATCAGCGATCGCACGAAGCCATCGGCCATCCGGTCGTTGACCACGCCCTGCAAGGCGACGAAGGCGCTGTCGATCGCATCGGCGGGGGCTGCAGACCAGGCGAAGACCGCCTGGAACATCACGAACAGGATCGTCGCGAGCAGGACGGGGCCGATCACCGGATGCAGCGCGACCGCATCGGCGCGGTGCGTCCAGCGCAGGCGGAAATTCTCCTCGGTCGTCGCGGCGGCGGCGATCGCGCGCGCGCGCCGCTGCAGCGCGACCAGCGCGTCATGGTCGTTCGAAGGTTCGCGGACCGGCCGGCTCGCCTGCGTCGCCGCCATACCGCCGAGCGCAGCCTTGAGTTCGTCTATGCCCTTCCGACGGACGGCGACGGTCGGGATGACCGGCACGCCGAGTTCGGCCGAGAGCCGGTCGGCGTCGATGCGCAGACCGTCGCGCTCGGCCATGTCGACCATGTTGAGCGCGATCACCGTCGGCAGGCCGAGGTCGATCAGCTGCAGCGCGAAGCGCAGATGATTGTCGAGATTGGTCGCGTCGACGACCACGAGCAGGGCAGAGGGCAGGCGCTCGCCCCGCTGTCTGCCGAGCAGTACATCATGGGTGACGGCTTCATCGGGGCTCGATGGCGTCAGGCTGTAGGTGCCGGGCAGGTCGAGCAACTCGAGCGGGCGGCCATCGTCGAGTGCCATCCGTCCCGACTTCCGCTCCACCGTCACGCCGGGATAATTGCCGACCTTCTGTCGGGCGCCGGTAAGGGCGTTGAACAGGGCGCTCTTGCCGGCATTGGGGTTGCCGGCGAGCGCGATCAGCGGGGTCGGCGTCATGATGCCGATCGAGGCCCGACGAGGATGGCCGAAGCCTGGATGCTGCGCAGCGCGACGGTCATGCGGCCGATGCGGCAGGCGATGGGATCGGCGCCGAACGGCCCCTTGTGCAGTTTCTCGACCGAAACGCCCTCGTCCACGCCCAACTCGCGCAGGCGGCGCGCGTCGCGCTCGTCGAGCTGGTCCCAGCGCACCCCGATGATGGCGCCACCGGTTCCCAGCGGCAGCCTGTCGAGGCTCATCGTCTCTGCATCCACATCCATGATGCGAGTGATTATCAATAAGCCTGCGTCATTGCCATCCCCCATGGCAAAATAAGCTATCCGATCAGGCCTGGAGGCGGTATCGCAGCCGCCCCAGGAAGCGGACCGGGCTAAAATGCCGGTCGGGCTCGGGTTTCAGCCTGGCCTTGAATTTCTCGAACCGCATCACATCGTCGATCCGGCGATCGAGAAAGGCGCGCGTGTCGGCGAAATCCTCGCTGTCGTCGTCCATCCAGGCGGTCAGAACCGAGGTATAGAGCGCGGCCAGCGTCGTCCGCTTGCTGTACCAGGCGATATCGACGCTGGTGTCACCGATCGCGCGCCACATCGAATCGGCCGCGCGCCAGGCCAGCTTGACCGCGCGCGCTGCGTGGCGCGGACGCGCAAGCTGGGTGATCGCGCGGCGCAGGGCGTCGGGCTGGCGGGTGGCTTCGTCGAGCCGGACGAGCAGGGCGGTGCGGATACGGTCACGGATCTTCATCGCGCCGAGGTCGAGCGGCTGGAGCTGCTCCGTCATCGCCGCGTCGATGGTGGCGAACCAGGCGTCGATCATCTCGATCGCGCCACCGGGGAAACACAGGGCGGCACGGTCGGCGGGGACGTCGAGCTCCTCTGCGGCATTGGCGAGCGCGGTGGCGCTCCAGCCGTCGAAGACGGCATGGGTGGGCAGGCGCTCGGCCAAGGCCAGCCGAAGCTCGTCGAGGGTCATGTCGGCGGCAGTAATCATGGCTGTTCCCTTAGCTTTTCGAGCGTATGCTGACCAGTACCACCGGCCCGGACGAGCACCAGGGCCGCGCAGATGGCGAGACCTCCGGCGAGATCGAGAATGCCCAACATCTCGCCATAACGCACGCTGCCGATAAGGGCAGCGATGAAGGGCTGGATGAGCAGGCCGATCCCGATTACCAGCGGCGGCAGATGGCCGATCGCATAGACCATCAGGCCCTGCCCGACGACCTGACTGCCGATCGCCAGCAGCAGAAGTGGTGTCCAGTCTCGCGGCAGGATCGGGCCGCCGTCGAACCAGGCGAACAGCAGCAGCGGCAGCATGCCAGCCATCGTAGAGATTAGCAGCACCGGCATAGGCTGCAGCATGCCCCGCGCCTTCGACAGGGCGATGATGTAGCCGGTGTACAGGAGCCCGGCGAGGATGCAGAGCAGGTCGCCGGTCAAGTAGCGTCTTTCAAGCTGATAGGACCGGCCTAGCAGCAGTGCAGTGCCGATTGCCGCCAGCAGCAAGGCGAGTGCCTGCATGCGGTCGGGCAGCTTGCGCGTCGCGATCAGGGCGAAGGCAGGCAGCAGGAAGCCGGCGAGATTGGCAAACAGGGTCGCGTTGGCGAGCTTGGTGTGGTGGATGCCGACATGCCAGGCGCCGAGGTCGGCCGCGAAGAACAGGCCACCGATCGCGATCGTCCCGATCATGCCGAGCGACAGGCGGGGGATCGGCTGTCTGGCGATCCGGGTCATCACGAACAGCAGTGGGCAGGCGAGCGCCAGCCGCCAGAAGGCTGATGCGATCGATGAGGTGTCCGCGAGGCGGACGAACCACGGCCCGAAGGCGAGCGCGAGATTCGCGATCACCATCGCGGCATAGGCGCGGGCAACGGGGGGGGGGGCGGACGACGCGCTGCTCATCGGGTGACCATCATCTTCCGCCGCGGCAAGGGAAAGACCGGATCGCGGGTGCGCCGCCTCGGCGACCGGCGAGCAGTTTCGGTCGGGTCAGGCGCCGAATGTCTCGCGCAGTTCCAGCATGCGCAGCGCGGCCTTGGCCGCTTCGCCGCCCTTGTCCTTTTCCGACCGGCGGGCGCGGGCGAGCGCCTGGGCTTCGTTCTCGACGGTGATGATGCCGTTGCCGATCGCGATACCGTCCATCGACAGCGCCATCAGGCCGCGTGCGCTTTCGTTCGAGACCACCTCGAAATGATAGGTCTCGCCCCGGATCACGACGCCGATCGCGACGAAGCCGTCATAACGACCGCTCTCCGCCGCCATCGCGATGGCGCCGGGGATTTCGAGCGCGCCCGGTACGGTGACCGTCTCGTGGCGGTGGCCCGCTTCCTCGATCGCGGTGCGCGCGCCGTCGAGGAGCATGTCGTTCAGATGATCGTAGAAGCGCGCTTCGACGATGAGGATCTTGGCCATGGTCTAGCTCCTGTCAGGCGGCGGGAATGGGCCGCTCGCCTACGATCGACAGACCATAGCCGTCCAGCGCAATCAGCGTGTGGTGCGAATTGGTGAGCAGGATCATGTCCTGCACGCCGAGTTCGGTCAGGATCTGCGCACCCACGCCATAATCGCGCAGCTCGTCCATCGCCGATGTGTCACCGGTCTCGCGCGCCTCGACCGCGCGGGTCATCCAGCCGCTCATCGGGCGGTTGAGGATGACGATCACGCCGGCGCCTTCCTGGGCGATCATCTCCATCGAGCGTTCGATCAGGTCGCTGCGGGGGCTCTTCTCGCCATAGATGTCGGCGAAGGGGTTGAGCAGGTGCATGCGGACCAGCGTCGGCTTGTCCGGATCGATATGGCCCATAACCAGCGCGGTCTGCTCGGTCCCGGTCGCCTTGTTGTAGAAGGTCGTCAGCTTCCACTCGCCGCCCCAGCGGCTGGTGAAGCGCGTCTCGGTGCGCTTCTCGACCAGATGGTCGTGCTTGCGGCGATAGGCGATCAGGTCGCGGATCGTACCGATCTTGAGCTTGTGGGTGCGGGCGAACTCGACCAGCGAGTCCATCCGCGCCATCGTCCCGTCATCGTTCATGATCTCGCAGATCACGCCCGAGGGGTTGAGCCCCGCGAGGCGGGCAACGTCGACCGCAGCCTCGGTATGGCCCGCGCGGATCAGTACGCCGCCGGGCTTGGCGACCAGCGGGAAGACATGGCCGGGGGTCACGATATGCTCGGGCCCCTTAGACGCGTCGATCGCGACCGCCACGGTGCGCGCGCGGTCGGCGGCGGATATGCCGGTCGTAACGCCCTCGCGGGCCTCGATCGAGACGGTGAAGGCGGTTTCGTGGCGGGT
>JAIYAJ010000314.1 GCA_027489105.1 Zymomonas sp. | reverse complement strand
CAGGAACTGATCCGCTTCGCCAAGGAGCGCGGCACGTCGCTCGTGCTCGTCGGCCACGTCACCAAGGACGGGTCGATCGCCGGACCCCGCGTGCTTGAGCATATGGTCGACACGGTGCTGAGCTTCGAGGGCGAGCGCAGCCATCAATATCGCATCCTGCGCGCAGTGAAGAACCGCTTCGGCGGCACCGATGAGATCGGCGTGTTCGCGATGGCGGAGGAGGGGCTGAGCGAGGTCGCCAATCCCAGCGCGCTGTTCCTGACGGCGCGCGGGGAGGGGGTGAGCGGGGCCACCGTCTTCCCGGCGATGGAGGGGACCCGGCCGGTGCTGGTCGAGATCCAGGCGCTGACCGTGCGGCTGCAGAGCGGGGCGACCCCGCGCCGGGCGGTGGTCGGATGGGATTCGGGTCGGCTGGCAATGATATTGGCGGTGCTCGAGGCGCGCTGCGGGCTGAGCTTCTCGACCGCCGAAGTCTATCTCAACATCGCCGGCGGCTACCGCGTGTCCGATCCCGCCGCCGATCTGGCGGTCGCGGCCGCGCTGGTGTCGGCGCTGGCCGAACGACCGGTGCCGATCGACTGCGTGCTGTTCGGCGAAATCGCCCTGTCCGGAGAAGTGCGCAGCGTGGCGCATGCGCCGCTGCGGCTGAAGGAGGCGGCGAAGCTGGGTTTCACTCAGGCCTGGGCGCCTGCCGCCAAGGATCCGCCGGGCAAGGCGATGCGCCAGGAGAGCTTTTCGAGCCTCGGCGCGCTCGTTGACCATATCCTCGGCCGCCGGTAGCAAGCCGGGCCTATGTATGGATTGACCGGCCTCGACATCATCGTCCTGCTCGCTATCTTCGGCGGGGGGCTGTTCGGCGTTCTGCGCGGCTTCGTGTCCGAGGTGATTTCGCTCTTCTCCTGGGTCGCTGCGATCTTCGCGCTCAAGCTGTTCCACGCGCCTGCGACCAAGATGGCGATGGGATTCGTCGGCAATTCCAGCGGGGCGAGCGTGCTCGCCTTCGTGCTGATCTTCCTGATCGTCTATGCGGGCGGCAAGCTGGTCGGGGCGTCGCTGGGGCAGCGGATGCGGACCTCGGTGCTGGGGCCGCTCGACCGCGTGCTGGGCTTCGGCTTCGGCGCGCTCAAGGGGCTGATCATCGTCACGCTCGCCTATCTGCTGATCAACCTCGGCTATGACACGCTCTACGGTGCCTCGTCGGAGCGGCCCGGCTGGATGCGCAACTCGCGCACCCACCCGCTGCTCAACGCCACCGGGCGCGCGATCGTCGACTGGGTCGGTAATCGGCGCAAAGCCGGCGGCTTGATCGGCGACGACAAGACCGCCTCCAAAGCCACGCAATAAGACCCAAGCGGCGCGCAGCGCTTGCGGTGCTACGCGTTCTTGTTATGTTCTATCCATGTCCGACTCGTCGAAACCGCTGCCACCGCCCGTCCATGGGTGCGGTGCCGCCAGTGCTGGCCTGAGCGGACGCTTCGACGACCGGGCGCGCTACAGCGACGGAGACTGGCTCGACGCGCGGAATGCCATCGATGGCGACGGCCCGGTGCTGCGGACCGAGGTGACGCTCGAAAAGCCCCGCACGATCATCACGCGCAATCGCTCGCCCGACATTCCGTTCGATCGCTCGATCAACCCCTATCGCGGCTGCGAGCATGGCTGCATCTATTGTTTCGCCCGGCCGACCCACGCCTATCACAATCTGTCGCCGGGGCTCGATTTCGAGACCAAGCTCTTCGCCAAGCCCGAAGCCCCGGACCTGCTGCGCCGCGAGCTGGCGCGGCCCGGCTATCGTTGCGAGCCGATGGCGATCGGGACCAACACCGACCCCTATCAGCCGGTCGAAGCGCGGCTGCGCATCATGCGCGGACTGCTGGAGGTGCTGGCCGAGCATGACCATCCGGTCGCCATCACCACCAAGTCCGCGCGCATCGTCCGCGACATCGACATTCTAGGGCCCATGGCGGCGAAAGGGTTGGCGGCGGTGATGATGTCCGTGACGACGCTCGACCCGCTCGTCGCCCGCCGGATGGAGCCACGCGCTTCGGCGCCAGCGCGCCGGATCGTAGCGATCGAGGCGATGGTGAAGGCCGGAATCCCGGTGTCGATCAGCGTATCGCCGGTGGTGCCCGCCATCACCGACCATGAGATAGAGGCGATCGTCGAAGCCGGGGCGAGGGCTGGTGCGAGCGGGGCCTTCTCTATCGTCGTGCGGCTGCCGCACGAGGTGGCGCCGCTGTTCCGCGAATGGCTGGCCGTCCACTATCCCGACCGCGCCGCGCGGGTGATGGCGCTGATCAGCGATATGCGCGGCGGAAAAGACAATGAAAGTGCCTTCTTCGACCGCTTCCGGCCCAAGGGTGCCTATGCCGCCGCGCTGCTTGCGCGCTTCCGGTTGGCCTGTCGCAAACAGGGGCTTAACGGCGCGCGTTTCGCGTTGCGCACCGATCTCTTCCGTGCGCCGGGCCAACAGCTCGCCTTGTTCTGACACCAGCTAAGAGGTTGTTTCACCTGCGATTCCGCAACCGCCCCCTTGCTCGTTCGTTTTCCGCGCAAGCGAATGAGGAGAGATTTGCCATGTTGGAAGATAAGACCACGCGGAGTTTCGCGATCGGTGCGGCGGCGGGCCTGACCGCCGGTTTGGCGGCCAATGCCGTGCGCAAGATTTTCGTCCAGGCGCCGACGATGATGGCAGGCGAGTGGGACGAGGCTCTGGCCGCCGAACATAAGGCGGTGCTGGCGCTGTTCGACCAGCTCGAAGCGACGGACAATGACCATAAGGTGCGTCGCGCGATGCTGCTGACCCAGATCGGCCACGCACTCGCCAAGCACGCGATGGAGGAGGAGAATGCCGTCTACGCGGTGCTGCGCACGCATGGGCAGGCGAGCGATGCCGACAAGCTCAACGGTGACCATGGCTATGTGAAACAATATCTGTTCGAGCTCGGCGAGATGGACAGTGCCCATCCGCAGTTCCTTGCCAAGGTCGGCGACTTCCGCGCCATGCTCGAGGACCATATGCAGGAGGAAGAGAACAAGATCTTTCCGCGCCTGCGCGGTCTGCTCAGCGAGGAGGAAAGCACCAAGCTGACCCGTGCGATGAACCAGGAAGGCCTGAAGCTGGCGTAACGCATGACCGGGGCCGGCGCGTTGCCGGTCCCGCTCAACGCTCGGTAAGGCGCGGCATCAGTTCGACGAAGTTGCAGGGCATATGGCGGCTGTCGAGCTGATAGACCAATATGTCGTCCCAGCCATCCTTCACAGCACCGGTCGATCCGGGCAACGCGAAGATATAGGTGCCGCGCGCGACCCCGGCGGTGGCGCGGGACTGGATCGTCGAGGTGCCGATCTTGGCATAGCTGAGCCAGCGGAACAGCTCGCCGAAGCCGGGAATTTCCTTGTCCCAGACCCGCGCGAACGCCTCGGGTGTGACGTCGCGTCCCGTCACCCCGGTGCCGCCGGTCGTGATCACGCAGTCGACTTCGGGATTGTCGATCCAGCCGTGCAGCCGCGCGACGATCAGGTCGATATCGTCGCGGACGATCGCACGGTCCGCCAGCACATGGCCGGCGCCCTCGATCCGCGCCGCCAGCGTATCGCCCGATTTGTCGGTCGAAAGATCGCGGCTGTCGGACACGGTCAGGACCGCGATACGCACCGGGTGGAAAGGCAGGTCTTCCTTGATCGGCATGCTGGTCCCCGTCAGTCCGCAGCCGCGGTCGAGCCGATCGCCGTCAGGCGGACGGCCGGCTGCCCGGGCAGGCCCGGAAAGCGCGGCCACATGCCCTGCGCGATGGCGGTCATGCTGACCGGCTTGGCGCCCGAATGCTGCTGATACATCCAGTAATTCCGCAGGACGATCGCGACATAAGCGCGCGTCTCGACGAAGGGGATCGATTCGATGAACAGCAGCGGGTCGGCCAGATTGCGGCCCCGCGCATTCCAGTTCGCCACCGAATTGGGCCCGGCATTATAGGCGGCGATCACCTTCGGCAGTAGTCCGCCGGTGGCGCCCGCATTGTCCGCCAGTTCGCGCAGATAGGCCTGGCCCAGTTCGAAATTGGTGGTCGGCTGGAACAGCGAACCGGTGTCGACCGACCGCCCGAGATGGCGGGCGACCATCTGCGCGGTACCGGGCATCAGCTGCATCAGGCCGCGTGCGCCCGCCGAACTAACCGCGTCGGTGCGGAAGCGCGATTCCTGCAGCGCATGGGCGAAGACCAGCGACTTGTCGACCCGCCAACCCGATTCCGGGGTCCAGGCCGGCATCGGATAGCGCGCGGCCGGAGAAAGGCGCGCGCCCGACGGGCCGTTCTGCGCCAGCCAGATCTGCGCTGCCGGGAGGTTGAGGCGGGCGGCAAGATGGATCAGCGATTCATGGTCGCGGCTCTGCCCGATCCGCGCCTGATGGCGGAGCATCGTCTCGGCCAGGGTCGTTTCGCCGATCTCGGCCAGCGCCGTCGCGCGGCGGACATTGGGGATGGTGCCGATCGCGGCCCAGTCGCCAGCGGTCAGCTTGACTCCGCCGTCGCGGCCATCGTCGATGCCGAGCGCGGCCTTGGCGATCAGACCGTAGAAGGTTTCGCCCATGCGCGCGGCGGTGCGCAGGCGCGGCTCGATCCGCTCGGGGTGCTGGCAGGCCATGTCGGCGCGGCTGGCCCAGAACAGGCCGGCGGCCATCATCTCCGGGTCGCGCGCGCGGCTGCCGACCTCTTCGAAGGCCATGCCGGCGGCGGCGCAGTCCCTCTGGCGCCAGGCGGCGAGCCCAGAAACCCAGCTCGCCTGCACCGCCCAGTCGCCGGTTCCGATGCGGGCGATATCGGCGACGCGGCGCGCATTGGCGTCGTCGCCGGTCAGATAATAGGACCAGGAGGTCCGCTGCAGCCATTCGGCCTGCGCCTCGGGCGATAATTCGGGCAGCTTCGCCTGGACCAGCGCCTCACCCTCGCTCGGACGGTCGTCGCGGAGCAGAGGCAGCGCCTGCTGGGCAAGTGCGGCGGCCGCCCGGTCATTCTTCAGGCTGCGCGCGGTCTGACGCCGTGACGGCCCGGCGAAACGGACGAGGTCACGCGCCACGGGAAGGCCTGGGGCGGATAGGCCGCGCTTGGCCGCAATCGCCGCGACGTCCGGCGCCTCGGGCAGGTCGGCCGCACCGGTCAGCAGCGCGGCGAGCCGGTCGTCGGCCGCCTTGGGTGACCCCTTGGCCAGGATCAGTTCGGCCTGGGCCACGTCGGTCAGCGGGCCGTTGGGCAGGGCGTCGATCCCCGCCTGCGCCGTGGTCCAGTCGCCCGTACGGATCGCGGCGAAGATCGAGCGATAGGCGGTCTTCTGCTCGGCGGTGAGGCCGGAGGCGATCGCCAGCGGCTGCGCGGCCGCCGCGAGCCCCGCCGCTGCGGTCGGTATCACCGTCTGTGCCGTGGCGAGAGACGGCGCGAACAGCATCGAACCGGCGAGGAGAAGGGATCGCATCATGAAAGCAACTTCATCAACAATTGGAGGTCTTCCCAGGCGCGGCGCTTCTGCTGCGGGTGCTGAAGCAGCGTCCGGGGATGGAAGGTGGCGACCGCCTTGATCGCGCCACCGGGGATCTGGACATCGTGGACCGAGCCGCGCGCCTCGACGAAGCCCTTGCCAAGGAAGGCGCGCGAAGGTTGTTCGCCCATCAGCAGCAGCGCGCGGGGGCGGGCCAGCGCGACATGGTGCCGCGCCAGTTCGCTGAACAGCACGCCCATCGCGCGGTCGACGACTCCCCCGGTCGGCCAGCCAGGCGCCATGGCGCTGAGATAGAGCGACTGTCGGTCACGGTTCACCGCGCCCAGCATCTTGTCGAACAACTCCCCGACCGGGCCGGACAGCAGGCGGCCATTGGCGGTGTCGACCTGCTCGGGCAGATCGACCAGGACCATCAGGCTGGAGGCCGGATCGCCTATCGGCGCGACGCGCGCCGCCATCGGCATGGCGATTTTCTCGCTGTTCGCCAGCCATTGCTGGAAGGCGGGCAGCGTATCGGGGAAAGAAGCCGACGGAGCGGGGCGCTCGCGCATGACGGGTGCCGCCGCAGGGCGGGTGGCCGGCTCCATCAGGGGGGTGTTCGCGGTTCGCTCGGCGGGCTGTTCGACCGGCGCGAGCCAGTCGCGCGGCTCGTCGGCTGCCAGGACATTGAGTCCGGCGTCGCGCCACCAGCCCATCAGGCTGGCCAGTTCGGCTGCCGAGGCATGATTTCCCCCAAAAACCATAAGTCTGACTAAAGGAATGGGTTGACGAGGGCGTCAATCTGCGGGCAGCGCCTTTGGGGCATGACGTTTTTTTGATGCGATGACCGGATAGGCAGGACGAGGACCAGACATGTCGCAGCGCGAATCTATGGCTTATGATGTCGTGATCGTAGGCGCCGGGCCGGCAGGCCTTGCGGCGGCGATCCGCCTCAAACAGCTGGCGATCGAATCGGGCCGCGACATCGCGGTCTGCGTGCTCGAAAAGGGTTCCGAAGTCGGGGCGCACATCCTGTCCGGCGCAGTGGTCGATCCGATCGCACTGAACGAGCTGTTGCCCGACTGGAAGGACATGGACAGCCCGCTGACCGTGCCGGTGACCGAGAATCATCACTGGATCCTGACGGCGAACCGGCAATATTCGATGCCGCACATCGCGCTGCCGCCCTTCATGAACAACAAGGGCACCTACACGCTGTCGCTCGGCAATCTGTGCCGCTGGCTGGCGGGGCAGGCCGAAAATCTCGGCGTCGAGATCTTCCCCGGCTTCGCCGCCGCCGAGATCCTCTACAATGAGGATGGCTCGGTAAAGGGCGTCGCGACCGGCGACATGGGCGTCAGCCGCACCGGCGAGCACAAGCCCGACTATCAGCCGGGCATGGAACTCCATGCGAAATACACCTTCTTCGCCGAGGGCGTGCGTGGCCATCTGTCGAAGATGCTCAAGGGGCATTTCGACCTCGAGGCGAACTGCGAGCCGCAGACCTATGCGATCGGCATCAAGGAGCTGTGGGACATCGATCCGGAGAAGCATGAGCCGGGCCGCGTGATCCACACCCAGGGCTGGCCGCTGACCGACGAGGTCGGGGGCGGCTTCCTCTACCATCAGGCGAACAATCAGGTCGCGCTCGGCTTCGTGGTCGGGCTCGGCTACAAGAATCCGCACCTCTACCCGTTCGAGGAATTCCAGCGCTGGAAGCAGCATCCGGCGATCCGCGCGATCCTGGAGGGCGGTCGCCGCGTCCCCTATGGCGCGCGCGCGATCAACGAGGGCGGCTGGCAGTCGATCCCGAAGCTGGTCTTCCCGGGCGGCGCGCTGATCGGCTGCTCGGCGGGCTTCGTCAACGTGCCGCGCATCAAGGGCAGCCACACCGCGATGAAGTCGGGCATGCTCGCCGCCGAGGCCGCGTTCGAAGCGCTGTCGCACGAGCGCTCGTCGGACGAGCTGGCCGCCTATCCGGCCGCGCTCGAGGACAGCTGGGTCGCCAAGGAGCTCAAGACCGTCCGCAACGCCGAGCCGTTCATCGCCAAGTTCGGCCCCTTCGCGGGCACGATCATGGCCGGCGCCGACATGTGGATGCGCACGCTGGGCATCGGCCTGCCGTTCACCCTCAAGCACCACAAGGACAATGAGGGCCTGTGGCGCGCCGACATCGCGCCGAAGATCGACTATCCGAAGCCCGATGGCGTGATCAGCTTCGACCGCCTCTCGTCGGTGTTCCTGTCGAACACCAACCATGAGGAGGACCAGCCGGTCCACCTGCAGCTCAAGGATCCGAGCGTCCCCGTCGACATCAACCTGCCGCTCTACGATGAGCCTGCGCAGCGTTACTGCCCGGCGGGCGTCTATGAGATCGTCGGCAAGGAGGAGGGTGCACCGCGCCTGCAGATCAACGCGCAGAACTGCGTCCACTGCAAGACCTGCGACATCAAGGACCCGACCCAGAACATCAACTGGGTCACGCCCGAAGGCGGCGGCGGCCCGAACTATCCGAATATGTGATCGTCAAAGGGCCGGGTCTTCCGGCCCTTTTTCGTAAGAGCGCAGGAATGGGCCGGCGCACGATCAGCGCGCGCAGGCGCGATAGTCGCCATTCTCGCAGGCTTCGACCCGCCGGCGCCATTGCTCGCGCTGCCGCTCGTACCGCTCCTGCGCCGCGCGGTTGGTCTCGCGGACGCGCGCATTGGACCGGTCGCGGGCATCGACCCTCGCCTGTGCCTCCCGGTTGAGCTCGATCGTGCGCAGCCGGTCGGCGCGATGCTCGGCATCCTCCTCCTGCGCGGCGAGCGGCGCCGCGAGCGTGGACAGGATCAGGACCGACAGGGACAGCAGGCGAGGGGGCATGGTCAGAGGATGCCCGAAGGCGGCTTTCCGTCGGCTGAACGGCTGCGCCCGCTTGCTTTGCGGCCGCCGGCCCGATATGCGCGCCTGCGATGAACACACCGCGCAAGACATTGTCGCTCAGCCGGGTCGTTGCCCCGGAATCGGGTCCCGAGCTGTCGCCCGAGGCGCAACTGATCGCCCAGGCGATCCGGCGCAAGCTCTGCATCACCGCCGTCTACAACAAGACCGCCATGGTGATCACGCCGCACATCCTCTACACCAAGCATGACGACCCCTTCATCGACGGCGTCGTCACCCTGCGCGACGGCAAGGTGCCTGCCGAGCCCAAGCTCGGTACCTTCAAGCTCGCCGGTCTCAACAGCGTGATGCTGACCGCCGACAGCTTCGATCCGCACGCGCTGTTCGATCCGACCGACGCGAAATATGAAGGCGTGACGCTCGCGAAGCTGGGGTGAGCACCGTGCTCGGATCGCGTCCACTTACGTGCGACGCGGCATCGCTAGCCTGGATTTGCCCAAAACCCGGCTCGGAAGCAGCTCAACGCCTGGATAGAGCGCCGCATCCATCCGAAATTAACTACTCCAGAATATCGCCGATGCGAGCTTTCTATCCGTTTGATTGGTGATTATTGTCGCGTTGTCCGACATGCTCGCCAATGGTGACTATCTTGCGCTCCCCCTTTTTCATTGCCGTGCCCGCGCTGCTCTTTTCCGGCGTGGCTCACGCGGATCAGGGGGCAAGCAGGATCGGTCCGGTACCGGGATGGGTCCGGGCATCGGAGCCTTTGCCGGTTCCGAAAGGCGCGAATGGCGCATTATTCTTTCGACGTCAGGATGTGCTGACACATCTTGGTCCGAGGGGTGCCGAGCAATATGTCGGCTACCGTGCGAAAATCCTCCAGTCCAACGCGCTCGAAGTCGGTAACATTGCCATCTCCTGGAATCCGGCGGCGGGCGAGCCTGTCGTGCACAGCGTTACCGTCTATCGAGGCGACCAGATCATCGATGTCCTGAAGGCGGCATCGTTCGAGATATTGCGCCGCGAGGACCAACTCGAGACTGCCATGATCGATGGCGTCCTGACGGCAACATTGCGGGTACCGGACTTGCGGGTGGGGGATGAATTGGAGGTGAGCTACACCCTCCACGTCAGTGACCCTACGCTCGGGACCAATGATGCGGGCGTATTGCTGGTGGGGCCGAGCCCAGCCCCGGGGCGATACCATATCGGCCTGAGCTGGGATGAAGGGCGTAAACCCGCCACAAAAATCGGCTCGGGCATGAGCGCGGCGGCCCGGTTTACCGATCGAGCCCTTGACATAGAATTGGATAATCCAGGCACGCTCGTCCCACCCAAGGATGCGCCGCCGCGTTTCCAATGGCAGCGAACGCTGGAGTATAGCAGTTTCTCTGACTGGGCGGCCGTATCGCGTCGCCTTTTCCCGCTATTTGCCGACGCGGCCAAACTGGCGGCGGAGTCTCCGATCAAGAGCGAGGCAAGCAAGATTGCCAGGGCAAACAAAAGCGTGCTCGGGCGGGTCAGCGCTGCGCTCAAGCTGGTGCAGCAGGACGTCCGCTATGTCTATGTCGGGCTGGGCAACGGAAATCTGACGCCGGCCACGGCAGACGAGACCTGGCGTCGCCGCTATGGCGATTGCAAGGCCAAGACCGTTCTGCTCCTGGCCCTTCTGCACGAACTGGGTATCGAGGGGGTACCCGTGCTCGTCAGTAACGCGGGCGTCGATGACGGCATGGACGAGCGCTTGCCCAGCCCGCGCCTTTACGACCACGTGCTGGTGCGCGTCCGGATCGATGGGGTCTGGTACTGGCTGGATGGCACTATGCCGTCCGTCGTCGGACCCGGCACGGAAGCGATTCTGCGATATCGATGGATATTGCCATTGACGGCGGAAGGCAATTCACTCGAACCTGTCGCGTGGCGGCTGCCGACCCGCCCGGAAGAGATCACGCTGACGAATATCGATGCGCGGGCCGGTTTCGACCAGGATGCTCGGGTCGTCAACACGACGATCCTCCGCGGTATTGGCGGAGTCCAGCAGCAGGTTTCGTTCTCGAGCATTCCCTCGGGCCAGCTCGTTCAGCTATTTCGTCAGAACCTTCTCGGAGGCAGCTGGCAGACGATCGACGACGTCAAATGGCGTTATGACGAACAGGCGCAGGCGAGCATCCTGACGATCACCGGCACCTGGAAGATCGACTGGGAAGACGATGGCGATGGAGGCAAATCGCTGGCGTTGCCTGGCGGTGGTTTCAGCCCGCCTGAGCGGCGTGGCCGTGCCGCCGACCAGGATCAGGAGGCCCCCTATTACAACAAACCCGATTTCGATTGTTATGTGACGACCGTTCGTCTTCCTGTCACGACGCGCTCCAGGCAGTGGGCGTCCAAGCCGGGTTATGACACACACATCTTCGGGCGAAATTATTATCGGGCCTTCGGTTTGCGGGACGGGGCCATACGCATGATCCGGGGCTCGCGGATCGAGCAGGAGGAAATAGACGCGGCCACTGCCCGGCGTGATAATGCGCGCATCGCCAAGTTCGACAACAGCATGGGGTATATATTCTATAGCCCGTTCACGCAGAGCGAGCCGATCGCGAGCGACATCGATGTGCCCGCGACCGACGAGATCGACTGGACCGCAGAGAATGTCCCCTGTGTTGCGCCTCCGGCGCGCGACAAGGCACCGGCATAGTCGTATCGGTCCGGCGGAGAAAATGTGGATGAAGACGGCAAGATTCGCTTTGCTACTATGGTCGACGCTGGCCTGCGCCGATATCGCCATAGCCGGTCCGGCCAAGGGGAGGGCAACGCCGCTGACACCCGAAGGCTCGCCGGGTGAGTGGGTCATGCCGGAGGACTATCCTATCCCCGCGCTGCGTTTTGGGATGACTGGAACCACGGCGTTTGAACTGGGGGTGGACGCGACTGGGAAGCCCGTGAGTTGCGAGATCACCGAAAGCAGCGGATTTGATCTACTGGACCAGTCCGCATGCAAAGCTTTGCTGGCCAAGGCCAGATTTTCGCCCGCGCGTGATCGCACAGGTAAGGCAAGGGCGGGCAGTTATCGAAATCGCGTTAGATGGGCGACCCCAGGTGCGGCGGCCGTGATCAGTGAAATCTGGACGTCGATGTTGCTGACTGTCGATCAGACGGGGCATCCGACCTCGTGTAAATTTGTCATCATCTTTCCTGCTGCTGGGGACGGACTCGACGGGAAGCCCTGTGGCACTCGGGAAGCGATACCGTTTGAGCTTGGTCTCGCTATTCGAGGTAGTTATTCGGGTCCCTCTGCCGAGATCGAAATGCAGAATGCGGACATCTTCACGCCCGAGCTTCGCGACCGGTTGCTTGCCCCGCGCTCTGGCTATCAACAGCGTGCGCTCAATATCTATCGTTTCACCGTCGGCACGGACGGCAGAATAAAGACCTGCAACTATGTCGAACAGCGCGGCGACGCCGGGCTGGTGACGGACTATTGTCGTGAAGTTCAAAACGCCACTTATGACCCGCCCTTTTCCGCCTTCGACAAGGACGGTGTCGCAACAGGTTGGCACATCATGAGAGTATTGCTGAAGAGCGCCCCCTAGTTTGGCGATACCCGCCTACCGCAAGCCGCTTGATGATATGGAGTGCACCCTTTGAGGATATTCTGGATATTCTGGTGACAGTGCATTAATTGATGCGGCCGTTCACCTGATCCCTGTACCCGAACACCCCGATTCTCTGCGCGGGGCGCTGTCGAAGGTTCACCGCGCATATGCCTGAAGGATTGATGCGCGCGAACAGCGGACGGAGAACACGGTGACGCTGCGTTCAAATCCCCGTACTACCGACTTACTTCGGTTTGCATCGAGTTTAGTATCGTGCCGCCGTTATACGCTGGGGCGAGATCCGAAGCTAGGCAAGCGCGGGCCAAAGCCAAGGAAATTAAGTGGAGTGTCATGTCTGGACGGCGCTCCTCGTCAAGGGTTTTGATGCGTTGTTGTGTTGAACGGGTGCGGTCATGTCTTCGGCCTGTTGGATGCGGTGGTTGCCGCTGGCCCTGATGATTGTCCGCTGCCGGCGGCGTGCCTCTATCACCGTATCGCGCTCGTAGCGCTGACGCTGCACCGGGCTGTGCCGCCTTGTTGTCCGCTTGTCACATCACCGCATGGGCACCCTGAACGAGCTGGAAGAATGGTGGCCTCAGGCTCCGGCGTATCGCGTCTGGCGTGAGAGCTGGGCGAAGGCGATCCGTGCCAACTTGTTGGCTATGGCGACCGCAACGAGCTTGAACGCTTTGGTCGCGAGCAGCTTCCTAGCCCACATCCGTAGGGGATCTTCATGCCGGGCATGGTGATGGAGAACGGCATGTGCGCCGACGACCAGCAGTTTCCTGAGATAGGCGTTGCCCATCTTTGTGATCCGGCCGAGCCGTTCCTTGCCGCCCGAGGATCGCTGGCGCGGGACCAGCCCGAGAAAGGCGGCAAACTCGCGTGGACCTGAGAACTGGCGCACGCCATCGGGGCCCAGCGTGGCGACGAACGCATCGGCGGTAAGGGGTCCGATACCGGGAATGGACATCAACAGCCGGGCATCCGCGCTGCCACGCGCGGCTTCGAGGATCGCCTTGTCGGCTTCGGCGATGGCGGCATCCAGATGGCCGAGTTGCTCCACCAGAGGCACAAGCGCCTGAGCCACACAGGTCGGCACCTCGTCGTGGCCAGCCGCGACGAGCGCTGCAAGCGCGCGTGCGTTGCAGGCTCCTTGCGCGGCGATGACCCCGGCCTCGGCCAGATGGCCGCGCAGCGCGTTGAGCAATTGGGTCCGCTGGGCGACGATCAGTTCGCGTACCTTGTGGCGCATCAGCACCGCCTGGTTCTCGACCGAACGGACGGCCACGAAGCGCATCGACGGTCGCGTCACTGCCTCGCAGATCGCTTCCGCATCGGCGGCATCGTTCTTCTGGCGCCGCACGTAGGGCTTCACATAGGCAGGCGGCATCAGTTTCACGTCATGCCCCAGCGAAATCAGCGCACGCCCCCAATGATGGGCCGAGCCGCATGCCTCCATACCCACCCGGCAAGGCGGCAGACGCCGGAAAAAGTCCGCCACCTCGCGTCGCCTGAGCGAACGGTTCAGCACTACCCGGCCCTCGGCATCGACGCAGTGAACCTGGAAGACATGCTTGGCCAAATCGAGGCCGACGACCGTGACAGTCGACAAATCGCTTGATAGCTTGCTCATGTGGATGGTGCTCCATGGTGGACCTTCGACAGTCACACTGTGGAGAATGTCGCTATGCGACTCAAACCTCCCTCAGAGCGCCGTCCACACCATCACCGTAATCAAAGGGCTACTGCGCAGCAGCCCTTGGATCTGGCAGCAACACGCTGTCCCTAATTATCGTGTCTCACCCAAGGGGTGCAGTCCATCACCGTAATCCAAGGAAATTAAGTGGAGTGTCACCGTAATCCGAAAAATCGCGGTGACAGTGCAATAATTAGAAAGAAAGAGAGAAGGGCCGCCGCTTACCGCAGGCCGCTTGCCAGTCTCCACCAGCCTGACTGTTTCACGCCGATCACTTCGCTCGCCGTGTCGCGCTGCTCGCTATTCTCGAACAACGCAAAGCAGGTCGCGCCCGAGCCGGACATGCGCGCCAGGGTGCAGCTGGGTTGGGCAGCCAACAACTCGATCACCTCGCCGATAATGGGGCATAGCTGCAGCGCGGGAGGCTCCAGGTCGTTGCGGCCGGCCAGTGCGGCTTCGAGCGGGTCGCCGGCGGCGAGGGGGCCGTGGTCCACGCCGTCCCAGGCCTTGAAGACCGGCCCCGTCGACAGCGGCACGCCGGGGTTGACCAGCAGCAGGGGCATGTCGCAGAGGCCGCTGCCGTCCACCGGACGCAGCACGTCGCCGCGCGCGTCGCCGCGGACGCTGCGGGACAGCAGGCAGGCGGGGACGTCGGCGCCCAGTTCGGCGGCCAGCGCCAGCACCTCGGGCGCGTCGGTGGACAGGCCCAGCCGGCGGCAGAGGAGGCGCAGAACGGCGGCGGCGTCGGCCGAGCCGCCCCCGATGCCGGCGGCGACGGGCAGGCGCTTGTCGAGGTGGATGGCGGGCGGGGTTCCGGCACCGGCCAGGCGGTAGAGGCCGCGCGCGGCGCGCATCACCAGATTGTCCTCCGGGTCCTCACCGCGCAGCATGTCGGCGAAGGGGCCGTCGATCGTCAGGCGGGGCGGCCCCTCGGCGATGCTGACCAGGTCGCCATGCCGGGCGAAGGCGAAGATCGTCTCCAGCTCATGATAGCCATCCTCACGCCGGCGCCGGACGTGGAGCGCGAGGTTGATCTTCGCGAAGGCGATCTCGCTGTCGGCCATGGCGGTGCGATCGGTCGAGCGCGCTGGCGCGATCAGCGATCGTTGGCGGACAGCGTCTCGCCCGGTCCGTCCGACAGCTTGCGGTTGATGCGGTCGGCACTCGCCTTGTCGGCCTGGACGAGCGCGGCGCGCCACGAATAGCGCGCCTCGATCCGGCGTCCGACCGCCCAATAGGCGTCGCCGAGATGCTCGTTCATCACCGACTGACCGGGGTCGCCCGCCACCGCGCGTTCGAGCGCCGGGATGGCGCCACGATAATTGCCGCGCTTGTAATAGAGCCAGCCGAGCGAGTCCGCGAT
>JAIYAJ010000498.1 GCA_027489105.1 Zymomonas sp. | reverse complement strand
CGCGATACGAGGACACGACCGAAATCCCCATCTTCGACATGATCTTCAGCAGGCCCGCGTCGACGGCATCGCGGCGCGGCTGATTGGCATCGACGATCTGGATCGTGGCCTGGGCATAGACATGGCTGTCGAGGCCGCGCGCCGCATAGCCGAGCGCGAGGCCGGCCGCCGCCGCGAGCACCATCAGAAACATCATGATCGCGATAACCCAGGGCATCGGACCCGACAGCCAGCCCTCGGGCAGGATACGCCGGCCCGCCGCGCTGGTCAGCCAATTGCCCGATCCGCGTCCGAACAGCGCCATCAGTGCGCCGCTCCGATGGGCTGGGCCAGACGCCCCTTGTCGAGCCTGATCAACTGCGCATTGCGCACACGCGGGATCAGGTGGAGGTCGTGGGTGGCGACGACGATCGTCGTGCCCAGCTTGTTGAGCGCTTCGAACAGATAAAGCAGCCGGCCCGCCATGTCCGGGTCGACATTGCCCGTAGGCTCGTCGGCGACCAGGATTTCGGGGCGGCCGATCACCGCGCGGGCGATCGCCACGCGCTGCTGCTCTCCGCCCGACAGGGTTGCCGGCTTGGCATGGGCGCGACCCGAGAGCCCCACCCATTCGAGCATCTCGCGCACAGGCGTATCGATGTCCGCCTCGGCGACCCCGTTCACGCGCAGCGGCAGGGCTATATTCTCATAGGCCGAGAGATGATCGATCAGGCGGAAATCCTGGAACACCGTACCGATCCGGCGGCGAAATCCTGGGATGCGGGCTCGCGGGAGGGTGACGACGTCCTCGCCGAACATCCGGATCAGGCCCCGGCTCGGCCGCTGTGCCAGATAGATCATGCGCAGCAGCGAGCTCTTCCCCGCGCCCGATGGGCCGGTGAGAAAATAGAAAGCGCCGGCCGCGAGGTCGAAGCTCAGATCGCTCAGCGTCTCCATGGCGGAGCCATAGCGCAGCCCGACATTTTCGAACTGGACGATATTGCTGGCCCCCGGCCTCATCCTGTCGATCCCTCGCACATGGGCGGAGCCATGGCACAGCACAGGCGCGCCCGCAAATGCTTGCAGCCGGAGTCGTCTAGGGTCTAGTGAAGGGCATCCATGATACTGATCTGCCCCGCCTGTAACACCCGCTACCTTGTGCCCGACGCCGCGATCGGGGCTTCGGGCCGCCAGGTCCGTTGCGCCAGCTGCAAGCATAGCTGGTTCCAGGATCCGCCGTCGCTGGCGCTCGATGCGGGTGCCCGGTCCGGCGACAGCGGCGCTTCCGCCCCGGTTGCCCCCGCGTCCCCGGCTCCGGCCGCGCCGACGACGGTCGAACCCGTCCCACCCGCAGCAGGACCGGCGAGCGAAGTGCCCGAGAATGAGGTGCAGGCCCGCTATGACGGCCCGCGCGAGGTGGCGCCGATCCACGATATCGTGCCCGCCGGACGCCGCCGGCGGAACACGGCCCGGCTGCTGACGATCGCCTCGATCATCATCGCTCTGCTGCTGTTGTCGGGCATCGGCGCCGTGGTCGCGGTCGGTCCGGACAAGCTGGCGGAAAAGCTCGGCATCGTGCCCGCGCCCGTTCCGCTGGTGATCGAGATGACCGGCAAGCCCGAACGGCGCGAGACCGCCAGCGGCAATGAACTGCTCGCCGTCACCGGCAAGGTCGTCAACCCGACCGACCAGCCGCAGACGGTCCGCGACATCCGCGCCGAACTGCGCGACACCCAGGGCCGCACCGTCTATAGCTGGACGATCACGCGGCCCGTGCCGATGCTCGCACCCGGCGCCTCGGCCGAATTCGACAGCGCGGCGGTCGATATTCCGCGTGGCGCCAAAAATCTGCACCTGAGCTTCATCGGGCCGACCGGCAGCTGATCCAGGCCGCCGGCGCGGAACAAGCCGTCGCGGATGCGGTTCGGCTCGGGACCACGGACAGGAGGATAGCCGGACGATGCGCATCGGAGTTTTGACAGGCGGCGGCGACGTTCCGGGGCTCAATCCCTGCATCCGATCGATCGCGCTGTCGGCGATCGATCGCGGTTGGGAGGTCATCGGCTTCCGGCGCGGCTGGCAGGGCTTTCTGGAGATCGATCCGGCGGACGCGGTCAGCGTCGCGGCGCACAGCATCCGCCTCGATAGGGCGGCCGTGCGCGGGATCGACCGCGTCGGCGGGACGATGCTCCACACATCGCGCACCGATCCGCGCACCGTGGCCGGCGGCGACCGGACCGCGCATGTCCTGAAGGTGCTGGAAGCGCTCGGCGTCGACGCGCTGATCACCCTGGGCGGCGACGGCACGCTGCGCTTTTCGGCGCACCTGTCGCAGCAGGGCTTTCCCGTCATTTCCATTCCCAAGACGATGGACAATGACGTGTTCGGCACCGACTATTGCATCGGCTTCTCGACCGCGATCACGCGTTCGGTCGACGCGATCAACGCGCTGCGCACCACCGCCGAGAGCCATGAGCGGATCGCGATCGTCGAACTGTTCGGCCGCAGGTCGGGCGAAACCGCGTTGCTCGCAGGTTTCCTGGCGCAGGTCGATCGCACCGTTATCGCCGAGGTGCCGGCCGATCCCGACCGGCTGATGGCATTGCTCGCCGAAGATCGGCGCAGCCGGCCCGGCGCCTATGCGATGTGTGTGATCTCCGAAGGCGCGAAGCTCAACGGCGATGGCGACAGCGACGAGGAGCGGCGCCTGTCCGCCACCCAGCGCAGCGAACAGGCGGTCAGCCGCCGTCTGGCGCTCATGATCGAGCAGCGCTCGAAGGAGGGTACGATCGTCCAGCAGCTCGCCTATCTGATGCGTTCGGGCGATCCCGATGCGCTCGACCGCATGGTCGGCTTCGCCTTTGGCGGCCTCGCCATCCAGACGATCGAGCGCGGCGAGACGGGCCGCATGCTGGCGCTGCGCGATGGCAACTACACCCATGTCCCGATCGACACGCTGCTCGGCGGAACCAAGAGCGTCGACGTCGCGGCGCTCTACGACCCTGTGCGCTACCGCCCGAAGCTGACCGACGTGCAGGGCATGCCGATGTTTCTCTACTGATTTGGGAAAAGCGGGATTCAACTGTTGCGCCCCGTCTAACCCTTTGCTAGTGGCGCGGGCATGCCAGCGTCCCGGGTGTCCGGGTCCCTGTTCGATGTGCGGTCGTGGCGGAACTGGTAGACGCGCAACGTTGAGGTCGTTGTGGCCGAAAGGCCGTGGAAGTTCGAGTCTTCTCGACCGCACCATCATCCTGAGATATACAGAATATTTCTCCCTTCGGGGGCAGGCTGGACCTGGCGTTATGTCGTGCCCACCTTGGCGTTGTGCAAGCCGGCATGAAGTCATGCGAGCTTCTGATCATTGCCCGATTCACGGTTCTTCTCGACCGGCTCGGGCCTGCAAAGGCTATTGCAAGATGGTCGAATTGCGGTTCAAGCCCCAATTGCGGACTGCGTGCTGACCTTATGCGTCCGAGCTGGATACACATTCGAGCCTCTGGCCCCTGCCCATGCATTGTGACGCCATAGACCGTCTTAACGAGCGGTGAGGCCAGCCCAGTCCAGTCCGAAGCGTGCAAGGTATTTCCGGAGCCGATCTGCATCGTTCGCGGAGCTACGGCGAGTGCGCGACGCAGAAAACAGCGTTCGCCCTGCTTCCGATAGCGATCGGCTTGCGCGACAGATGCGGACAGTCTCAGCGAGCTGGACGCGGTCGAATGGGTCGACTTGGGCAAGAGCTTCCGGCGTGAGGATATCGATCAATATTTCTGATGCCGCGTTTCGTTGGCCGGCCCAGAGGCGTTTGAGACGCTGAATCTCGAAATTGACGCAGTCCAGATCAATCCGGCCCTTGGGGCTGAGTGTAGCCATGCGCGTGATGCTGGCGGCAAGATCACGAAAATTGCCGGGCCACCGACCTTCCGGGCCGGCCGCAAATGCAAGATAGTGCTGGCGCGCCTCTTTGTTGAAGCTGGCCCGATCACCCTCCCGTTCGGCGAAGCGATCGAGCTCATAGTCGATGTTGGGCTCAATATCCTCGCGGCGTTCCGCGAGCCCAGGCAGGTTAAAGGTCCAGAGATTGAGTCGGGCATAGAGATCATCTCGGAACGCGCCGGACGCCACGGCTTCCCCCAGATCCCGGTTCGTGCCGGCGATAAGCTGAAACTCGGATGCGGTTTCCTTATCGGACCCGACCGGTAGGAACCGCTTTTCCTCGATCGCACGCAGAATCATCGCCTGTTCGTCTAGGCCTAGCTCGCCTATCTCATCCAGGAACAGCATCCCCTTGTCGGCCGAACGCAGCAGGCCGGGACGATCGGCGATCGCCCCGGTAAAAGCGCCCTTTCGATGCCCGAACAGCGCCGACATCGCGCCGTCGCCCTTCAGCGTCGCGCAATTCACCTCGACGAACGGCCCCGCGACTTGATGCTTCGATTTCTTGAGTTCGTAAATCCGCCGCGCGAGCAGGCTCTTGCCCGCTCCCGTCGGCCCCATCAGCAGGATCGGGGCTTTGGAGCGCAGCGCCACGCGTTCGATCTCGTCGATCATGCGGTTGAAGGCGGCGTTGCGCGTCTCGATGCCGGATTTGAGGAAGGAGGCGCTTTCCGCGCTGGCGACAGCGAAGCGCGTGGCGATGCTGTCATAGCGCGAGAGATCGAGGTCGATGGTGTTCCACGTCCCTGCCGGGTTGATCGATCCGCGCTCGGGCTGCGTCTGCAGCAGTCGCCCAGGTAGGTACCGCGCCTCCGTCAATAGAAAGAGGCAGATTTGCGCTACGTGCGTGCCGGTGGTGATGTGGATGAGATAGTCTTCGGTTTCCGGATCGAACGGCTCGGCACGCGCGAAATCGAGCAGCTTGCCGTACACTTCCTCGAAGTCCCAGGGGTCATCGAAGTCGAGCTTTCGCCGCTCGACCGTTGTCTCCGGCGAAACCGATGCAATGTCATCGGCGACATATTCGGCCAAGCGGCCATGCGGCGTCCCGTGCAGCATGAGAAAGCGGTCGACGCGCAGATCCTCGTGCATCGTCAGCCCGACAGAGGGCCGCCACTTGTTCCAGCGAGATGGGCCGAATTTAGTCGCATCGAGCGTCGAGCCCAAAAATCCGATCACCACGAGAGGCTTCATATTTATCCCTTAGGATAAAATGCGCGCTGAATCGATAGAAAATTAACCCTGCTCTCGCTCCGCTCAAAAATAGCAACGCACGCTAAATCCAATTATTAATCTGTATATTCAATGTATTATAAAATATCCAATATGTCGCCGCAGCAACTGGCACGCCCTCTGCAATGTATCTGGCATCGAACGAGGCGGACATTTCGGCCTCTTCGATAGCGGACCGGAGAAAGGGGCGATCGGAATAGGCCGATCGCCCCGGAACCGGCGAGAGATTCAGGAAGATGCACATGGCCAACAAGAGCCTCTTTGCGTCCGCCGTCGCGATGCTGATGCCGCGGGCGGACACGGTGAACCGGGAGGGCGCTCGAGCCTGTGCGTATGGGCCAGAGCAGAAGCTCTCCCAACTCGCGGTCACCGGCACGTTGGCGGACAATTTCTACGGTGCTGCCGAAAGGCCGAGCGGTTCGAATCCGCCCCGGAGCAATCCGGGATGTCCCGCCTATCCTTGTCGCCAGCACCAGTACTCAACATCGACGAATGCAGGTGGGACTGCAGGAAGAGCGCTCGCGCAAGCGGGAGGTCGGCGGTTCGAACCCGCCTCCGGGCAACTGGATAGCTCAGCAACAAAACGTCTCGCCTCACCTCGTCGCCGGCACCATGAAGTTGCAAGGGAGGTCAACATGACCACGACGTACGATTTCCAGCATGTCGAAGGCGGCGTGCCGATCAAGATGTGGACGCGGGGCGTACCGGTCGAAGACGGTGCGCGGGCGCAGCTTGCCCGCGCGGCGCAAATGCCGTTCGTATTCAAGCATGTCGCGGTGATGCCCGATGTCCATATCGGCATTGGCGCGACCGTTGGCTCGGTGATCCCGACCAAGGGCGCGATCATCCCGGCGGCGGTCGGCGTCGACATCGGCTGCGGCATGATGGCGGCCCGCACCTCGCTGATGGCGAGCGATCTTCCGGACAATCTGGAATCGATCCGTTCGGCGATCGAGCGCGCGGTGCCGCATGGTCGCGATGTAAAGCAGGGCCAGCGCGATCCGGGCTCGTGGGGCGACCCGCAGCCGGCGATCGTCGACGCCTGGGCGACGCTCGCGGAGCGTTTTGGGCGGATCGTCGCGAAATATCCCAAGCTCGCCAAGACCAACAACCTTGTGCACCTCGGGACGCTCGGCACCGGCAATCACTTTATCGAGCTGTGCCTCGATACCGAGCAGCGGGTGTGGATCATGCTGCACTCGGGCTCGCGCGGCGTGGGCAATGCGATCGGCACGTTCTTCATCGAACTGGCTAAGCAGGACATGCGCAAATGGTTCATCAACCTGCCCGATGAAGATCTGGCCTACTTCCCCGAGGGGACCGACCATTTCGACGATTATGTCGAGGCGGTCGGCTGGGCGCAGGACTTTGCGGCGCTCAACCGGCGCACCATGATGACCAACGTCATCCGCGCGCTCCGGGGCCAGATTGCCAAGCCGTTCGACGCGGAGATGGAGGCGGTCAACTGCCACCATAACTACGTTAGCCGAGAGAACCATTTCGGCCAGAACGTGCTGGTCACCCGCAAGGGTGCCGTGCGTGCGGCGAAGGGCGTGATGGGCATCATCCCGGGTTCGATGGGCGCCAAGTCGTTCATCGTGCGCGGTCTGGGCAACCCGGACTCGTTCGACAGTTGCTCGCACGGTGCCGGTCGCGTGATGAGCCGGACGGCGGCCAAGAAGCTGGTGACACTCGACGAGCATATCGCCGATACGGCGGGCGTCGCGTGCCGCAAGGACGAGGGCGTGATCGACGAGACGCCCAAGGCCTATAAGCCGATCGAGGCCGTCATGGCTGCGCAGGCGGACTTGGTCGAAATCGTCCATACGCTGAAGCAGATGGTGTGCGTGAAGGGGTGACTTCGATGGATTACCGTAACATCGAATGGCAGTCCGATCGTCCGGACTTGGTCGCTGTTGCCAGCGATTGGGAGCGGACGATCATCACGCCCGTGGCCGAACTAGACGTACGGCTTTGTGCTGCCGCCGATGCACTTCGCGCAACGCATGTGAATGGCGGTGCACAAGTCGCTCAGCACGCCATCGAGGCGGCTCCAGCGGTGCGCTGGGCACTGTCGCGCAACCGCTGGAACGAGTTTGACCTTCTAGGCCGCTTCTTTCGGCATCAAGCTGTCAGGGAGGCACTTCCGGCGGTCGCGTCAATCAAGCCGTCGCTTAACGCCTTTCAAATGGAAGGCACGTTCACAGCTTTTGGCCGTTTGGCAGATTGGATCAAATCAGGCGGTGCCTACCAGAGATTTGCTGGATCCGATGAGGAAGCTCTTTCCCTAGCTACAGATTTTATGCGTGCCGCCTTCGCTCTACGTTTCTCCGAGACCTGCACTTGGGTGAATTGGATGCCGTGGACGGGCTGGTTCCAAGATGTCGCTTGGGACGGGACGTTCCTTTGGTTCGACACTCGCACCGGTGTCGCGACCACTTTGCTGATTACGGATACAGACTGACATGATCATCATCGACGGAGCGGAAGGAGAAGGCGGCGGGCAGGTCGTGCGCAATGCGCTCGCGCTGTCGCTCGTCACGGGCCAGCCGTTCCGCATCGGCAATATTCGCGGTGGCCGCGACAAGCCGGGGTTGATGCGTCAGCATCTGACCGCAGTCGAGGCCGCGCTGACGATCGGTGGGGCGGTGTGCGAGGGCGCGTCGGTCGGCTCGGCGGAGATCGCCTTCACGCCCGGCCGTGTCGCGCCGGGCGAATATCGCTTCGCGGTGGGCACGGCGGGCAGCACCAGCCTGGTGCTCCAGACCGTGCTGATGCCGTTGCTGCTCGCAGGCGCGCCGTCGCGGCTCGTGTTGGAGGGTGGCACGCACAACATGATGGCACCGCCGTTCGACTTCATCGAGCGCGTGTTCCTGCCGGTCATCAACCGCATGGGGCCGCAGGTATCTGCCCGGTTGACGCGGCATGGCTTCTTCCCGCGCGGCGGCGGCCGTATCGAGGTCGACATCGTTCCGGGAAAGCTGTCACCAATCGAGTGTATCGATCGCGGGGCGCTGCAATCGGCGTCGGCGACCGCGCTGTTCGCCGGGCTACCGTTTGATATTGCCGAGCGGGAAATAAAAGTCGCGCGTGCCATCCTGTCGACGTGGCCGGAAGAGGCTTTTGCGGTGCGTCAGCTTCCCGAAGAGCAAGGGCCCGGCAACGCACTCCTGCTGGAGGCGGTGTTTGAGCACGGATGCGAAATCGTCACCGGCTTCGGCAAGCTCGGCGTATCGGCGGAATCGCTCGCCAAGACTGCGGCGCACCGGATGGCGGGTTATCTCGCCAGCGATGCTTTCGCGGGGCCGTATCTGGCTGATCAGCTGCTATTGCCATTTGCTCTGGCCGGCGGCGGTAGGTTCACCACGGTCAAGCCGAGCCAGCACAGTCTGACGGCGGCCGTCATCATCGAGAAGTTCACTGGCCGTCGCTGCGTCTTCGAAGCGCGCGAAGGACAAAGCACGCTAGCAGGCTGCTGAATAACTCGCAATTCCGCCGGATTTTGGATGATTGCCTCGTCGGTCGGTTGGTTTTTCCTCGTCAAACCTCCGGATGATCGGGTTTGCGCTGGCGGCTGGCGGTGATCCTTGGTCCGGTCAGGTGGGCTGGGCGATCAGTTTGGGTATTCGGATGAGGTTGTAGGCGATCATACGGAAGGTGAAGGCGGCGTCGGCGCGGGCGATGCCGCGGACCTTGAGCTTGGCGATGCCGCCGATGGTCTTGGCCCAGCCGAATGCCTCTTCGATCGTTTCCTGATCCGCTGGCTGATCTCGTATCCGCCATGGCGGGTAGTGCGCCCATCGACGGCGGTCTTGCGGACCTTGCCGAGCTTACTGACGCTGCCGTTGATCGCGATGTGCGGGGTGATCCTTCGTGCCTTGAGTTCGGTCACGAAGGGCGCTGCGTCGAACAGCTTGTCAGCACCCAAGGTCACGCGCTTGCCGGGCCTGCGGCTGCGCTCGATCATGACCAGCGCCGCCTCGCGTTCCGCCGTGCCGGTAGCATGGGTGAGTGTGGCATCGACGATCAGGCCGTTTCGGTTCTCCATCAGCGCATGGCCAAGATAGGCAAGCTTGCTCTCCTGCCCGTTGGCCTTCCTGAACAGCCGGGCGTCGGGATCGGTGGTCGAGGCATGGGTCTCGTTCGAGCGCTTCTCCTTATGGAAGTTGCGCTCCGCGTTCCTGCCCGGTCCCGGCGGATCGCCCGAACCGTCCTTGGGGCGGAAGCTCTTCATCGAGGCCCAGGCTTCGAGCAGCGTACCATCGACCGAGAAGTGATCGGTCGACAAGAGCCGCTTGACCTGGCCAAGCTCCATCAGCGTGCCCAGGAACTCGCGCGCGACATCGGCTTCGAGCAGCCGGTCGCGGTTCTTGGAAAAGGTCGAGGCATCCCACACGGCTGCGTCCATCTCCAGCCCGACGAACCAGCGAAACAACAGGTTGTAGTCGATCTGCTCCATCAGCTGGCGCTCGGAACGCACCGAGAAGAACACCTGCAGCAGCGTCGCCTTGAGCAACTGTTCGGGCGGAATCGAGGGACGCCCCGTGTGCGAATAGAGGCCGGCCAACCGCCCCGAAAGTCGCTCCAGAACCTCCTCGACCAGCGCCCGGATCGCCCGCAACGGATGGTCCGCCGCGATACGGTCCTCCAGCCGAACATAGGAAAACAGCCCCGCCGCCCGATTGTCTGTCCCGCCCATCACAAACCTCCGCTGGCCACCGCCAACAGAATCAGTCAGGCACCCGCCTGTCGAGCGTTTTTCAGCAGCCTGCTAGATTATTGTTTTACCGCGTTTTCCGAGTCATCAGATGATTCCATCTGGTTCGAAAACGCTCTATGTCCTGCGAGATCCAGGATCGGCGGCGGACCATCCAGGTAGCGGTAGCGCGAGCCTGCCACGAACGGCCCTTCCGACCCGCGGTCTGACGGACCGATGCCGGCTCTTCCGCTGGCCCATCCTTCTCAAGAGTTGGGGCCGGGAAAGCCCAGCGCGTGTCACCCGGACCAACGTCTGGCCATGTGCAAGAGGCAGTCGACGGCGGGTGGCACTTCCAAACCCGTCACAGGGAGGAGAAGGCAAACCGAACATGCGGTCGGCCGTTCTTGTCTCTTCTGGTCCAAGGCTATTATATCCCCGCAGGGGCGCTCGCGCCGCGCCGCGCCGAGGCGCTGCCGTCAATGTGCCGGCCCGTCTGCTGTCCTGACCGAACATGGCGACGTGCGGCCGATCGCGTCTCAGAATCGGCTTCTGCGCACCGGGATCGCGGTCGTCTGCTTGATTTCCGACAGGGTCACCGTCGACTGGACATCCTGGACGCCGGGCAACTTCAGGATCACCCGGAAGATGAACTTCTGATACCAGTCGAGCGATTCCGCGATAATCTTCAGCATCACGTCTCGCTCGCCGAAGATGGTGTGGCACTCGACGATCTCGGGCGTGTTCTCGACCTTGCGATTGAACTCTGCGCGAAGCTCCTCGCTCAGGGTCACCATCTTCAGGGTTGCGAAGATGTAGAGGCTGTCGCCGAACTTCTTGCGATCGAGCACGGCCACCTGCCCGACGATATAGCCCTCGTCGCGCAGCCGCTGGAGCCGGCGCCAGCAGGGCGATTGCGAAAGGCCCACGCGCTCCGCCAGTTCGGCCGTGGAGAGCGCCGCGTCCTTCTGGATCTGTTCCAGGATCTTGATGTCGATCGGCGTCAGCGCTTCGCTCATGATACCCCCCAGCTTCCGCCTCAATATCTCCGGCAGCAGCTGTCTTTGCACAACATAAATCTACCCGCAATTCGGGCCATGCCGACTAAGCTTGCCTGTAAGAGTCGTGGTTCCCGGCATGGCACCATGGCAGCAAGACAGGTTGCGGAAGGGTCTGGCGGCGATGCCGCCGGATTTTCTATGCAGTCGAGCAGCATGTCCGGCACAACTTCGCATAATCATTTCGCGATGGCGCCCATAAATTGCTCGCTCGGAGGGTTTCTCGCGCATGAGATTCAGAACAGCTGTCGGCCGCGCCATGCTCGCTGCAAGCGTCGGACTGTGCGCCGCCATGGCGCAACCGGCAGCAGCAGCGCAGGGCGATGTCCGGACGGTAGTCGAACCGGTCGACCATCCGGCTGTCGTCACGAAGCACAAGGGCCGGTTTGGCGGGCAGACGATCACCTACACCGCAACCGTCGCGGGGCTGCCGGTGACGACCGCCGCTGGTCAGGGGGCCCGGATCGTCAGCTTCGCCTATACCCGCGACGGGATCGATCCGGCGACCCGGCCTGTGATGTTCCTGTTCAACGGCGGTCCGATCGTCGCCTCCCACTATCTCCACATCGGAGGAATCGGTCCGAAGCGCGTGGCCTATCCGGACGACGTGAAAGCAGATCCGTCGACCTTCGCCCTTGTCGACAATGTCCATTCGCCGCTCGATGCGGTCGACATGGTCTTCGTCGATCCGGCTTCGACCGGTTTCAGCCGGGTCGCGGCGGGAACCGATCCCCGCGCCTATTTTTCCGTCAGGACCGATGCTGCCCAGTTCGTCGCCTTTATCCGCGCCTGGCTGAAGGTGCATGGCCGCGAACGCTCACCCGTCTATCTGACGGGGGAAAGCTATGGCACCAACCGCGCGGCCGAGATCGCCGGGATATTGGCCGACGGCGCCGAGCCGCTGAAGCTGGCCGGCATCTTTCTCTATGGCCAGGCCGCCAATATCGTCGAATATTCCCAGCGCCCCGCCAATGTCACAAGCTATGTCGCCTCGCTGCCCACCATCGCCGCGATCGCCTATTATCATGGCAGGGCCGATCGCAGGGGGCGCTCACTCGAAGCTTTCCTCGCCGATGCGCGCAGCTTCGCCAAGGGCGACTATCTGACGATACTCTATCAGGGCAGTGCTGCCTCCGATGCCGACCGCCGCCGCGTCGCCGATCGGCTCGCGGAGTTCAGCGGCCTTCCCGCCGACTGGTATCTGGCCAATGCGCTGAAGATCACCAAGGAGCGCTACCGGGTCGAGCTGCTTCGCGACCGGGGACTGCTGCTGGGGCGGTCGGACGCACGCTACACCGCGCCGATCACCGAACAGGGCAATGGCCCCGATCCGGCCGACGTGCTGGCCCAGGGCGTGCAGAGATTCATGCCCATTTATCTGCGCGAGGATCTCAAGGTCGACTGGACGGACCCCTATGTCCCGGCGGTCGAGATCGGCAGCCTCGAAGACTGGATCTGGGGTGAGGGCTCAAGCCCCTTCGCCGACTGGCCATATTACAAAGGCATCAGCAAGATGATGGCGCTCAATCCCGATTTCCGCCTGCTGATCGGCAATGGTATCTATGACACCCAGACCACGATGGGGGCGGCCGAACTGCTGGCGACCCAATCGGGCTGGGACCCGGCGCGCGTGACGCTGCGCTATTATGATGGTGGCCACACCGGCTATTCGGTGGCGGCGACCGCCAGGGCGATCGGCGGCGACATCCGCGCCCTCGTTCGCTGATCCGGGAGATACTTATGAGCATCGCCTTCTACGATAGCGAACAGGTCGAGCGGCTGCTCGACTATCCGGGCTGTATCGCGGCGATGCGCAGCGCGATGCGCGGCCTGTCCGAGGCGGGCAAGGCACAGCCGCTGCGCCAGATCATTCCCATATCCGAAAATGCCACCATGGGTCTGATGCCGGGTGACCTGCCCGCGATCGACCGGTTCGGCGCCAAGCTGCTCAGCATCGCCAAGGATCCCGACCGGCCGGGGCGGTCGCGCCATCTGGGGGTGGTGGTGTCCTTCTCCGCGACCACCGGCGAACTCGAGAGCCTATGCGATGCCGATGCGGTGACGGCGATCCGTACCGCCTGTGCGACGGCGGCGGCGACCGATGCGCTGGCTCGATCCGATGCGCGCGTGCTGGCGGTGTTCGGCACCGGCCTGCAGGCGGAGACCCATGTCCGCGCGCTGCGCCATGTGCGCAGCTTCGACCGGGTGCTGCTTTGGGGGCGTTCCTTAGACACCGCGGCCGCGCTCGCAGGCCGGCTTTCGACGGAGCTCGGCCTGTCTGTGGACCCGGTCTCCGACGGACGGAGCGCCGCCGAGCAGGCCGACGTCATCTGTACGGTCAGCGGTTCGGCCGAGCCGATCCTGCTGCGCGCATGGGTCCGCGACGGGACTCATGTGAACCTCATAGGGTCGAGCTATCTCGGCCCGGTCGAGGTCGATGCCGCACTGGTCGCCGCCAGCCGCTATATCGCCGATTACCGGCCGGGCGTTCTGGCCCAGTCGGCCGAACTCGCGGTCGCCCGCGCGGCGGGGCTCGTCACCGACGATCATGTCGTCGGCGAGATCGGCGAGGTTCATGCCGGCACCCTGATCGGGCGTGAAAGTGCGAACCAGATCACGATCTACAAGTCGCTCGGCCATGTCGTGCAAGATCTGGCGGCGGCGGCCTATATCCACGCCCGCGCCACCGGACGGGTTTCCGCCGCATGAGGAAACCAGCCCTTTCCGCCCTGCTGATACCGTTGCTCATCGGCGTCTCGACGGCCGCCTTGGCCGCCACCGAGCGGCTCTCGATCGTCGCCAATAGCGAGCAGGTCGGGTCGGTCGTGATCGACAGCCAGGGCGACCGCACCGTCGTCGACTATCGGGTCGACAATAATGGCCGCGGTCCCAAGCACAGGGAGGAACTGAGCTTCGGCCCCGATGGCGTGCCCGTCACGTGGACGATCAGGGGCACGTCCCTGATGGGCGGCACAGTCGACGAGAGCTACCGCTTCTCCGGCGGCCGCGCTCTGTGGAGCAGCCAGGCCGATTCCGGAAGCATCGCGGCGAAACGGCCGCCGCTCTACGTGGTCAACGATGGCAGCCCCTATGCGACCTGGGTCTATGCCCGCGCCGCGCTCGCCCGACCCGATCACAGCATCCCGGTGCTGCCCTCCGGCCGGATCACGATCGAGAAGCTCAGGACGTTCGAGATCGGCGAGGGCGGCGCCGCGGTCGAGGTCACGGCGTGGCGGCTCACCGGGGTACAGCTCAACCCCAGCTATCTGCTGCTCGATAAAGAGCTGAAGCTGTTCGCGCTGTTCGGTCCCGGCACCGAAGGGACGACGGTCCGCGCGGGATATGAGGCCGCTGTCCCGATGCTCGGCAAGCTGGGCGTCGAACTGGAGACCGAGCAGGCGCTAGCGCTCCAGCAGAAGCTCGCACATCGCTTCGACAGCCCCGTCCGCATCCGCAATGTCCGCATCTTCGACCCCGACAGCGGCAGGCTGTCTCCGCTGTCGACCGTCGTGGTGATGCGGGACAGCATCACGCAGGTGATCGCCGACGATCGCCTGCCGGTTCCCGAGGATCAGGCGGTGATCGATGGCGAGGGCGGCACCCTCTATCCCGGCCTGCACGACATGCATTCGCACGCGACCCTGTCTTCGGGCCTGCTCTATCTGGCTGCCGGGGTCACCGCGACCCGCGATATGGGCAACGACAACGCGTTCCTTCAGGATCTGCTGCGCAAGATCGATCACGGGCAGGTCGCCTGGCCGCGCATCCAGCCCAACGGGTTCATCGAGGGCCGCAGCCCCTATTCGGCCCGTTTCGGTTTCATCCCGGCCTCGATCGACGAGGCGCTGAAGGATGTCCGCTGGTACGCCGATCGCGGCTATGCGGAGATCAAGATCTACAACTCGATGAATCCGGACTGGGTCGGGCCGATCGCTGCCGAGGCCCACCGGCTGGGTATGCGCGTCACCGGCCATGTTCCGGCCTTCGATACGCCCGACCGGGTGATCGAGGACGGCTATGACTCGATCGCGCATCTCAACCAGCTCATGTTGGGCTGGATATTGCGGCCTGGGGAGGATAGCCGCACGACGCTGCGTCTGACCGCGATGGCGCGCGGCGGATCGCTCGATCTCCGATCGGAGCCGGTCCAGAAAACCGTTCGCCTGATGCAGCAGCGGGGTACCGCACTCGACACCACGGTGGTCATCCTCGAACAGCTGATGATGAGCCGCGCGGGACAGGTGCCGATGGGGCAGGAGGACTTCCTCTCGCACATGCCGATCGGTTTTCAGCGCTATCGCAAACGCTCCTTCGTCACGATCGCCGACAAGGCCGAGGCCGACGCCTATCAGGCGGGCTATGACAAGATGCTCGAGACGGTCGGCATGCTGCACAAACAGGGGATTCGGCTGCTGCCCGGTACCGACGACGCGACCGGCTTCTTCGTCCTGCGCGAGCTCGAGCTTTATGTGAAGGCGGGTCTCACGCCGGCGGAGGCGCTGCGGACCGCGACCCTGGGCGCTGAGGAGTTTCTCGGCCGCACCGATCGGCTGGGGACCATCGCCCGAGGCAAGCTGGCGGACTTCGTGCTGGTGCCGGGCGATCCGACGCGCGACATCGCCGCGATCCGGCGGCCGCGCATGGTGATGAAGGGCGGGACGGTCTATTTCTCCTCCGAAATTTACACCGCGCTGGGGATAGAACCCTTCACCGTCGCCCCGACCATTCGCCCCGCATCGACGAGCACGGCTCCCACTGACCGCAGTGACCCGGTCGGATTCGGCTATGGGGACCATATCCATGATGATTGATCGCGTCCTGATCGGTCTGACGGTCGGGCTGGCCCCGCTTCCGGCAATCGCAGGTCCGCCCCCGCCGGCTGTTTCAGAGGGTGCCGATGTGCAGCCGCGCATTTTTCGATCAGAGGGGCGCGGGGCATTTGGAGGGACGACGCTGCGCTACAGCGCGGCGGTCGAGGAGTTCCGCCTTCCGGGCGCGAGCGTCTTCGTCACAAGCTATGTGCGCCGCGATGTCGGCGAGCCGGCGGACCGGCCGGTGGTTTTCGCCTTCAATGGCGGTCCGGGTTCTGCGTCGCTGTGGTTGCATCTTGGCCTTCTGGGGCCGCAGCGTGTCGATTTCGACGATGAAACCCGGCCGCAGACCGTCGCGCCCTTTACCACCGTGGACAATGTCGACAGTCCTCTCGACGTCGCCGATATCGTGCTGATCGACCCGCCCGGCACCGGCTACAGCCGCGTCCTGTCCAACGGCAAAACCACCGACTTTTATGGCGTCGAGCAGGATGCCGGTGCGATGGTGCAGGTCGTCGAGCAGTGGCTGAGCCGCCACGGCCGCATCAACGCGCCGAAATATCTTGTGTCGGAAAGCTACGGCACCGTCCGTGCGGCGGTGATGGCGCAGATGATGGCGGGTGGCCCGACCCAGACCGGTCGCATGGACGGGCTTACCCTCAACGGGGTCGTTCTGCTGGGTCAGGCGATGGACATGCAGCGTACCGAAAGCGATCGCGCCTATCTCTCGATCCTTCCTTCGCTTGCCGCCACCGCCTGCCATTTCGGCAAGGGCCCGGCGGGGTGCACCCCAGCCAGCCAGGTCGAGGCGGCGAGGCGCTTCATTGAAACGACATACCTCCCGGCACTGTACGCCGGCTCCCGCCTGCCCACCGACCGCAGAGCGGCGGTCGCGCATGAGCTGGCGACGCTGGTGGGGCTGGACGAGAAGGACCTGGTCCCTGCAGACCTGCGCATTGACGGCGGCGCCTTCGCGAAGCGGCTGCTCGCCGGTCAAGGGCAGCGACTGGGCCTCTATGATGCGCGCTTCACCTTGCCCCTACAGGGGGCGGGGGCCGATCCGGTCGCGGATGATCCGGCGATGGGCCAATATGTGCCGGGATTCGTCGGAGCCTGGGCCGATTATGCGGTAAAACGTCTCAGGGTCGATCTCGACATTCCCTATGAACCGATCGCCTTTCGCGAGGTCAACGGGCGCTGGGATTATGGTTTCGGACCGGGGGTGCCGATGGGAAGAAATTATGCGCTCGATCTCGCCACGGCCATGAACCGCAACCCGGCGATGCGGCTGATGATCGGTACCGGCTATTATGATCTCGTGACCCCGCTCGGCGAGGCCGATTATGTGCTGACCCATTCCGGTATTCCGCTCTCCCGGACGAGCGTGCGCCGCTATGAATCGGGGCACGCACCCTATCTTGGCGCCAAGGCGCGAACCGCACTGGCCGCCGATCTGCGCGCCTTCCTGGTCGGCGCGAAGTGACCGCGCCCGCCGATCGCGCGACGCTGCGCAAGAGCGTCGGACTCGTCGGCGTCGTCACCTTCGGTGCCGGCACCGCCATCGGGGTCTCGATCTTCTCCATTCTCCAGCCGACCGCTGCAGTCGCCGGATCGGGTCTGCTCGCCGCGATCGGTGTCGCGGCCTTGCCGATGCTGGTCTTTGCCGTCGCCTATGCCTATCTCGGCTCGGCGCTGCCGGTGTCGGGCGCGTCCTACGAATGGCCGACGCGCTTCATCCATCCGGGTGTCGGCTTCATGATCGCCTGGCTGCGTGTCATCGCCAATGTCGGCGCGCTGACGATCCTGTCACAGGTGATGGTCAGCTATCTCGGCATGGTCTTTCCTATCCCGCTCAAGCCGGCGATGGCGGTGGCGATAAGCGGCGTCTTCGCGCTCAATTATGTAGGCGTGTCGATCGCGGCGAAGGTCCAGGCACAGCTTATGGCGCTGCTGCTGATCATTCTTGCCGTCTTCGTCGGGACGGGGCTGCCGCACTTCGACCCGGTCCTCGTCGGCAATCCGCTCAACGCCCCACCGCTGGCGATCCTCGCGGTCGTGCCGCTGATGATCTCGCTCTTTCTGGGGATCGAGTCCGCCGTCGAGATCGGGGAGGAGGTGCGCGACGCGCAACGCAACGTGCCGCTCGGTATCGCGCTTGCGATCGGCGTCACTGCGCTGGTCTATGGGCTGGTCGCCCTGACCGCGCTCGGCCTCATCGGACCGGAGAAGCTCGCAGTGAGCCAGGCACCCTTGCTCGAGGCGTCGCAGGTGGTGCTGGGCGACCTGGCGGTCCCGCTGATAGTCGGTGCCGCCTGCCTCTCGATCATCAAGTCGATGAACGCCGCCACGCTCACCTTCTCGCGCAGCCTGTTCGCCATGGGCCGCAACGGGGCACTGCCGCGGGGGATCGGCGCGATCCACCCCCGCTTCGGGACGCCTCACCGGGCGATCCTGCTCGGCTATGCCTGCGCCATGACCGGGCTGTTCCTGCCACCCAGCCTCATCTTCCTGCTGCTCGCGGTAAATGTCCCGACCATGCTCAAATATATGGCCTGCTCCTACTCGGCCACGGTCGTCGCGCGCCGACATCCGGAGATCCATGCCCGCTCGGCCCTGCGCCTTTCTCCCCGAACGGTCGTTGCCGTCGGTTATGCGGGAGTGATCTGTGCCCTCCTGGTCGGGATCTTCGGGATCGAGGCCGACCCGCGTCCCTATATGCTGGTCGGCGCCTGGCTGGTCGTCGGTCTGGTCTACTGGTTCGCCAAGCGGTGGTTCGAGGCGCGCGGCAAGGCCAGCCGCGCTTTGGGTGGTTAAGCGATCAAATTATGCGCAATGCCGCGCCGCCTTCACGAGATAGAATAATTACTGCCGGCCGTCGGCGGTAGAGAGGCGTCATGTCGAACCTGTTATCCACGCCAATGCCGACGCCGCCCTCCGACGCAGGAAGCTATGCGGACTGGGTCCGTGCCGCACTGGCCACCGCTCGCCAGCGCCAGGGCAGTGCAGTCAGCCTGTTCGAAAGCTCGGTGCCCGAACCGCGCGAGTTGCTGCGCCACACCGTGCTGGAGGCGGTCGAGCCCCAATTCTCGCGCTATTATGTCAGCGCCTTCGGTGACGGGAATCCGTTCGTTCGCGACATGCTCGCCGAACGCTACGCGGTCGACCGCAATCAGATTCTGTGCACCACCGGTGCCACTGGCGGCCTGTCGCTGATCTATCGCGCCTTCGTGAAGCCCGGCGACCATGTGCTGATCGAAACCCCGGGGTTCGACCTGTTTCGTCACCTGGCAGAGGCCTCTGGCGCTTCGATCGACTGCTTCCACCGCCGCGGTGACCGTTTCGCGATCGATATTGCCGAGGTCGAGGCACTGCTGCGCCCGAATACCCGACTGGTGGTCCTGTCCGATCTGCACAATCCCTCGGGCATGGCGGTTGCACCCGATGTGCTGCAGGGACTGGCCGAGCTCGCCGAACGGCGTGGCTTTCTGCTGGTGGTCGACGAAGTCTATGGCGACTATGCTGCGCATGAGCGTCGTGCAGGTCCGGCTTCGGCGCTGTCCCCGGCGGTCGTCAGTCTGTCGAGCCTGACCAAGATCTATGGCTTGGGCGTACTGCGCTGTGGCTGGATCGTCGGTGCGCCGGAGGTGCTCGAACCGCTGCGGCGCCTTAACGGTCGCGTGGAGTTCGGCGTGTCGACCTTGTCGCACGCGATCGCTGCGCATGTCATGTCGAGCGGAGCCGAATTCGAACAGCATTCGCGCAGCTATGTCGAACGCTGCCGGCCGCGTTTCCAGGCGTGGTTCGACGACATGGTGGCCGGGGGTTTGATGGGCGGAGCGTTGCCGGATGACGGTTGCATCTGTTTCCCGTCGCTGACCGGCATCACCGATAGCCGCGCCTTTTCCGAGTGGTTGATCGCGCGCT
>JAIYAJ010000433.1 GCA_027489105.1 Zymomonas sp. | reverse complement strand
TGACGATGTCCCCGGCGATGAATGCGGCCTGTCCGTGGTTGCTCGACCTGTTCGGCGGACGGCAGTCGGCCCGGTCGATCCATTTTCTCAGCGCGGCGGGGCTGGTTCTGTTCTTCCTCGTCCATATCGCGATGGTGATACTGGCGGGGCCGATCAACGAGGTCCGGTCGATGATCACCGGCTGGTACCGTCTGCCGGAGGACAAGGCATGAGTATCAGCCGACGCCGCCTTTTGGGCGCCATGGCAGCAGGCACGGGCGGCCTTCTCCTGAGCGGGTGCGACAAGATCAACGCGCTGCCTTCGGTGCGGTCGGCGTTGAAGTCCGCCGAAGGTCTGACCATGCGCTCGCAGCGGATCCTTGCGGGCCGCGACGCGCTAGCACCCGAATTCTCGGCTGCCGATCTGTCTCCGCTGTTCCGGTCTAACGGGACCTATCAGCCCGCCGGCGCAGCCTATGAAGCGCATCGTCTGGCGGGGTTCGCCGACTGGAAGCTCAGCGTCGGCGGGCTGGTGCAGCGTCCCCTGTCGCTGTCGATGGCGCAGATCCGCTCGATGCCGGCCCGGACCCAGATCACCCGTCATGACTGCGTCGAGGGCTGGAGCGCGATCGGGCAGTGGACCGGGGTTCCGTTGAAGCTGCTGCTCGACATGGCCGGTCTGAGGACCAGCGCCCGCTATCTGATCTTCCGCTGCGCCGACCGTTATGGCGCGATGCCCTATTATGAGAGCATCGACCTGATCGACGCCTTCCATCCCCAGACGATCATGGCCTGGGGGCTGAACGGCGCGCTGCTGCCGGTCGGCAATGGCGCCCCGGTGAGGCTGCGCGTCGAGCGGCAGCTGGGCTACAAGCATGCAAAATATGTCGAGCATATCGAGGCGGTTGCGAGCCTGAGTGAATATGGTCTCGGAAAAGGCGGCTACTGGGAAGACCATCATGATTATGCCTGGTATGCCGGAATATAGAGCGCCGGCCCCTGCATCCGGAGCTGTTCCGGGCCTGATATAGCCGAACTTGAAAGGGACATGATCGGGCTCCGTCGAGCACGGCGAGGATCTCGCGGAAGGTGGGAATGCGCAATCCCGTCAACGCGCGCGGCGCTGGCTGCGCGTCTCTATCAGGGTGAACAGCCCGGTGCCGCCGATTACCAGCAATGTGCCGACGGCTTCGGGCCAGCCGAAAGGCTCGGCAAGGATGGCGACGGCGAGGATGATTGTGAGCAGGGGACTGACGGTGGAGATGATGGCCGTGCCCTGCGCACCGATCCGTGCAGTGCCGGCGGACATCAGGAAGGTCGGCACGACGGTCGAGAAGATGGCAAGCGCGATCATCAGCCGCCACGCCGGCGCGGGCGCGACCAGATCGCCGAAATCGCGCGTGAGCAGGAATTGCGCGATCAGCGAGACCGACGCCGCGCTCATCGCGATCGCGGTGAACAGCGCGGGGCCGCAGCGCAGGATCAGTTCGCGCGCGAACAACTGATAGAGCGCGAAGGTCGCTGCGGCTCCGAAGACGAACGTTGCGCCGGTAAGCATCGACGGGCTCAATCGCGCGGGCTCCGCACCGAACATGACCGCGAGCCCGGCATAAGCGAGTCCCGCGCCACCGAGGGCGTGCGCGCGCAGCCGATGGCCGAAGATCATCCGGCCGAAGATGATGACGAGAAAGGGGTAGGTGAACAGAATCAGCCGCTCGGTCTGGGCTTCGAGCGTCTGTAATCCCTCGAAGTCGAGCCAGGACGAGCAATGATAGCCGAGCACGCCGATTGCGGCGGCCAAGGCGATCGACTTTCCGTCGGGGCGATCCGTCGGGCCCCGGCGGAACCACTCGAACAATCCGACGCCCATGAACACGGGAAGCGACAGGCCCATCCGGATCGCCAGCAAGGCTGTGGTGTCGATGCCGTACACGTAGATCAGCTTGATCAGGATGCCCTTGAGCGCGAACAGCAGCGATCCGACCGCCGACAGCGCGAAGCCGATCAGCCGCCAGCGAACGCCATGTTCGGCGGGAATGTTCATGATCCGGGCCTTCTTCGAAAGCGAAGGGTGGGGACGGCGGCCTGCGATATCGGCGCGACCGTCCCCGTCGATCAGGTCTGGCTCAGCCGACCTTGGCGTCGACCGGCGCGCGGCCGCGCTTGACCATCATCTTGTTGAGCGCGTTCACATAGGCGCGGACCGAGGCAACCATCGTATCCTGATGCGCGCCGCGGCCGCGGGTCGTGCGGCCATTCTCCGAGAGCAGCACCGAGACCTCGGCCTGTGCATCGGTGCCCCCGGTCACGGCATGGACTTCGTAGCGTTCGAGCACCGAGCTGTCGTGCGGGACGATCAGGCGGATCGCGTTGAACAGCGCATCGACCGGGCCGTTGCCGCGCGAGGTGACGGTCTTTTCCTCGCCATCGACGTCCAGCGTCAGGATCGCACGCTGCGGGCCGTTCGACCCGCAATAGACCTCGACCTCCTTGACCTGGATCGCATCGTGGCCGCGCAGAACCTCGTCATCGACCAGCGCGACGATGTCTTCGTCATAGACCGCCTTCTTGGCGTCGGCGAGCTGCTTGAACCGGCCGAAGGCGTCCTGGAATGCGTTGTCGCCCAGCGTATAGCCCAGTTCCTCGAGTTTCTGGCGGAAGGCGGCGCGGCCCGAATGCTTGCCCATCACCAGATTGCTGTGGGTCAGGCCGACGCTTTCCGGCGTCATGATCTCGTAGGTCGAGCTGTCCTTGATCATGCCATCCTGGTGGATGCCGCTTTCATGCGCGAAGGCGTTGGCGCCGACGATCGCCTTGTTCGGCTGCACCTGGAAGCCGGTGATGCCCGAGATCAGTCGCGAGGACCGCGTGATCTCGTTCGCGACGATGTTCGTAGCATAAGGCATCACGTCCTGGCGCACGCGCAGCGCCATCGCGATTTCCTCGACGGCGGCATTGCCGGCGCGCTCGCCGATGCCGTTGATCGTCGATTCGACCTGTCCGGCGCCCGCCATCACGGCCGCCAGCGTGTTCGCCACGGCGAGGCCCAGGTCGTTGTGGCAATGGGTCGAGAAGACCGCGAGGTCGGCGTTGGGCACGCGGTTGATCATGTCGCGGAACATCGCGCCATAGGTCTCGGGCGTGCCATAGCCCACCGTGTCGGGCAGGTTGATCGTCCGCGCACCCGCCGCGATGGCGACCTCGATCGCGCGCGCCAGGAAGTCCGGCTCGGACCGGGTCGCATCCTCGGCCGACCATTCGACGTCGGGGCACAGGTTGCGCGCCATCCGCACGGTGCGATCGATCGCCTCCAATACTTCCTCGGGCGACTTGTTCAGCTTGACCCGCATGTGCAGCGGCGAGGTCGCGATGAAGGTGTGGATGCGCGGGGCGACGGCATGCTGGACGGCTTCCCAGGCGCGCTCGATATCGGCCTGCGCGGCGCGGGCAAGGCTGGCGACGGTCGCCTTCTTGCACTGCCTCGCGACTTCCGAAACCGCCTCGAAATCACCGGGCGAGGCGATGGCGAAGCCCGCTTCGATGATGTCGACGCCCAGCGTCTCGAGCTGGGCTGCGACCTGCAGCTTTTCCTCGAGGTTCATCGAACAGCCGGGAGACTGCTCGCCGTCGCGCAAGGTGGTGTCGAAAATCTTGATGGTCTTGGTCACGGTACCTGCTCCTGTGCAGGGTTGTCATTTTGGGTGAAGGTCCGACCCTTAGACGCCGTGGCTTGCAGGATCGGTCGATCCCAAGCGAAATCGCGCGCCTAAGGGCGCGTAAGTCGAAGCAGGAGAAGGGCGCTGAACCGCGTCATATGGCGGGCCTCATACACGGAGCACCCGACGGAAGTCCATAGCTTTGTCAGGCCTTGGTCTGGCGCAGCGCATCGGCGAGCGATGCCGTGGCGCTGCCCCGGCGGGCGGGCTTGGGCTGGCCGGGGTCGGGCGCCCAGCCCGACAGATAGACGATCTCGAAGCTTTCCCGGATACGACCTTCGAGGCCGGCGGCCTGCTGGAAGGCATCGAACAGCTTGGCGAGCCAGGTCCGGCCGCCCGACAAATGGCGGGAGCGCGACAGCAGGATGTTGGTGCCTGCCATGCCGCGCAGGTCGCGCATCAGGCGCAGCGGATCGCCATAGCCGACGTCGAGCCGCTCGCCGTCCGCGACCTGGAGCGCGAAACCGGCGCGGGAGAGGAGATCGCCTGCCGAGCGCACATCCACCTGCGGGTGGATGCGCGGCGCGATGCCGCCGGCTGCGGCCTCATCGGCCTCCATCAGCGCACCGCGCAGCCAGGCCAGGCTGCCCGCTCCGAGGAAGGCGCCCAGAAAGAGCCCGTCCGGCCGCAGCGCGCGCCGGATCAGAGCGAGGGCGCCGGGAAGATCGTTGACGCTGTCGAGCGTGCCGAGCGCGACGACAAGATCGAAGCTGCCATCGGCGAAAGGAAGGCGATCCTCGTCGCACTGCACCCCGCCGCTGGCTCGCGCAAAGGCGAAGCCAGGATCGGCCGCAAACACGCTCCGGCCGGGAGCGGCGAAGCGATCGAGCAGCCTGCCGTCATGGCTGCCGAGCAGTAGTACGCGGTCGAAGCGGCGCGTCACCATCGCCAGCCGTTCGGTCAGTTCGCCCGCCATATGATCGATCAGGAAATCATGCGCCGCGAAATCCGGAGCGGCGCGGTCGCGGCGCATGCGGCGCAGGCGGCGGTCGAAAATCTCGGGCTGGTCCATGGTGCGCGCTTGTGCCGCCGCGCGGGGTGCGTGACAAGCAGGCAAAGGGGGCAAGCCAGATGCGCAAAGGGCGGCAATGGTGGTGATGCGAGCGATGGCGGGACTGGTCGACGTCGCGCTCCGCTTCGCGCTGCCGCCCCGCTGTCCGGGCTGTGGCACGATCGCGGCCGGCCCGCATCAATTCTGCCTCGATTGCTGGACGGCCTTGCGCTTCCTCGGCCCCCCGCAATGCGCACGCTGTGGCGAGCCCTTCGAGATCGATCCCGGCATGGGTTCCGAATGCGGCGCCTGTCTCGCCGATCCACCCGCCTATGACGCGATGCGTGCGGCGGTGATCTACGGTCCGATCGCACGGGCACTGGCGCTGAAGCTGAAATATGGCCGGCGACCGGGGATCGCCCGGACGGTGGCGATCCAGATGCGGCGCCATCTGCCGGCGGGGGAGGGCTGGCTGATCGCACCGGTCCCGCTCCACCGGTGGCGCATCTGGAGCCGGGGCTATAACCAGTCGGCGCTGATCGCCCGCGCGCTGGCCGAGGATGGGCGGCAGACGCTGGCGCTCGATCTGATCGAGCGCGTCCGGGCGACGCCGCCGCTGCGCGGCCAGGGGCCGGTGGCGCGGGCCAAGACGGTGCACGGGGCTTTCGCCGTGCGTGACCGTGGCCGGGTCAAAGGCCAGAAGGTGCTGCTGATCGACGATGTCTACACCACCGGCGCGACCGCCGATGCCTGCGCGCGGGCGTTGAAGAAGGCCGGTGCGTCGCGCGTCGAACTGCTCTGCTGGGCGCGCGTGGTGCGCGACGATGATCCCGCGCGTTGACATTCCGGCCCGGCGACAACATCTCGGGCGAAACAAGGATATTGAGGCAAATGGCAAAGGTCGAGATCTACACCAAGGCGTTCTGCCCCTATTGCGCGCGCGCCAAGTCGCTGCTGGAAAGCAAGGGCGTTGCGTATGAGGAATATGACATCAGCATGGGCGGCCCCAAGCGGACCGAGATGCTCGAGCGCGCCAAGGGCGGTTCGACCGTGCCGCAGATCTTTATCGACGGCGCCCATGTCGGCGGTTGTGACGACATTCACGCGCTCGACCGCGCGGGCAAGCTCGACCCGCTGCTCGCCGCCTGATGCGGGCTGCGGTTTTCCAGAGCCGCTCCGGGATCGATCCCGCTGCCAACGCCGCGCGGCTCGTGGCTGCGATTGCGGAGGCGAAGGCGGGCGGGGCGGACATGCTCTTCACCCCCGAAATGTCGGGCCTGCTCGACCAGGACCGCAAGCGCGCGGCCCGGCATCTGTGTGCAGAGGCGGACGACCGGGTGCTGGCGGCGGTGCGCGATGCCGCACGAGAGCATGGGCTGTGGGTTCACCTGGGTTCGCTCGCGCTGAAGGGCGGGAGCGACGGTCGCCTCGTCAACCGTGGTTTTGTGATAGATGCCAGCGGGACGATCCGGGCGCGCTACGACAAGATCCATCTGTTCGATGTCGACCTGCCGACAGGCGAAAGCTGGCGTGAATCCGCCGCTTACGCCCCCGGCGAGCGCAGCGTGATAGCGACTACGCCCTGGGCTCGGATCGGTCTGTCGATCTGCTACGACATGCGCTTCCCCGATCTCTATCGGGCGTTGAGCGATGCGGGCGCCGAACTGCTCTCGGTTCCCGCGGCCTTCACCGTTCCGACGGGCAAGGCGCATTGGCATATCCTACTGCGCGCCCGTGCCATCGAGGCGGGGGCCTACGTCGTTGCGGCGGGGCAAAGCGGACGACATGAGGATGGCCGCTCGACCTTCGGCCATTCGCTGGTGGTCGACCCCTGGGGCGAG
>JAIYAJ010000014.1 GCA_027489105.1 Zymomonas sp. | reverse complement strand
TGGGATGGTCGACCAAGGAGCGCATCGACGCGATCGTCCAGCGCACCCGCAGCGGCGGCGGCGAGATCGTCGCCCTGCTGAAGACCGGTTCGGCCTTCTATGCGCCCGCCACCTCGGCGATCGCGATGGCCGAGAGCTATCTGAAGGACAAGAAGCGCGTCCTGCCGTGCGCCGCCTATCTGACCGGCCAATATGGCGTCGACGACCTCTATGTCGGCGTTCCGGTGATCATCGGCGCCAACGGCGTCGAGAAGATCGTCGAAATCGATCTGTCGGACGAGGCAAAGGCCAATCTGCAGGTGTCGGTCGACGCGGTGAAGGAACTGCTGGTCGCCTGCAAGGGCATCGACAGCTCGCTCGCCTAATCGATTTCAGGGACACGCCTCCCCAAGGCATAAGGAAGGTTCGACAGGCACATGAGTATCCTGGTCAACAAGAATACCAAGGTCATCACGCAGGGCATGACCGGCAACACCGGCACGTTCCACACCGAGCAGGCGCTGGCCTATGGCACGCAGATGGTCGGCGGCGTGACGCCGGGCAAGGGTGGCACCACCCATATCGGCCTGCCGAACTTCGACACCGTGCATGAGGCGGTCGCGGCCACCGGCGCCGACGCCAGTGTCATCTACGTGCCGCCGCCCTTCGCCGCCGACTCGATCCTCGAGGCGATCGACGCAGAAGTTCCGCTGATCGTCTGCATCACCGAGGGCATTCCCGTGATCGACATGATCCGGGTGAAGCGTGCCCTGCAGGGTTCCAAGTCGCGCCTGATCGGTCCGAACTGCCCGGGCGTCCTGACCCCTGACGAGTGCAAGATCGGCATCATGCCGGGCTCGATCTTCAAGAAGGGCTCCGTCGGAGTGGTGTCGCGCTCGGGCACGCTGACCTATGAAGCGGTGTTCCAGACCTCGGCCATCGGCCTGGGCCAGACCACTGCGGTCGGCATCGGCGGCGACCCGGTCAACGGCACCAATTTCATCGACGTCCTGGAGCTGTTCCTGGCCGACGACGAAACCAAGTCGATCATCATGATCGGCGAAATCGGCGGTTCCGCCGAAGAAGAAGCCGCGCAGTTCCTGCGTGACGAGGCCAAGCGCGGTCGCAAGAAGCCGATGGCTGGCTTCATCGCGGGTCGCACCGCGCCTCCGGGCCGTCGCATGGGCCATGCCGGTGCGATCGTCTCGGGCGGCCAGGGCGGCGCCGAGGACAAGATCGCGGCCATGGAAGCGGCCGGGATCAAGGTCGCGGCCAGCCCGTCCGAACTGGGCACGACCCTGGCGGAAGTGCTCAAGGGCTAATATAGGACTGCCTCCGCCTTCGGGCGGGGGAGGCGTTTCACGCCTCGTTCATTTAACGACAGTATCAACCCACATTGCTGTGCTTCGGGCCTAAGTCCCGGGGTGGGTGCAGACAAGGATGGTGAGATGGGTATCGAAGGCGTCGGTTTCGACGGACCGGAGGGAGTCAGTGCTTCCTTCGTAGAATCGCTCTATCGGCAGTATCGCGCCGACAAGGCAAGCGTGCAGCCAGACTGGCAGGCATATTTCGCGACAGTGGAAGCCGATGTGTCGGGTCCCAGCTGGGCCCGGTCCAACTGGCCTCCGTCGACGACCGACTCGCTGACCGCAGCGCTCGATCCGACCCAGATGACCGTGCCGCCGAAGCCCGCCAAGGGCGCCCCGGCCCCGGTCGCGGCGCCGGTTTCGCCGGGGCTCAGCCAGGCCGAGATCGAACGGCGTACGCTCGACTCGATCCGCGCCATCATGCTGATCCGCACTTATCGCGTGCGCGGCCATCTGCTCGCCAATCTCGATCCGCTCGGCCTCTCGCAGCGCGAGGAGACCGAGGATCTGAGCCCGGCCTGGCATGGCTTCACCGAAGCCGACATGGACCGCGAGGTCTATATCGCCGGCTTCCTGGGGCTCGAGCGCGTGACCGTCCGCGAGCTGATCGCCATTCTCCGCAAGAATTACTGCGGCAATGTCGGCATCGAATATATGCACATCAGCGACGTCGAAGAGCGTCGCTTCCTGCAGGCTCGCATCGAAGGCAAGGACGCCGAGATCAGCTTTACGCCCGAGGGCAAGAAGGCGATTCTCAACAAGGTGATCCATGCCGAGCAGTGGGAGAAGTTCCTCGGCCGCAAATATGTCGGCACGAAGCGCTTCGGCCTCGATGGCGGTGAGTCGATGATCCCCGCGCTCGAAGCGGTGATCAAATATGCCGGCGCTTACGGCGTGAACGAGGTCGTGATCGGCATGGCCCATCGCGGCCGTCTGAATGTGCTCTCCAACGTCATGGAGAAGCCCTATCGCGCGATCTTCAACGAATTTGCCGGTGGTTCGTCCAACCCCGCCGATGTCGGCGGCTCGGGCGACGTCAAATATCACCTCGGGACATCGACCGACCGCGAGTTCGACGGCAACAAGGTCCACCTGAGCCTGGCGCCGAACCCGTCCCACCTGGAGTGTGTCAATCCGGTCGTTCTGGGCAAGGCGCGCGCCAAACAGACCAAGGTCGACGATCTCGAGCGTTCGCGGGTCCTGCCGATCCTGCTGCACGGCGATGCCGCCTTCGCGGGTCAGGGCATCATCATGGAGTGCTTCGGCTTCTCCGGCCTGCGCGGCTACAACACCGGCGGCACGATCCACTTCGTGATCAACAACCAGGTGGGCTTCACCACCTCGCCGCAGTTCGCCCGCTCGTCGCCTTATCCGTCGGACATCGCCAAGATGGTCCAGGCGCCGATCCTCCACGTCAATGGCGACGATCCCGAAGCCGTGACCTGGGCCTGCAAGGTAGCGACCGAGTTCCGCCAGACCTTCAAGCGCGACGTCGTGATCGACATGTGGTGCTATCGCCGCTTCGGCCATAACGAAGGCGACGAGCCGGGCTTCACCCAGCCACTGATGTATGAGGAGATCCGCAAGCATCCGCCGGTCAGCGCGCTCTACAGCGCGCGTCTGGTGGAAGAAGGCGTGATCGACGCCGACTGGACGCCGCAGACCGAGGGAGAGTTCGTCGCTCAGCTCGAGGCCGAGTTCGAGGCGGGCAAGAGCTACAAGGTCAACAAGGCCGACTGGTTCGAGGGCGACTGGACCGGCTTCGCGGAGCCGCGCGAAGCAATCACCGAGCGTCGCGCCGCGGTGACCGGTATCAGCGCCGACAGGATCGGCGAACTGGCCAAGCAGCTGACCACTGTTCCCGAGGGATTGTCGATCCACAAGACGCTGGCGCGCATCCTCGATGCCAAGAAGGAAATGTTCGAGTCCGGCAAGGGCTTCGACTGGGCGACGGCGGAGGCGCTCGCTTTCGGCTCGTTGCTGCGCGACGGTTATGGCGTGCGTCTGTCGGGCCAGGATTCGGGCCGTGGTACGTTCAGCCACCGTCACGCCGTCTGGGTCGACCAGAAGGATGGGCACAAGTATATCCCGCTGTCCGCGATGGACCGGCGTTTCCAGGTGCTCGACAGCCCGCTGTCGGAATTCGGCGTGCTGGGCTTCGAATATGGCTATGCATCGGCGGCGCCTAACACGCTGGTCATGTGGGAGGCGCAGTTCGGCGACTTCGCCAATGGCGCGCAGGTCATCATCGATCAGTTCATCTCGTCCGGTGAGGCGAAGTGGCTGCGCGTGAACGGCCTCGTGATGCTGCTGCCGCACGGCTATGAAGGGCAGGGGCCGGAGCACAGCTCCGCACGCCTCGAGCGCTATCTGCAGCTGTGCGCGGAAGACAATATGCAGGTCGCCAACTGCACCACGCCGGCCAATTATTTCCATATTCTGCGCCGACAGATGGTTCGCCAGTTCCGCAAGCCGCTGATCATCATGACGCCGAAGTCCCTGCTCCGCCACAAGTCGGCGGTGTCGACGGCCGAGGAGATGATGGGCGAGAGCCGGTTCCAGCGCGTTTTGCGCGACACCAACCCGCCGGCCGATGCCGACGTGCGTCGGGTCGTGCTCGTGTCGGGCAAGCTCTATTATGAGCTGGCCGAAGCGCGCGATGCAGCGGGCGACAAGAACACGATGATCCTGCGCCTCGAGCAGCTCTATCCGTTCCCGGCGGATGCGCTGATCAGCTTCTTCAGCCGGATGCCCAACCTCGAAACCGTGGTGTGGGCACAGGAAGAGCCGAAGAACCAGGGCGCCTGGACCTTCGTCGAGCATTATATCGAGAAGGTTCTCATCGAAAATGGGGGCGTACCGAAGCGTCCCGTCTATGCGGGCCGCAAGGCCGCCGCAGCGACGGCGACCGGCCTCGCCCGCAACCATGCCGTCCAGCAGGCGGCACTGATCGCCGACGCGCTCGGCCACGAATCGAAGGGTAAGTAAGATGGCTACCGATGTGGTTGTTCCGACGCTCGGTGAATCGATCACCGAGGCGACGCTGGGCCAGTGGCTCAAGAAGCCGGGCGAGGCGGTGAAGGCCGACGAACCGATTGCGAGCCTCGAGACCGATAAGGTCGCGGTCGAAGTGCCGTCGCCCGTCGCGGGCGTTATGGGCGAACTGGTCGTCGCCGAGGGCGACACGGTCAATGTCGGCGCGGTCATCGCGCGGGTCGTTGAAGGCGCCACCGCCGCGACGGCCGCAACCCCGGCGGTCGAAGATCAGACTGCGGTCGGCAAGGCCGAGGCGGCTGCCCCGGCGGAGCCCGCTGCGGCCCCGGCCGACGAGGAACCGGGCGATCCGGTGACGCTGTCGCCGTCGGTTCGCCGCGCCGTGCTCGAATATGGCGTCGACCCGACCAAGATCAGGGGCACCGGCAAAGATGGCCGCCTGACCAAGGACGATGTCGTCGCCGCCGCGAAGAGCCAGCCCAAGGCCGCCCCCGTCGCCCCGGCGCCGGTCGCCGCTGTTGCTGTCTCGTCGGCTGGTGGCCGCAAGGAAGAGCGCGTCCGCATGACGCGCCTCCGTCAGACGGTCGCGAGCCGTCTGAAGGAAGCGCAGAATACGGCGGCGATGCTGACCACCTTCAACGACGTCGACATGACGGCGGTGATCGAGGCGCGCGCCAAGTACAAGGATCTGTTCGAGAAGAAGCACGGCGTTCGCCTGGGCTTCATGGGCTTCTTCGTGAAGGCCGCCTGCATGGCGCTGCGCGACGTGCCCGCCGTCAACGCGTCGATCGAGGGCGACGAGATCGTCTATCGCGATTATGTCGACGTGTCGGTCGCCGTGTCGGCGCCGAACGGTCTGGTCGTTCCGGTGATCCGCGACGCGCAGACCCTGTCGGTGGCGGAGATCGAGAAGACCATCGGCGACTTCGGCACCCGCGCAAAGGCCGGCACGCTGAAGCTGGAAGAGATGAAGGGCGGTACCTTCACCATTTCCAATGGTGGCGTCTTCGGCTCGCTGATGTCGACCCCGATCATCAATCCGCCGCAGTCGGGCGTGCTCGGCCTGCACCGGATCGAGGATCGGCCGGTCGTCCGCGACGGCCAGATCGTTGCGCGCCCAATGATGTATCTCGCGCTCAGCTACGACCACCGCCTGATCGACGGTCGCGAAGCGGTCACTTTTCTCGTCGCGCTCAAGAACGCGATCGAGGATCCGACCCGTCTGCTGATCGACCTCTAAGCGTCATCGTCGCCCCGGCCGTAAGGCCGGAGCCTCTTCCTGCCCAATGGGCGGGGGGAGGCCGGCGCGGCGAATAAGGAAATGACAATGTCCGATTATGATTTCGACGTGATCGTCATTGGCGCCGGCCCCGGCGGCTATGTCGCGGCGATCCGTGC
>JAIYAJ010000531.1 GCA_027489105.1 Zymomonas sp. | reverse complement strand
GCTGGCAGAGGGCCTGCAGGCCGGAGGCGTCGATCTGTACACTGGAGGCACGGACTCGCACATGGTGATGACTTTCACCGGTGAAGCTTGGACGCAGCCCGAGCTCGTCGCGAAACTTGCCTCCTACGGGGTCCTCGGCAACGCGATGCGCGCGCCCGGGCCTGACGGCCAGCCACGCACGGCCTTCCGCTTCGGCAGTGTGGCCCTGACGATCCGGGGGCTCGAGCAGGCGGAGTTCTCCCGTTTGGGCGGCGAACTCGCCGCGGTATTCAACGCGGGCCCCGCCGGCGGCGTCGACGCACGGCGGATCGAAACGCTGCGCGCGATGGCGGCGTCCCATCCCATTCCCTCTTATGTGGACTGACGCTCACCATGGGACAGGAGATGCTCGCATGGGCCTAGCGGACGAAACGATTTCGGCGCCTGACGTCGCCATATCTCCCAAGATGACCTTGTTGGAAGGCGCTCTCGCGCTCCACCGGCACGAGCCAAGGGCTTTTGCCCTGCTCGGCCTCGACCCAGCGGCTCATACCGACGATCTGGAGCTGATGGCGGACGTATTGGGAAGTGCCGTTCCCGATCCCACTTCCCGCTCGGAGATGCGCGCTACGGTCCTCGAGGCGCTCCATCTTTCGCCTGATATCTACGGGGCGACCCTCGCCGACATCGCCTTCACGGGCCGATACAACCCGCATGCGCGCGGCGCGATCATGACGCTCCTTTGCGAAAGGGGAGTACAGGCAGTGCTTGCCCATCGGATCGCGAATGTCTTCTGGAAGAAAGGACGGTTCGAGCTGGCTTTCGCTGTCAAGACGATCTTAGGGCGCGTCTTTTCGACCGACATTCATCCCGCAGCCACGTTCGGGCGAGGAGTCTGGATTGATCATGGCGTTGGTGTCGTCATCGGCAGCTCCGCCGTCATCGAGGACGATGTCAGCATCTGGCACGGCGTGACTCTGGGTAGCAGCTTCAAGAGCGTCGGCGATGTCCGGCACCCACATTTGCGACGTGGCTGCACAATCGGTGCCGGCGCGACCATCTTGGGCCGGATCGAAATTGGAGAGGGCAGCGTTGTCGCCGCCGGATCGGTGGTCCTGGCGTCGGTTCCCGCGGGGGCGACGGTTGCGGGAGTGCCAGCCAGACCCAAGCAGCGATCGCCATCCTCGTTCGGCGGATTCGACGAAAGAGGTCCACAGATCAGCACATGATCCACCCCGGCTTGACCGAGGGCTCGCGCAATTCTTCACGTTGCCGATATCGCAACACGGCGCTGCTGTAATCTCTCGACCATAGGCCACGGGCACTACACCCTCACGGCGAAAAACCTCGAAGATCTTATAAAAAATCAGGGCAAAGTTGGCGCTTAAGAGGCATGGGCGGCACCTTCTTTACAATTTTTCTCTCACTAGGAATCGCAGAGATTTGCGATCTCCAGCCCGACGCCGCGGGGGATTACATAGCCGGGCGTCGCGCTCTAGCGATCGTCGTTGCCGTTTCGGCAACGCTTCTCTTGTCGAGCGAGACGCTTGCGCCAAGCCCGCCTGCTACGCTGCGACGTCAATCTTAGGGGGCGGTCGGACCAATCCGGCCAATTGTTCCCTCGTCAACAAAAAGGGGATAAGCATGAGGTTCTCCACACTCTTGATGACGGCCAGCATGTTGGCCGCTGTGGCAGGCTCGCCAGCCTGGGCCGGCAAGGCTGACGGCATCGCGCGCATCGCGCTGCCCGGCGAGGTCGGCACCCTGAACTACTATTTCGACTCGTCGCGGGAAGGCTACATCTCGAGCCTGCAGATATTCGACGGGCTGCTGTACCAAGACCCCAAGTCTGGGGAGTTCAAACCCAACCTCGCCGAGTCCTGGAAGTGGGTCGACGACACGACCTTGGAGTTGAAGCTACGCCAAAACGTTAAATTCTCTAATGGCGAGGCGTTCGATGCCGACGACGTAGTTTTTACCGTCGGCTACATCACTAACCCGGCCAACAAGATCGTCGTTTACGACAAGGTCAAATGGATGAAGTCGGCCGAAAAGGTCGATGCTCATACCGTCAAGCTCCATCTGCACGCGCCCTATCCCCTTGCCCTCAACGTGCTCGGCGCGTCCATGCCGATGTACCCGAAGGACTATTACGAGAAGGTCGGGGCCTCAGAGATGGCGGTCAAGCCCGTTGGGACTGGTCCCTATCGGGTGGTCTCGGTCTCGCCGGGTGCCGGGTTCACCCTCGAAAAGAACCCCAACTACTTCGGCGGCCCGAAGGGTTCGCCGACCATCTCCAAGGTCGAGGTCCGCACCATCCGCGACGTCAACACGCAGCTGGCTGAGCTGATGTCGGGGAATCTGGACTTCATGTGGCAGTTCCCCGCTGACATCGCGACGAAGCTTGGCGGCACCGGCCAATTCAACGTGACTCAGAAGCCGACCATGCGCATCGGATTCGTCACGCTCGACGCGATGAACCGCTCGAACCCCAAGAGCCCGCTTGCCGACGTGCGCGTCCGCCAGGCGATCAACTACGCCGTTGATCGCAAGGGCATCGTCGCAGGGCTCGTCGGCGAGGGTTCGCAGGTGATCCCGAGCGCCTGTTCGCCGGTCCAGTTCGGCTGCGAGCAGAATGTCGCGACCTACGCCTACGATCCGGCCAAGGCCAAGCAGCTCCTGGCCGCCGCCGGCTTCCCCAACGGCTTCACCATCGAGATGGGAGCCTACCGCGACCGTCCCCAGGCGGAGGCGATGATCAACAACCTCGCGGCCGTGGGCATCAAGGTGAACCTCAGCATGCTCCAGTACTCGGCGCTGGCGTCGCGCCACATGGAGGGGAACGTGCCGATGGCCTTCCTCACCCATGGCTCGAGCTCGATCTCCGATGTTGCGGCGATCACGCCGGAGTTCTTCGGCCTCGGCAAGCAGGACTACGCTGGGGACAAGGAAGTCGCCGACCTGCTCAAGGAGGGCGGATCGACGATCGACGAGGCCAAGCGAAAGGCGGCTTACTCCAAGGCCTTCAAGATTATCGCGGAGAAGGCCTACTGGCTGCCGCTGTGGACCTATCCCAGCACCTACGCCATGTCGAAGGAGTTGAAGTTCGACCCGACCGCAGACGAGCTGCTTCGCTTCTACGACATGTCCTGGAACTGATCATTCCACACCCGGCGGGCGTAGACGTCGCCCGCCGGAGCCAGATCGCGGATCGGAGTTCACCTTGATCAAGTTCCTGTTCGGCAAGTTGCGCATGGCGGCACTCGTGGCCGTAACCGTGTCGGCCGTCACATTCATGATGCTCAACCTAGCCGGCGATCCCGCGATCGCGATCGCGGGGGAGACGGCCAGCCCGGAGACCATTGCGCAGATCCGCGCGCAGTACGGCTTCGACAGGCCGCTTGTCTTTCAATACGGGCACTGGTTGTTCAGGGCGCTAAGCGGCGACCTCGGCCAGAGCTATTACTTTAAGGTGCCCGTTGGCGACCTGATCGCCAAGCATATCGGCGTGACGATGCTGCTTGGCGTCCTGGCCATCACCTTCGCGCTGATCGTCTCGTTGCCCCTCGGCATCCTCGCAGCCGTCCGACCCAATTCGATCTTCGACCGCATCTCGCTTGTGATCGCAGTGGTTGGCCAGGCGATCCCGAGTTTCTGGTTCGGACTACTCTTGGTCGTGTTGTTCTCGATCAAACTGCGTTGGCTCCCCGCCTCGGGCTCCTCTACCTGGGCCAATTTCGTGATGCCGACGGTGGTGCTGGGATACTACGCAACGCCCGCGCTGATGCGCCTCACACGCGCTGGCATGCTCGAAGTTCTGTCGGCCGACTACATCAGGACCGCTAGGGCGAAGGGCCTGAGCCGGATGAAGGTGATCTTCAAGCACGCCCTGCGCAACGCGGTCATCCCCGTGGTCAGCCTCGCGGCGGTCCAGATGGGGTTCATGCTTGGAGGATCCATCGTCGTCGAATCCGTTTTCGCGCTGCAGGGGGCCGGGCTCCTCGCGTGGCAGTCGATCGCGCGTAATGACCTGCCCACGATGCAGGCGCTGATCCTCATCTTCTCGATGTTCTACATCTTCTTCACCGTCGTCGCCGACGTGCTCAACGCTTGGCTCGATCCGCGCTTGAGGGCGAACTGACGTGACAGACGCAACCATTAACCTGGCGGTCGCTTCGCCTGGCGCGCTGGTCCTCAAACGCGCCGCCCGGCATCCCGGCCTCCTGTTGTCAGGCGCCGTGCTCCTGGTCATCGTGCTCCTCGCGCTGGCCGCGCCGCTCATCGCGCCCCACGATCCATACGTCCAGAGCCTCGGCGGCCGCCTCAAGCCGCCGGTGTTCCTCGGAGGCACGTGGGTCAATCCGCTGGGCACCGACGCGCTCGGCAGGGACTACCTCTCGCGGCTCCTCTACGGCGCTGGCGTCTCCTTGATGATCGGCCTTACGGCGGCGATCGTCTCGGCGATCATAGGGACCACGCTCGGCATCCTCGCTGGGTACTTCGGCGGCTACGTCGACAGCGTGATCACGTTCATGATCAACGTCCGCCTGGCCATGCCGGTCGTCCTCGTGGCGCTCGCCATCGTCTCCTTGTTCGGCGGCAGCCTCCTCGTCGTGACCCTAGTCCTGGGCCTGCTTCTCTGGGACCGTTTCGCGGTCGTGCTGCGGAGTGCGACGATGCAGGTCAGACGGCAGGAATACGTCGCTGCAGCTGAGGTCCTCGGCGCGCCTGTTGGGCGCATCCTCGTCAAGGACATCCTGCCGAACGTCATGAGTCACCTGATCGTCATCGGTACGATCGAGATGGCTCACGCCATCATCCTCGAAGCCGCCCTGTCGTTCTTGGGCCTTGGCGTCCAGCCTCCGACGCCGTCCTGGGGCCTCATGATCTCGGAGGGCAAGCAGATGCTATTGTTCGACGCTTGGCTCATCACCATCCCCGGCGTCGCGCTCTTCGTGCTGGTCTTGGCGATCAACATGTTCGGCGATGGCATCCGCGACGTAACGGCACCGGAGGGGCGGAATTGACCATGACCCAATCTCCCGAGACGCCGGTCCTCTCGATCCGAAACCTGTCGATTAGTCTCCCAGCAGGAGCCGATCGCCCCTACGCCGTCGAAGACCTTAGCGTCGCGGTCAACGCCAACGAAATCGTCTGCATCGTCGGGGAGAGTGGGTCGGGCAAGTCGATCACGAGCTTCGCCACGATGGGCCTCCTCCCGAAGGCGCTGAAGCCGTCCGCGGGCCAGATCCTGTTCGAGGGCACCGACCTCCTCAAACTCAAGGAGCGTGATCTCGCCAAGCTACGCGGAAACCGCATGGCGATGATCTTCCAGGAGCCGATGACCGCGCTCAACCCCTGCTACACCGTCGGTGACCAGATAGACGAGGTCTATGCTGCGCATGCGCGGATGCCTGCCTCCGAGCGGAAGGCCAAGACCATGGCGCTGCTCGCCGAGGTCAAGCTCCCCGATCCTCCGAGGATCTATGCGAGTTACCCCCACCAGCTCTCGGGTGGTCAACGACAGCGCATAGTGATCGCGATGGCGCTCGCCATGGACCCCCGGCTGCTGATAGCCGACGAGCCGACGACTGCGCTCGACGTGACGACCCAGGCGCAGATCCTGGCGATGTTCCGCGAGTTGAAGGTGCGGCATCGGGCCGGCATCGTCTTCGTCACGCACGACTTCGATGTCGTGGCCGACATCGCCGACAAGGTGATCGTCATGCAGGCGGGTCGCGTCGTCGAGCAGGGGGCGGCCGATGACGTCCTCAACCGTCCGCAGCATCCGTATACCCGGCGCTTAATCTCCGCCGTGCCACGCCGATCCAAGGCCGAAGAGCCCGCCGTCGAGGGCCGTCCGCCGGCGATCACGGTGACCGGGCTGACAAAGACGTTTAGGACGATGGGCACGTCGTTCAGGCCTGCGGTCAACGTGGCAGCTGTCAAGGCGATCGACTTCACGCTTGCGAAGGGCCAGACGCTCGGAATCGTTGGGGAATCGGGATCCGGCAAGTCGACGCTGGTTAAGTGCTTGATCCGGCTGATCGACCCGGACGAGGGCAAGATTATCATCGATGGCAAGGATCTGGCGGCCCTGCCTCGAAGTGCGTTGAGGAGTTTTCGGAAGGACATCCAAATCGTCTTCCAGGACCCCTATGGGTCCCTCAACCCGCGGCGCACGATCGCCGATCAGATCATCGAAGGGCCGATCAACTTCGGCGTGTCCAAGAGCGTGGCTTTGAAGAAGGCGCGTGAACTCCTGCGCGTCGTCCGTCTCAGCGAAGACGCTCTTAACAGGTATCCGGCGCAGTTCTCCGGAGGGCAGAGGCAGAGAATCTGCATCGCTCGCGCCCTGATGGTGGAACCGAAGATCCTGATAGCCGACGAGGCCGTGTCGGCCCTGGACGTGTCCGTCCAAAAGGAGGTCCTGAATCTGCTTGGCGATATCAAGAGGGACATGGGGCTGACGATGATCTTCATCACCCACGACCTTAGGGTCGCGGCACAGGT
>JAIYAJ010000035.1 GCA_027489105.1 Zymomonas sp. | reverse complement strand
GCCCTATAATCTCCAGCTGGGTGGCGACCTCCACCTGCCCGATGTCAGCCAGGTCGATGCGGTCAATGACGACTGGGACAAGTTCGACACCTTCGCGACCTATGACCGCTTCACCCGCGATTGGCTGCGCGAGGCGCACCGTATCCTGAAGGATGACGGCACGATCTGGGTCATCGGCAGCTATCACAACATCTTCCGCGTCGGCACCGCGCTGCAGGATCAGGGCTTCTGGATCCTCAACGACATCATCTGGCGCAAGGCGAACCCGATGCCCAATTTCAAGGGCACCCGCTTCACCAACGCGCATGAGACGCTGATCTGGTGCTCCAAGGCGGAGAAGGCGAAATACACCTTCAACTACCGCACGATGAAGGCGCTCAACGACGACATCCAGATGCGGTCCGACTGGACACTGCCGATCTGTTCGGGCGGTGAGCGGCTTAAGGGCGACGACGGCGCCAAGGCCCACCCGACCCAGAAGCCGGAATCGCTGCTCTACCGCGTGATGCTCGCCTGCACCGAACCGGGCGATCTGGTTCTCGATCCCTTCTTCGGCACCGGCACCACCGGTGCCGTCGCGCGCCGCCTCGGCCGCCGCTGGATCGGCATCGAGCGCGAGGACAAATATATCAAGGTCGCCAGCCAGCGGATCGCGGCGACGCTGCCGCTCGACGAGAGCGCGATGCTGTCGATCCCCGAGAAGAAGGCGGCCCCCCGGGTGGCCTTCGGCCTGCTGGTCGAAAGCGGCCTGATCCCGCCGGGCTCGGTCCTCAGCGACTCCCGCCGCCGCTGGACCGCGCAGGTGCGCGCCGACGGCGTGCTTGCCAGCAGCTGCGGCACCACCGGATCGATCCACCGCCTGGGCGCGCTGCTTCAGGACGCCCCCTCGTGCAACGGCTGGAGCTTCTGGCACATCGACACGCCCGAAGGCCTGCAGCCGATCGACAGCCTGCGCCAGAAGCATCTCGCCCAGTTGGGCGACTGAGGTCGCGGGCGCGCAGGGCACGGCCTGCCGCTTCCCGTTGATGAGGCTGGTCAGCCGCCGCCCCCGGCGATAGCGAGGGGGCATGACGACCGAGACCATCTCCCGCTATGCGCGCCTTTATTTTCAGCCGGGCGGCTTTCTCGCCTCGCCCTTCGGCCATGACGGCGTGGTGGAGCGCCTCGCAGGGGGGGCGCTCTGGTTTACCGGTTATGAGGTGCTGCTGGTCGATGGCGGCCGCAGGACCGGCACCCGTTGGGTGCCGCTGGCGGAGTTGGAGGCGTTCCTCGCCTGCCTGACCCAGAATCAGGCCGAAGCGGCGCGGGAGACTATCGCGCGGATCGCGGCACCCCGTGCGCCGCTGACTCTGGGCGATCGGCGGCTGATGCTCGATCAGCCGCAGGTGATGCTGATCCTCAACATGACGCCCGACAGCTTTTCCGATGGCGGGCGGCATCTGCGCGATCCGCAGGCCGCTGCGGCATCGGCTGCTGCCATGATTGCTGCCGGCGCGGCGATTGTAGATGTCGGGGGAGAGTCGACCCGGCCCGGCGCCGAGACGGTCGCGCTGCGTGAGGAGATCGCCCGCGTTGAGCCGGTCGTCCGCGCGCTGGCCGGGCAGGGCATCCCCGTCTCGATCGACACGCGCAAGGCGGGCGTGATGGAAGCGGCGCTCGATGCGGGGGCAGCGATCGTCAACGACGTCTCCGCTTTGTGCCATGATCCGGCCTCGGCGGCGCTGCTCGCAGGCCGCGACTGTCCGGTCATCCTGATGCACCACCAGGGCGACCCCGCGACGATGCAGCAGAGCCCGCATTATGAGGATGCGCTGATCGAGGTCTATGACTGGCTGGCCGAACGCATCGCCTTTGCCGAGGCGGCGGGCATCGCGCGGTCGCGGATCATCGTCGATCCGGGCATCGGCTTCGGCAAGACGCTGCGGCACAATCTGCAGCTGCTCAACGGTCTGGCGCTGTTCCACGGTCTCGGCTGCCCGATCCTGCTCGGGGCCAGCCGCAAGCGGATCATCGGCGCGCTGTCGGACGAGGCGCCGACCGATCAGCGGCTCGGCGGGTCGATCGCGCTGGCGCTGCACGGCGCACAGGCCGGCGTCCAGCTGCTGCGCGTGCATGACGTGCCCGAGACGGTGCAGGCCGTCCGCATCTGGCGAGGCCTGCGCGACGAGGCGCTGACGCCGCGCTTCTGAGCGCGGGACGCGCGACGCGATCAGGCGTCTATCACCTCTTCATCGACGCTGGCGGCGTTCGCCTGGATGAAGGCGAAGCGGTGTTCGGGATGCTTGCCCATCAGCCGGTCGACGAGGTCGCGAATGCCGGCGCGCTCCTCATATTCCTGCGGCAGGGTGACGCGCAGCAATGTGCGGGTCTTCGGGTCCATCGTGGTTTCGCGCAGCTGCTGGGGGTTCATCTCGCCCAGGCCCTTGAAGCGCGACACCTCGACCTTCTTGCCTTTGAACTCCTTGGCCTCGATCTCGCGCCGATGTTCGTCGTCGCGGGCATAGACGCTCTTGGCGCCCGCCGTCAGGCGGTAGAGCGGAGGCTGGGCAAGGTAGAGATGCCCCTCGCGGACGAGGTCGGGCATCTCCTGGAAGAAGAAGGTCATCAGCAAGGTCGCGATATGGGCGCCATCGACATCGGCGTCGGTCATGATCACGACCCGCTCATAGCGGAGCACATCGACGTTGCAGCGCTCGCGCGTGCCGCAGCCGAGCGCCTGGATCAGGTCGGCGATTTCCTGGTTCGCGCCGATCTTGGCGCTGTTGGCCGAGGCGACGTTGAGGATCTTGCCGCGGATCGGCAGGATCGCCTGGGTCTTGCGATCGCGCGCCTGCTTGGCAGACCCGCCGGCGCTGTCGCCCTCGACGATGAAGATCTCGGTCCCCTCGGGCGCGTCGTTCGCGCAGTCGGTCAGCTTGCCCGGCAGGCGCAGCTTGCGGCCGGCGGTCGCGGTCTTGCGCTTTACCTCGCGCTCGGCCTTGCGGCGCAGGCGATCGTCCATCCGGTCGAGGACGAAGGCCATCAGCGCCTTGCCGCGCTCCATATTG